>NZ_JBHVDH010000001.1:369878-446060 GCF_042802855.1 Streptomyces sp. NPDC057445 | reverse complement strand
GCCGCCGGACCGCCGACCTGCCGCGGACCGCGCCTCTCCCGCGGACCGCCGACCTGCCGCGGACCGCGGATCCGCCGTCGACCGTGCCGCACAACCGGCCGCGGGACCGGACCGCCCGCGGCCTCCGGAGCGACCGCTGTCTCCGCGGACGCTCCACGCGTCCCGACGCCAGGGCCTCTCGTTCGGATCTTGCCGGGCTTGTGTGCCTTGGCGCCGCACCTCGCTGCGTCGTCCCGGCCGCCGACGTCCCCCCAGCCACCGCTGGGAGGTGCCCCCACCGCGTGGGCTCCTTCCGCCGCCTTGCGAGGCAGGGCCGGGCCCCGCTCTCCCATCCGGCCTGATCCGGACGAAAGACGCTAGTCCCGGCCGCCTTCCGCTCCCCCGGGCCAGATGCCGGTCGCGTGGTGGACGGCCTTCGCTCCCGAGCGGTCGATCGCACTGCGTACGACGGCGAAGATCGCGCCCTGGGCCGCTGCTGCCAAGAGGATCTCGCCCCAGCCCCGGTCCTGGTCCAGCGCGTCGGGGGCGTCGTCCTCGTGGCGTACGGCCTTCCAGACCGTCTGGAAGGCCAGCCCGGCAAGCGCACCGCCGGCCCAGCTAAGGGCGAATCCGACCGGCTTGTAGAGGAGTGGGACCTTCTTCTTCTTCTTGCGCATTCGAGCCTCGTTTCCGCTTGTCCGGAGCAACGGCCCTGCGCCGTGTGCCTATGGCGGCGCGTTCCCCCGGACGGTCACGGCACACCCGCCGCAGGCCGCCGATACACGGGGCGCAACCTCGCCGGCCGCCGTGCGGTCAGTGCTCGGTCAGCATGCCGCGGCGCAGCCGGGTGAGGGTGCGGGTGAGCAGGCGGGAGACGTGCATCTGGGAGATGCCGAGTCCGGCGCCGATCTGGGCCTGCGTCATCTCCTGGCCGAAGCGCATCTCCAGGATGGTGCGTTCGCGGTCGCTCAGCCGGGTGAGCAGTGGGGCGAGTGCGTGGAAGTCCTCGACGAGTTCCATCGCCGGGTCGTCGTCGCCGACGAGGTCGGCGTACGGGCGGCCGCTGCTGAGGTGGGCCGGAGCGTCCTCGGTGTCGGCATTGGGGGTGTCGAGGGAGCCGGCCGTGTAGCCGTTGGCGGCCACCAGGCCCTCCACGACTTCGTCCTCGCCGATGCCGAGGTGAGCGGCGAGGTCCTTGACGGTGGGATCGCGGTCGAGTGTGGTGGCCAAGTACTCCTTGGCCTTGGCCAGTTCTACGCGTAGTTCCTGCAGACGCCGGGGGACATGGACGGCCCAGCTGGCGTCGCGGAAGTACCGCTTGATCTCGCCGACGATGTAGGGGACGGCGAACGAGGTGAACTCGACCTCGCGGCTGAGGTCGAAGCGGTCGATGGCCTTGATGAGACCGATCGTGCCGACCTGGACGATGTCCTCCATGTCCCCGCTGCCGCGGTTGCGGAACCGGCCGGCCGCGAACTTGACCAGGGACAGGTTCATCTCGATCAGCGTGTTGCGTGCGTACTGGTACTCCGGCGTGCCCTCTTCCAGGACGCGGAGCCGGTCGAAGAACAGTTTCGAAAGCTCGCGCGCGTCCCTCGGCGGAAGGCTCGCGCCGTCCTCGATCCAGGGCAGATCTCCGGCGATCGGGCTGGGCGGGGCCGGGGTCCGGGTCTCCGGCGGCCGCGTGGACGTGTGGCCGGCCTGCGTGGATGGGGTCACAGGTTCACCTTTCCGGGAGACTGTGGATACCTGTCGCAGCGTCTTCCCGGCCCGGCCCCGCTCACGCAGCCGGATTCGGCCAACTGCGGTGGGAGGCCGACTGCGGTGGGAGGCCGACTGCGGTGGGAGGCCGACTTCGGTGGGAAGGCCGTGTCCCGTCCTGCGAGCGGAGAGGCGTGGCGGGCAGGGCCCGTCGGCCGGCGTGCTTCGTTCCTGCGAGGTGCGCGGTTCAGCCCCCCTCGGGCGGCGCCGTCCCGGTGAGCGGCTGATGCCTGGCAAGGCTTCGCTCCAGTTCCTCCCGGAGGTCGGCGGTGATCTCCCCGTGGCCGGCCCAGCCGACGACGAGCTCGGCGAGACGCAGCAAGGGGATGCCGGTGTGCTGTGAGACTTCCTGCAGGACCGCCCGCCCCTGTCCCGGAGTCAGCCGAGCGGTGGCGGTGATGAGCCCTGTCGCCTCGTCCACGGTCGCCCGTGCGACGACGGCCTCTCTGATCATCTCTGCGGCTGCCGCGTCGTTCTCGGAGCGCCCCCGGCCCTGATGCCCGGGCTCTCGTCCGGTCACCACCACCTCGTTGTCCCTGACCGGATCGTCCATCCTGAAACCGGCACCGGTGAGGGCGACCACCACCGCGATGCCCAGGGCTCTGTGAATCCCGGGATACCCGTTGGCGGATACGTGTTCATGACCGGAATCGGCCGCGCTCGGGGTGTGGGCACCTACCGGGTCGGCCCATGAGACGACAACTCCCCGCGATTGCGCCTCGACGGTCAGCCCGGGAGCGCCATCGGTGTCCTGAGGGTCGGTCTGGAAGCCGACGTCGGCGAGGGCATGGCATACGTCGGCGAACAGCGCGGGGAACGGTACGGCCGTCTCGTCCGAGGACGGCCCGCGCGAGCCGGCCGCGTCGGTGTCCGTCCGGTCGGCTGCGGCCGAGAGGGTCCGGTCCTGATCGCCGCCGCTCACCGTCGCCGCGAGCCTCGCACCACCCGGGTGCCCGGCACGCGGGTCCAGAGGCGCTGCTCCGGCTCGGAGCTCGGCGTGGTCGCCGGAAGAAGTGGTCATGATCGCACTCCAGCTGGGGGGCAACCTGCTTCCTCATGTTCGTACCACCCGGGAGACACGTCAAGAGATACCTGAAATTCAATTCTGCTTTTGGGAAACGTGTATCCGGCTGCGTATGATAGGACCATGGACGCGTCCGAGCCACCACGCAAAGCGTGGACCTTCCTGACCAACCACACCCGTGTGCTGTCGGCGATCGCGCGCGATCCATGGGCCCGGATCCGTGACCTCGCCTCGGCGCTGGACCTGACCGAGAGGACCGTTCAGGCCCTCGTCGCCGACCTCGAGGAAGCCGGATACCTCACGCACACACGCGAAGGCCGGCGGAACAAGTACCAGGTGATCATGGGCGGCAAGTTCCGCCATCCCGCGGAGGGCGACCGGTACATCGCCCCTCTGCTCGAGATCCTCGCCGGCTCTGCGGCCGACGAGGTCCCTCGCGGTGACGGGGCCCGAGGGAGCACCCTCCCGGACTGAGCACGGCCTCGCCCCGCCTCGCCACGTCGTGGCCGGGGCCTTCCGAGCCCGCGTGGTCCTCCTGCCGGAAGCAGCTTCACATCGGTCCGCCGTCGCCGGCATGACCACGAGGTTTGCGGTTATCCCCACCGTATGGCGGCACCATGGCAGCGCAGACGCGAGTCCGGCCGGAACCAGCAGGGTGAGCGGAACGCCCCTGACCGGAGCCGCGACGCGCCGGAGGAAGCCGGACCCGACCCGCAGGTGGAGCGACAGGCGCCGGACCACCCGGGCGATCTGTCGAAGAAGTCCTGGACGGCGGTGCTGCGCCGGACCGTGACCGAGTTCAGGGACGACGAGCTGGTGGACCGGGCGGCGGCTCTGACGTACTACGGGGTGCTGGCGCTCTTCCCCGCGCTGCTGCTGCTGGTATCCCTGCTCGGCGTCGCGGGGGAGTCGGCGATCCGGACTCTCCTGAGCAATCTCGACCAACTCACACCCGGCGCGGCCCGTGACATCATCATCGGCTCCGTCGAGCAGCTCCGCTCCAGCGGTTCGACCGGGTCGATTCTCGCGGTCGTCGGTCTGCTGGGCGCCCTGTGGTCGGGTTCTGGATACGTGGCAGCCTTCATCCGTACGTCCAACGCCGTCTACGACGTGCCGGAGGGCCGCCCGATCTGGAAGGTCACACCTCTGCGGCTGCTCCTGACACTGCTGCTGCTGGTGCTCGCCTGCCTCAGCGCGCTGATCGTGGTGTTCACGGGAGGCCTCGCTCAGCATGTGGGACGGGCTCTGGGGATCGGTGGCACCGCGCTCACGGTGTGGTCGGTCGCCAAGTGGCCCGTCCTGCTCCTGCTGGCGACGACCATGATCGCGATCCTCTACTGGGCAGCGCCGAACGCACGGGGCCGAGGCTTCAGATGGGTCTCGCCCGGCAGTTTCGTGGCCCTGGTCGTCTGGATGGCAGCCTCCGCGGGCTTCGCGTTGTTCGTTTCGAACTTCGGCTCGTACAACAGGATCTACGGAACGCTCGCCGGCGTGATCATCTTCCTTGTGTGGCTGTGGATCTCCAATCTGGCGATCCTGCTGGGCCTGGAATTCGACGCCGAGATGTCTCGCGAACGCGCGATCGCCGGCGGCCACCCCGAGGACGAGGAGCCGTACGTCCTGCCGCGGGACACCCGTGCATGGAGCAAGGAGGACCGAAGGCGCCTGGGCGGCGACTGAGACGCCCGGGCGTCACCCTCACCCGAAGGCCGACGCGCGACGGACATCCCGGACCGCGTCACGCAGGGCTCCTGAGGCGGGTACCGGTGGTTCGACGCACCGGTCGCACCGGCCAGGAGCCCTGCCGTGAAGCGGTCAGCGGCCCAGTGGGATCTCCGTGGGAGGAACCGTCACGGTCTCCCCGCGAACGATGAAGGTGTCCACCGGTCCGGGAGCTCCGGTGGGACCGGTGGCGCCGGTCGCTCCTGTGCGACCGGTGGTTCCCGTCGCGCCTGTCGGGCCTGTCGGGCCTGTCGAGCCGGTGGGTCCTGTGGGGCCGGTGGGGCCGGTCGGGCCGGTCGGTCCTGTGGCGCCCGTGGCCCCGGTGGCACCCGTGGCCCCGGTGGCACCCGTGGAGCCGGTCGCACCCGTGGAGCCGATCGCACCCGTGGGGCCGGTGGGTCCCGTGGGGCCGCGGCCCGGCTTGCACCGGTCGGCCCCGTCCAGGCTGTTCGGGCCCCAGGGGTCGTCGCACCGGTCCCTGTCGTCCGCCGGTGTCGCGGTGCTGCGGTGGGGAGGCGTGTCCGCCCGCTGTACGGCGGCGGCGACCGGGACGGCGATCCCTCCGAGGACGAGAGCGAGCGACGCGATCGCGCCGCCGGTCTGCCAGGTGGTCCGCCGGGGCAGCGGACCCAGCGGCCCCAGCGGTGACCGCGGTGGCGATGTGCGGTCAGAAGTCATGGTGTTCTCCAGGTCGTTCGGGAATCGGACGTGGTCGTAGCGGCGATCCGCCCTACGGGGTGTTGTCCGCGCACACGGCGTAGGGGGTGAAGGTGATGGGCTCGTCGGACTCGTTGGTGAGGGACACCTGCCAGGTGTCGCCGACCGGCTTGCTGGTGAAGTCGCTCGGCGGTGGGCCGCTGAGCTCGGCGCCGCCGCCGGTGATGACGCTGCCCGGGGGGCACTCGGCCGCCGCCGACGCCGGGACGTCGGCGACCGCGACACCGAACGGGTTGCTGCCGACGGTGACGGTGGCGACGACGACGTCGGTGGTGGTGTTGATCACCGACACGTTGCCCGAGAGGAAGTTGGTGACGTAGGCGAAGCCGCCGTCCGGTGTGACCGCGACACCGACGGGGTTGTTATTGACGTTGACGGTCCCGATGACGGCCTCGGTGGTGGTGTCGATCACCGACACCGTGCCGGGGTTCCCCAGGTCGGGGACGTAGGCCTTGGCGCCGTTCGGGGTGAACGCCACATCGCGGGGATCGGCGGTGGGGATGGGGATGGTGTTGGTGACGGCGTCGGTGGTGGTGTCGATCACGGTCACGTTGTCCGCGTCCTGGACGGCGACGTAGAGGGTGGTCCCGTCCGGGGT
Organism: Streptomyces sp. NPDC057445; assembly: GCF_042802855.1. Lineage (NCBI taxonomy): Bacteria > Bacillati > Actinomycetota > Actinomycetes > Kitasatosporales > Streptomycetaceae > Streptomyces > Streptomyces sp. NPDC057445. The sequence continues at coordinate 440,259 of NZ_JBHVDH010000001.1, read as the reverse complement.
GACCGCCAGACCGAGGGGAGTCGTGCCGACGGGAATGGTGGCGGTGACGGCGTTGGTGGCGGTGTTGATCACCGACACACTGGACCCGTTGGAACTGCTCACGTAGGCCTTGGCGCTGTCCGGGGTGATCGCCACGTCGAACGGGTTGCCGGCGACGACGATGGTGGTGATGACGGTGTTGGTGGCGGTGTCGATCACCGTCACGTCGCTCGAGGTTTCGTTGGCGACGTAGACCTTGGTGCCGTCCGGGGTGACCGCCAGCCCGAGAGGGCCGTCCCCGGCGTCGACGGTGGCGATGACGGCGTGGGTGAAGGTATTGATCACCGATACGTTGCCGTCGTTGAGGTTGGTGACATAGGCCCGGGTGCGGTCCGGGGAGAACGCCACACCGTTGGGAGCGTCGCCGACGATGATGGTGTCGATGACGGTGTTGGTGGTGGTGTCGATCACCGACACGGAGTCCGAGCCCTGGTTGGCCACGTAGGCGAAGGTTCCCGACTGCGCCGCCGCGGGAGCGGCCAGGGCGAGCGGGGTGGCCAGACCTGCCAGAACCGCCATGCCCGCCACCCAGGCCCGCATGCGCAGCCACCAGGAACGTCCGCGGCCGTCCCTTTCTCCCGCCGCTGCCCGCTGCGGCATGCGCAGCACCGCGATACCCGACATGAAGACCTCCTGCATGCACACCGAGGCGTGCTGAGTAGCTGAGTGCTGAGAAATCGGCGGCGTTCCTCCGTGATGCGCGTTCGGGACGCCGCGGCGCCGATGGTCGCCGCGCCTGACGCTAAGCACCGTGATCAGCCGGCGAGCGCCTGACATCCCGAATGCGGCCGGATGGACGACTCACTCACGCCCACCGCGGTGGCCATTCGAGGGAGAGAACGAGCCGGGCACATACGCGGCCGCCAGGCTGCACGGAGGCCTGGTGCCGGCGACAGGTGCGCGATCTGCTGACCGTGCGCGGTCACCGGGTTCTGGCACCGAGCCTCAGTGGGCAGGGCGAACACCGGCGCCGGCTCACCCGCGACGTCGGTGTGTCCACCCACGTCCATGACCTGGCGGATCTTCTCCGGTACGAGGACCACCGAGGTGCATCTGGGTGCTCCACAGCTACGCCGGCATCCTGGCCGGACCGGTCGCGGAACGTGCCGCGGATCGCCTGGCCACCGTGGTCTTCCTCGGCGCATTCGTCGTGAGGCCCGGTCAGTGTCTGTGGCTGACCGGCGCCCGTAGGGGGTCGCGGGCGGCCTCCGGGAAGGGGACCCACCGTGGACGGAGCCGGAGCAGCCGGGGGCCGGAGTACGCCGGGAGGCCGGCGTACTCCGAGGTGCCGTACCCGTCCGGCGTGGCCATCATGGAACCGCGCCGGGCGTCGCCGTGCCGGGCAGGAAGGGGAACGCGATGGACCCGTTCCCGACGATGCCGCTCGACCAGTGGCGGGACACCAAAGAGACACTGCACCGGTTCACGCAGGTCGTCGGCAAGATCCGCCTAGCCGCGAGTCCCCGGCGCAACCACTGGTGGAACGCCCCTTTCCATCTCACCGGTCGCGGTATCACCACACGCCCCATGAGACCGGCCGACGGGGGACCGCTCTTCACGATCGACTTCGATTTCGTCGGTCATCAACTGGTCGTCACCACCCTCGACGGCAGGGCGGAGTCCTTCCCGCTGGTGGGCCGGTCCGTCGCCTCCTTCCACGACAGCACCCTTGCCGCGCTGGCCGCGCTGGGCATCCGGGTGGACATCGACGTGCCCAGGCCCTTCGACCTGCCCGACACCGGCCGGCCGTTCGCGGAGGACACCGAACATGCGGCCTACGATCCCGCATGGGCCAACCGGTACTGGCAGGTGCTCAGTCAGGTGGCCTCGGTCCTCGAGGAGTTCGCGGCAGGCTTCTCCGGCAAGGTCAGCCCGGTGCACCACTTCTGGCACACCTTCGACATCGCCCACACCCGTTTCTCCGAGCGGCACGTCGACCAGCCTCCGCAGATCGATCCCGTGACGCGGGAGGCGTACTCCCGCGAGGTCATCTCCTTCGGCTTCTGGTTCGGCGACGACAACTTCGCCGAGCCCGCCTTCTACTCGTACACCGCTCCCGAGCCCGCCGGCCTGGCAGGGGAGCCGCTCAGGCCGACGGCGGCGGACTGGGTCGCGCGCGGCGACAGTCACCTGGCCGTACTGGGCTACGACGCCGCCCGCGCCGAGCCCGATCCCCGTGCGGCCGTGCTCGCCTTCTACGAAAGCGCGTATCAGGCGGGCGCCTCACGGGCGGGCTGGGACATCGCCTCACTCGCCTGTCCCGGCGGGATCACGGACCCGCATCTGCCGTTCGAACAGGTCTGACCGGCGCCCGGGGCCCGTACGACGGCGGGAGCGGGGTCGGCGTCCGGGGCACGGCCACCCACCGGGCGGGGGCCGCCTCAGATCTCGTCCTCCATCCCGATCGCGGCCCTGAGATCCTCGTGCGCCTTCCCGGGCTCACCCTCCTGCGCCTCGAGGAGGGCGGCGGCAATCGCGTCCAGCTTGCGCTGGATCGCGCGCTCGGCCCGCAGCTCCGAGTTCTTCAGCAGCGCGAGGAGCAGCAGCGTCACCGCGGTCATGCAGTCGCCGGCGAACAGCTGCCACGAGATGTCGAGCCCGGCTACGTGCACGGCGACCACGATGGCGACCAGAGCCAGACAGAGTGCGAAGAAGGCGGGGGAGCTGGTGAGCCTCGAAGCGGCCTCGGCCAGCTGCTCGAATCGTCCCCGCCGCTCGCCTCCGCGGTCGGCGGGATGCGGAATAGTCATGGGGTCCCGATACCCCGAACCGGCCGCCCCACCGGCACTGTCATCCGCTGATCGGCCGGGTGCGGTGCGTGTCCAGCCACATGCGCCACACCGAACGGTGAACCGCCGCGGGATGCGTGACGACGATGTCGCCGAGGACCGCGACTCCGGTCACCCGCACCCGTGGCGCCAGGTCCGGTGCCGACGGACGGGGCCGCGTCAGATCGCGTACACCGCCGACCATGCCGGAGCACGTCACTTCCGTCTCCACACCCTCGGGTACCACCAGCGTCACATCCCCCAGGACGGCCCAGGCCGTGACGGTCAGGACGCCCGACGCGGGGGCCCTGGCCGCCGAGAGGTCCAGGATCAGATCGCCGAGGACCGCGGTGGCCTCGATGACGTGCTCCGCCCCCGGCACCGGACCGCGGTGGACCACGTCGCCGATCAGGGCGCGAACGGCGGTCCGGCCGCGGCCGGGGGAAGGCGGCGGCGATCCGGCGGGCGGCCGCACGGGCAGGGGCAGATCCTCGGCGACCGCGGCCAGTTCGGACCTGGTACGGGCCAGATATGCGACCTCGGAGCGCTCGGCGAGCTCCTCCAGGGTCAGCCGGCCCTCCACGGCGGCGACCCTCAGCCGCTCGACCGTGGCCTCACGCTCGGCGTCGGACGCGAGAACGGGGCCGGGGCCGGGGTCGGGGTGCATCACATGGCCTCCGTGCCGGTGGCGAGGTCGGGGTCGGGGTCGCTCCCATACGACCACGACGGCCCCGGCCGGGCATCGCCACAGGGAACGACCGGCACTACACCGAACGATGCAGTCGCGGCCACCGATCCGGCGTAAGGGGCATGGGTCCCTGCGTCCCTATACTGCGCCGTATGTCGCCGATAGCCTCCCGATCTGCTCGCCGCACGCGGCCCGGGTCCGAACCCGACGTCGCATGACCGCGACCGGCACCACGCCCCGCAAGCGCCGCATACTCGCCGACCTCACCCCGCTGCGCTCCTCCGCCGACTACCGGCGGCTGTGGTTCGGGAACACCGTTTCCTGGATCGGGCAGGGGATGACCACCCTGGCCGTCTCGCTCCAGGTGTACGACCTCACCCGCTCCACCTTCTCCGTCGGGCTGGTCGGGCTCTTCTCGCTGATTCCGCTGATCGTCTTCGGGCTGTACGGGGGCGCCGTCGCCGACACCGTCGACCGCCGCAAGCTCGGGCTGTACAGCGCGAGCGGGTCCGCGGCCCTGTCGGCAGCCCTTGCCGCCGCCGCGTTCGCGGGCGTCCACCACGTCTGGTTCCTGTACGGCGTCGTCGCACTGCAGGCGGTGTGCGCCGCGCTCAACTCGCCGGCCCGCACCGCGATGATCCCCCGTCTGCTGCCGCCCGAGCAGCTGCCCGCCGCCAATGCGCTCGGCTCGATGACGATGACGTCGGGGATGCTGCTCGGTCCGATGCTCGGAGGACTGATCGTCGGATACGGGGGCTACCAGACGGCCTACCTCGTCGACGCCGTCGCCTTCGGTGCCGCGCTGTACGCGATGTGGCGGCTGCCGGCCATGCTGCCCGACCGCGGTCGGGCGGCGCGGGCATCGGTCCTCGACGGGCTGCGCTTCCTCGCCACCCGCCCGAACATCCGGATGACGTTCTTCTCCGACTTCTGCGCCATGATCCTGGCGCATCCGCGCGCGCTGTTCCCCGCCGTCGCCGTGCTCTGGTACGGCGGTGACGCCCGTATCACCGGCCTCCTCGTCGCCGCGCCCGCCGTGGGCGCGCTCCTCGGCGGTGTGTTCTCGGGCTGGCAGGGGCGGATCCGGCGGCACGGCGTGGCGATCCTGCTCGCCGTCGCCGCCTGGGGAACGGCGATCGCCGTGTTCGGGCTGACCAGGAACCTCTGGCTCGGGCTGTTCTTCCTCGCTCTCGCCGGCTGCGCGGACACCGTGTCCATGGTGTTCCGGAACACCATGCTCCAGGCGGCGGCGCCGGACGAGATGCGCGGACGCCTCCAGGGGGTGTTCCTCGTCGTCGTCGCGGGTGGACCGCGTCTCGGGGACTTCCTCGCCGGATCGGTCGCCGACCTCACGTCCCCCGCGGTCGCCGTCACCGGCGGCGGTCTCGCCTGCGTCCTCGCGATCGGCCTTCTGGCCCTGCGCGGACGGGGATTCGTACGGTACGACGCCCGCGAGCCGACCCCCTAGCAGGGCCTGACAGGCGGCCCGAGCGGTCGGCCCGCGGGCGCGAACGGGCGACCCCGTGGGCGAGGGACCTCAGGGTCCGCGCCCACGGGGTCGGGCACCCGTGGCCGGTGAGGCGGTCACCGGTCCGGGCGATCAGAACGAACTGAGCCTGAGGAGAGGCTCCTTGATGCTGTCGCCGTCCTCGGACGGCGAGATCCAGTCGAAGCCGCCGGCGTTCACCAGAGCGGCCTTGACCGCGCTCGGCGACGCGCCCGGGTGGGTCGCCCGGTACAGGGCCGCACCGCCCGCGACGTGGGGCGATGCCATCGAGGTGCCGGACAGGGTGGAGTAGCCCCCGCCCGCGAAGGTCGAGCGGATGCACACGCCCGGGGCGATCAGGTCGACGTCGGGGCCGTAGTTGGAGAAGTCGGCGAAGGTGTCGTCCCTGTCGCTGCGGCAGGTGGCGGTGCCGAGACCACCGGCCTTGCCGTCGAAGTCGGCCAGCGCGCTGACGGTGATCACTTCGTCGTACGCGGCCGGGGTGGTGTCCTTGGCGTCGGCGTGGTCGTTGGCCGCCGCGACGACGTAGGTGACGCCGGCGGCGACGGAGGCGCAGATCGCCTGGTGCATGGCGTCGCCGTCCGTGTTGCCGCAGTTGCCGTCGTCGCTTCCCCCGCCGCCGAGGCTCATGTTGACGACGTCGATCTCGTCGGCGTGGTGGGTGACGTAGTCGATGCCGCAGATGACGTCAGCGGTGCTGCCCATGCCGAGGGGGTTGAGCACCTGGACCGGCCAGATCCGGGCGCCCGGTGCCGTACCGACCACTCCGGTGCCGTTGTCCAGGGCGCCGACGATCCCGGCGACATGGGTGCCGTGGCCGTGCAGGTCCATCTGGTCCATCCGGGGCAGCCAGCAGTTCTTGCCGCCCCTCTTGTACACGTTCAGGTCGCGGTGGTTCGGGTCGACTCCGGTGTCGATCACCGCGACATCGACGTCCACCCGGGTGTCGACGCCGTCGATGGCGGCCGTGGGACTGAGGTCGGCATCCGCCCGGTTCACGCCGGTCGGGACCGACTGGGCGGCGATCCTCACCATCCGGTCGGGCTGCACCGACTGCACCCGCGGGTCCTCGGCCAGCGCGGCTGCCGCGCTCGGGCTCATGGACGCCGAGTAGCCGTGGAGGGCGTGGCGGTAGACATGCCGTACCACGGCACCCATGGAGGACGCCTCGTCGACGGCTGCGTCCACAGCCGTTCCGGCGTCCCCGTACGCGGCGGTGCCCCCGTTCGCGGCAGTGTCCTTGAGGGTCACGATGTACTGCCCGGTGGCCCGGTCGGACCCCGCGGGCGCCTCGGCCGCTGCAGAAGTCGGTGAAGCTGCCGCCAGGGCAAGGGCAAGGAGGGCGACGCCGAAGATCTTGGGCATCCCGGACCTTTCTCGTGGGCGTGAGAGGGTCGAACCGATCAGGCGTTCCGGATTGTCCTGATGTGTCCGATGTGCTGTTCGCGCCCAAGAGCTAGCAGGTTTGCGGCGGTGCGCCCGCCCGACATCCGGCGGTCGTCGAATTCCTTGAGTCCATGTCAACCATGTGGACGTGTCGGGTTCCTGATGTGACGTTTCGTCGTCCTGGCCGGACATTCCCGGGGCCCGCGCGCTCCCTCATTTGCGCAAGAAGTGGCCCGGTACGGCGATGCGCCGTGCCGGGCCATGGGTGCGACGACGTCGGCCGGTTCCGAGCGGGAGGCCCTAGCAGGAATACGGCTCGTCGTCGTCCGGGCGGTTCGCGCCGGGTCGTGTGTCGAGCGACCACATGTGCGTGCAGCCGGGGCACTGGAGATGGACGACCGCGCCCGCGTTGGAGATCAGATAGCGCCAGTGCTCACCGCAGTTGCGCTGCTCGGCGCAGGTGGCGCAGTCGCGCGCGTCGTCGCAGCGCGGGCAGGGCACCCAGGCGCGCCGGGCGATGTCCGCCTGGGGATCAATGGGAAGTCGCACGGCCCGGCCCCCCTCCGGGAAGGACGCCCGCGTCCACGAGCATGTCGTAGGTGCGCTGCTGCTCGGCGTCGAGGCCGGAGTAGAGAAGCGTGTACGCCTCGTCCTCGGCCTGCAGGGCGGCCATCGGGTCCCAGTCGGGCCCGAGGGCGGCGACGACCTCGGCCCGTCGCCTGGCCTCCTCGAAGGTCAGGTCGATCGTGAAGGGTATGAGGTCGTCGGGCGTGCGGTCCTTGTCCATGGCGAGACTTCCGGTGGTGCTGTCGGGGTCTGCCACGTCTACCAGAGGTCCACCGCGCCAGGAAAGGGTGACCTAAGTCGGACTCGCGGGTGACGGATCGCACCGGTGAGCACGGGAACGGTGCCCAGGCGCCCCATGTCCGGGCATGCGAACGGTGGTTAGGTCCCGATCCTGCCCTTACGGTCCCTATGCATGATCCATACCGCTGTGACGTACTTCATGACCGGGCCACCCGTCACTCCCGGTGAGGCACGATCCCCCGCACTATGCCGAGCTCCACGAGCTCCTGGGGGCGCAGCCGCAGCTGGTCCGCCGTCGCCGGTGCCTCGGACGGCGCCCGCTTGAGGATGGCGGCGGCGAGTTCGGGCGCGATGACGGAGAAGTAACTGTCCGGTGTGGCCCACGTGTTGCCGGCGGCGGCCAGCGCCAGGGCTCCGCCGGACCCGCCCTCTCCGATGACGAGCGTCGTCACCGGGACCCCTGCCTGCGCCATCGCGGCGAACGTCTCCGCGATCGCGGCCCCCGCCCCCTCCCGCTCCGCCTCTGCGTCATTGGCGGCTCCCGGGGTGTCCACGAGCGTCAGCACGGGGATCCCCAGCCGGTCCGCGAGCCGTATCAGCCGGGCGGCGGTCCGGTAGCCGGCCGGCCTGGTCGCGGTGCCCGCCTGCGCGGCATACGCCACCGTCCGCCCTTCCTGCAGCCCGAACCCGCACACGATGCCGGGATCCACCCCACCGCACCGGTCCCCTTGGATGTCCAGCCGTTCGTCGAAGTAGGCGTCCAGATATGTCCCGGCCCGGGGCCTGCGGGCGTCCCGGGCGCGCAGAACGGCGTCCCAGCCGGTGGGTGCCGGGCCTGCGCCGTCGAGCGCGCGGGGCGGAGCGGCCTCCGGGCCCCCACCGCCCGTCAGCAGGGTCAGCCACAGCGACAGCGTGGACCTCAGGTCCTCGGGACGGACGATCGCGTCGATCTGGCCGGCGGCCAGCTGGCCCTCGGCCGTGTACGCGTGAGGGTCGGCGTCCGGCGGGCGGACGCGGGAGCCGGCGAAGCCGATCTGTGCGCAGGGAAGGGCCAGGATCACGTCCGCGCCCGCGCCGAGCGTGGCCCAGCCCCCGCCCGTCGTGGGGTCACGGACGACCGCGACCTGCGGGAGTCCGGCCGCGCGCACCTGCGCGGAGGCCCGCGCCACGCGCTGGAGCTGGGTGAGGGCGACCATGCCCTCCTGCATACGGCTGCCCCCGGTCGCGATGAGCGACACCAGGGGGAGGCGTTGCTCGCAGGCATGGCCGTACGCGGCCACCAGCCGGTCACCGGTCCGCTCGCCCAGCGATCCGCCCATGAAACGGAACTCGAACGAGACGACCACGGCCCGGCGCCCGCCGATCTCCGCGGTGCCCCAGACGACCGACTCGTCCTCGCCGCTGCGGGCCGTGGCACGCGCGCGCGAGGCTCCGTACCCGGCCCAGCCGATGGGGCCGTCAGCCCCTTGGGGCGGAGCCGACTGCGCCGTCGGGGATATGGAGGGATCGTCGCCTGGAACCGCGGACGCGGGCGCTCCCGGCTCCCCGCTCACTGATCCGGCCTGATCCGAACGGAAGACCCTGGCCGGCGAGGCCGTCTCCGACTCCTCGAACGTCCCGGCGATCAGAGCGATCGCCCCGCGCGCGGTCGTTCCGTCAGTCATGGGTCAGCGCCCGCTTCATGACCTTGCCCATGTCGTTGCGCGGAAGGGCCTCCAGGAAGCGGACCGCACGGGGCCGTTTGTGCGGCGCGAGCTGCGTGGCCACATGATCCGCCAGCTCCTCCGCCGACGGCCGCCGCGCCGGATCCGCCGGCACCACCCACGCGACCACCCGCTCACCCAGATCCGCGTCGGGTTCCCCGGTCACCGCCGCCTCGCGCACGCCAGGGTGGTCCAGCAGCACGTTCTCGATCTCTCCGGCGCCGATCTTGTACCCGCCGCTCTTGATCAGGTCCGTCGCCTTGCGGCCCACGATCCGTACGCAGCCGTCCGCGTCCCGCACCGCCATGTCGCCGGTGCGGAACCACTCCCCGTCGAAGGCCGCCGCCGTCGCGTCCGGGCGGTTCAGGTACTCCGTGAACAGGTTCGGTCCCCGCACCTGGATCTCACCCACCGTCTCGCCGTCGTGGGCCGTGATCTCGGAACCGTCCTCCTCGACCAGCCGCAGCCCGACGCCCCGAAGCGGCAGGCCGACCGATCCCGGCCGAGGCTCGCCGTCCACGCGGACGCTGGTGTTCATGAGCGTCTCGGTCATGCCGTACCGCTCGATCACCCGCCGCCCGGTGCCCGCCGCGATCCGCTCATGGTCGTGCAGGGGCAGCGCCGCCGACCCCGACACCAGCAGCCGCGCGCCCGCGAGCGCCTTCGCCAACTCCGGGTCGCCGTCCAGGGCTTCGGCCAGCCGGTGGTACATCGTCGGCACCCCGAACAGCATCGTCCCGCCCGCGCCGAGCTCCCGCGCCACGCCCTCCGGCGAGAACTTCCCGAGGTGCCGTACCGAGCCTCCCCGCCGCAGCGGGCCGAGGATCCCCAGGATCAGCCCGTGCACATGGAACAGCGGCAGGGCATGGACGAGTACATCGTCACCGGTCCACGCCCACGCCTCCTCCAGCGCGTCCAGCGACGCCGCGATCGCCCGCCGGGGCAGCACGGCGCCCTTCGGCGGGCCCGTCGTGCCCGAGGTGTAGACGATCAGGGCGGGGGCGGACCGGGCCGGCTCGGCCGGGAGCGGTCCTTCCGCCCGCGCGGACACCTCGATGTCCAGCCGCTCCAACGCGCCCAGTACGGGCGGCAGTTCATCCTCGGGGCCCGCCAGGACCAGCGACGGCCCGCTGTCCCCGACGATGTGCGTCAGCTCCCGTTCACCGGTCCTCGGGTTGAGCGGCACCGCCGGAACTCCCGCGAGCAGCGCGGCGACCACCCCGACCGCGGTTTCCAGCGTGGGCGTGGCCCACACCGCGACCCGGCCCGCGCCCTGGATCCGCCCCGCCAGCGCCCCGGCCGCCCCCGCCAGTTCGCCGTACGTCAGCGCACGGTCGCCGAACCGCAGAGCGGGCCGGTCCGGCCGCCCCGCCGTCAGAGCAGGGAAGAGAGCACCCACGAGTCGTCCTCCTCAAGTCACGTCCGCACGGGGCTGTTCGTCCAGGCCCGCGCCTTCATCATTCTCCCCGCAACTCGCGTACTCGTGCGTAACAAACGCTGTCGCGGCTGCGGCTGCGGCTACGGCAGCGGCAGGGCCACCTTCACCGCGTACACGGCCACCAGTCCGTAGCCCGCCCGGAATGTCCAGGCCCGCGCCTTCGCTCCGATGCGCGCGCCGGTGAACCCGCTCGCCGCGACGAGCACCTGCTGCCACACGAACGAGGCGACGAACACCCCGGCCACGAACACCGCCCCGGCCGCGCCGCCGCTGAGGGAGGCGCCCTGGGCGGTGGTGAGAGCCACGAAGTACAGGGCGGTGGTGGGGTTGACGAGCGTCAGCGCGGCGAAGCGGGTGAAGGTGCGCAGCGCGCCTCCGGGCGCCTGCGTGACGACGGTCGCGGAGCCGTCGCCCGGCTGCCGGGAAGCCCACAGTCCTCGTACCGCGATCACCGTCAGCACAGCCGCCGACACCAGCCGCACCCATGCCTCGACCCCCGAGAGCGCGGAAGCGACCAGCGGGCCGAGGGCCGTCGCCGTCGCCGCGTACGCCAGGTCGACGACCGCGACCGCGGCAGCGGCGGCCACGGCGTTGCGTCGGTCCCGCATCCCCTCCTGGATCAGCAGGACGCCCACCGCGCCGAGGGGCATCGCCACGCCGAGGCCGGCGGCCGCGCCGGCGACCGCGGTTGTCCACATCTCGCTCATGGCGCCCACGATCGGGCCCCTGGCGAGAACCGTGCGGTCGAATTCCGGATCGTGCTGCGACAATCGCGGTATGGACCGCCTCGACAGTGAGATTCTCGGCGTACTGGAGGAGGATGCGCGGATTTCCTACCGCGATCTGGGTGTACGGGTCGGGCTGAGCGCGAACGCGGCGGCGGACCGGGTGCGCAGGATGCGGCGCGAGGGGGTGATCCGCGGCTTCACGACCCTCGTCGACCCGGCGGCGGCCGGGAGCCGCGAGGGCCTCGTCGTCTTCATCGACATCACCCTGCGCCTGGACACGACGAACGAGGAGTTCGAGGAGGTCGTGCTCCGCCTCCCGGGCATCACGGAGGTCGTCCATGTCACGGGCGCCCACGACTACCTGGTCCGCGCCCGCGCGGCGGATCCGTCGGCCCTGGACGCCCTGCTGCGCCGCCTCAAGCGGGAGGCGGGCGTCGCCCAGTCGAGCACCCGCATCGCGCTGCGCGCTGCGCGCTAGCCCTCCGGGCGGGGGTTCGGTTGTCGTGGTGGGCGGTGCCGTGACTGCGGCCGGGGTGTCCGTCCTCAAGCGCCGGACAGGCTGGGTTTCACGGGGTTGGCCGGTGCCGTGATGGTGGCCGGTGTGTCCGTCCTCAAACTCCCCCAGACTTCGTCCGGGGGGACCCCCAACAGGCTTGGGCGGGGGCTGTGGGTGGGTGGTGGGGCGGGGCCCCTCCGGGCTCGACTCCTCGGGGACGGCGGCGTACCGCCGACCTCGCAGGCAACCAGCAGTTCCGCCGTCCCCTGCGGGGCCGACCCTGCACGGCCCCGCCCCGGCCGCGTTGCCGAGTGCCGCCCGGTGGGTGGTTTACCCAACACACGGCGATCGGCCCACCACCACCCGCCCCGAGGGGGGCCGTGGAGGGGTCGTGTCCGGGACACTAAAGCGTGATTTGTGGCGCGGCGCGGGCGCTGCCGATGTGTTGCAGGTCGGCGCGCCGTAAATCATGCCGTCCCGGATGCGAGCCCCGGAACGGCCCCCAACGCCCGCGACCCGGTCCGGGCTGACCCCGTACACCTGAGCCCGTCCGGCGCTTGAGGACGGACACACCGGGCAACAACACGGCACCGGCCAACCACGACAACCACACCCGCAAGCCTCACGCAGTGAGAGGGTCGAGGATCATCCCCCGCACCCGTCCCTCCAGCATCGCGCCCAGCCCGAGCACCGCGCACACGTCGGGCCGCTCCGCGATGTGGACCGGCATTCCTGTGGCGTCGCGCAGCATCTGGTCGAGGCCGGGGAGCAGCGCGCTTCCGCCGACCATCATGATCCCGCGGTCCGCGAGGTCGGCCACCAGGTCGGGCGGGCACTCGCGGAGGATCATCCCGATGCCGTCGAGCACGGCGGTGAGCGGGGTGTGGATGGCATCGCGTACCGCGGCGGTGTCGACCCTCACCGAACGCGCGAGCCCGGTGGCCACGTCACGTCCGTGGATCTCGGTGGATTCCGGCCCCCGGACGGTGAGCCCGTTCTCGCTGAGCGCGAGCTGGAGCGGGCGTACGGACTGGCTCGGCAGCATCAGCGCATGCTGGTGGCGCAGATGCTGGATCACGGCGTGGTCGATCGCGTCCCCGCCGACAGGGATCCGTACGGCCGTGACGATCGCGCCCAGGGAGAGGACGGCGACCTGGGTGGTGGCGGCTCCGCACACCATGATCATGGTGGCGGTGGGCTGCTCGACGGGGAGCCCGCAGCCGACGGCCGCGGCGATCAGCGTGTCGACGAGCTCGACGCGGCGGGCGCCGAGTCCGACCAGTGTCTCGACGGTGGCCCGCTGCGCGAGCGGATCGGCCTCGTGCGGTGTGCAGGCGGCGGCGCGGAGCCGGGGCTTGCGGCGCAGTTGCCGCCGCAGTTTCTCGCCGAGGAGCTGACGCAGCATGCGCTGGGCCATGTCGATGTCGACGACGCTGCCGCCGGACACCGGGCGCATGACCCGGATGTAGTCGGGCGTGCGGCCGGTCATCTTCTCGGCGAACTCACCGACGGCGATGAGCGCTCCGTTGCGGGTGTTCACGGCGGCCACGCTCGGCTCGTCGACGACGAGGCCGGCACCCTTGACGAAAACGCGGGTCCGCGCGGCGCCCAGGTCGACGGCGACATGGCAGCGGCGCAGCTGCTCAAGACTGACGGTCACGGCAGATCCTCCCGGAGCGGTTCCTTTTCGCATCGTGCGACCGTCCGGCGCGGGGCGCGCGCTGGGCTGAGCCGGTCGGGGTGGGATCGGCGTGCGACACGGGTCCGTACTGACACCGCATCAGCCGGAGCCGGACCAGGCCCGGATCCCTCGACCGGAGCGCCACCCGTCACATCAGTCGCTGCAGCAGCCCCCAGGTGAACTCCGCGACGCGCGTCCGCCCGTCCGGCAGCGTGAACTCCAGCCGCGAGCGGGTCGGGGCCGTGCCCTCCATCGGGCGTACGGGTGGGAACGCCCTGGCCACCTCGTCGACCGTGCAGCACCAGGGGTGCAGGTCCTCCTCGGTACGCAGCTCAGGTTCCGCCGCCCCCGGTGCCCGGACCAGCCATTCGTTCCACACGGCCCCGCCCGGCCCCGCGAGCACCTCGAACCGGAGGCCGGGCCGGAGAGGCACGGGCCACAGGTACGCGTCGCACTCCAGGTCGCCGATGCGGCGGCGGGCCATGGACTCGGGCTCGCCGAGCACGGAGCGGTAGAGGGAGAGGGTGCCGCGGCCGCGCGGTGAGCGGAGCATCGCCTGCCAGCGGCGGTTCGCCTCCCTCATGTCGGCCCTCGACACGCCCAGTTGCCGGAGCGCGTCCTCGACGAGGTCCGGCTGGTGGTCGGCCATCCGGCGGAGCAGGACGAGCTGGAACTGGAGCGGCCCGAAGCTGTTCATACACCCCATCCTGCCCGCCGCCGGAGGTCGGGTACGCGCGGTCGGCACCAGTTGCCCCGCCATGGAATCGCCGATTCCACACAGGATCCTCACAGTTGCGGCTACCCCTGTTGACCTGCGGCTGCGTACGCTGCGGGCGCCATGGACTACTGCCACCAGTGCCGTCGGCACCTCAATGGGGCTCTGGCGTGCGCCGGATGCGGTACCCCCGCGGAGGAGCTGAGGCATCACAACCCCGCCGCGCCGGCGGATGACGTCGTCATCGAGCTCGGCGGTGCGTACGAAGAGGACCGGCCGTCGGCCGGACACCGTCGCGCGCCGTCCCAGAACCGGCGTGCCCGCAGGCCCGCCGGCGTGCGCAGGCGCAAGAAGCGCGGCCGCAAGGTGCTGATGGGCACGGTCGGTCTCGCGCTGGCGGCGGGTGGGCTGAGCCTTGCGGAGCTGGCGCGCGAGGCGGTGTGGGACGACGGGGCGTCCGTCGAGGTCCGTGAGGAGGAGTCGCTGGCGGTCGACGACGTACCGGAACCGACCGCGAGTGACGAGCCCGCCGAAGTCCCGAGCGTCATAAGCGAGCCGCCCACGACGTCGTCCGCGGCGCCTCGGCCGAGCGTCACCGGCACGGGAACCGCCAGTGCCCTGCCCACGGGCGCGGCGTCGTCCTCGCAGCCGGTGCCGACGCGCTCGTTCGTCGCCGCGCCCGTCCCGAGCAGAGACGATTCTCCTCCGAGCCCGCGCGACCCCGGCGGTCATCCGTCGCAGTCGTCCTCGGCGTCTGCGCCGCCCGCCGCGCCTCCGGAATCGTCGCCCACGCCGACGCCGAGCGAGACGTGCACCTGGTTCCTGTTCTGGTGCACGTAGGGCTTGCGGTGCCCTGAGTTGTCGGGCTCACGCCGGAACCGGTCGTCGGCACGTGACGCGGTGGCGCCCCTCGGGGGCCGACAGCCCTCCGGCCGCTGAGCGGCCTCCGCGCCCGCGCCGCCTCCGCGCCGCCTCCGCGCCCGCGCCGCCTCCGCGCCGCCTCCGCGCGGCCCCGCCCGTCGCCCCGCGAGGGGTCGGCGGCCTGCCGGACCCGGCTTCGCCGCCTGTCCGGCCCGCCGGCTATCCGGCCCGCTCCCCGGGCTCCCCGAGCATCCGCTTGAGCAGGTCACGCAGCACCGTCCGCTCCTCCGCCGAGAGCTCCGCCAGCGGCTCGCGCGCGAAGTGCAGCGATTCCCGCAGCTGCCGGGCAGTGTCGCGGCCCTCGTCCGTCGCCGCGGCGATCTTGACCCGCCGGTCGTCGGGATCGGGCCTGCGCTCGACGAGCCCGCGGGCCTCCAGCCGGTCGATGATCCCCGTCACGTTCGACGGCTCGCACTTCAGCTTCTGCGCGATCCGGCGCATGGCCGTAGGTTCCATGGAGAGGAGCCCCAGCACCCGGGCCTGGGCGCCGGTGAGGCTGTGCCGGGTCGCGGCCTGCTCGTACTCGTCGTGGTAGCGGGCCACGACGGCGCCGATGAGATCGACGACCTCGAGCGTCAGCGGGTCCGGGGGTGTGGTGGCCATGGCGTCCATCATAGCCGAATACTTGACAACCTGAAATATTCAGTCGCATGGTTGTTTCAGAACCTGAAGCTTTTCTAGGAGGCACCCCAGCCATGTCCGCTCTTCCCACCTCCGGCCGTGAATGGCACCTCGTCGCCCGCCCGCAGGGCTGGCCCGAGGCCGAGGACGTCGCCCTGCGCGAGGGCCCGGTGACAGAGCCGGGCGAGGGCCGGATCCTCGTCCGCAATCTGCACTTCTCGGTCGACCCGTACATGCGCGGGCGGATGAACGACGTGAAGTCGTACGTCCCCCCGTTCCAGCTCGACCAGCCGATGGAGGGCGGCGCGGTCGGCGAGGTCGTCGCGTCGAACGCCGAGGGTTTCGCCGTCGGCGACCATGTCCTGCACGGCCTCGGCTGGCGCGAGTACGCGGACGTTCCCGCCAAGCACGCCACCAAGGTCGACGCCTCGGTGGCGCCGCTCTCCGCCTACCTGGGCGTGCTCGGCATGCCGGGTCTCACGGCCTACGCGGGCCTCTTCGAGGTCGCCTCCTTCAAGGAGGGTGACGCGGTCTTCGTCTCCGGCGCGGCCGGTGCCGTCGGCAGCCTGGTCGGCCAGATGGCGAAGCTGAAGGGCGCCTCGCGGGTCGTCGGCTCGGCCGGCTCCGACGAGAAGGTGAAGCTCCTCGTGGAGGAGTACGGCTTCGACGCCGCGTTCAACTACAAGAACGGCCCCGTGGCGGACCAGCTGAAGGAGGCCACCCCCGACGGCATCGACGTCTACTTCGACAACGTCGGCGGCGAGCACCTGGAGGCGGCGATCTCCTCGTTGAACGTGCACGGCCGCGCCACCCTCTGCGGAATGATCGCCCAGTACAACGCCACCGAGCCCACCCCCGCCCCGCGAAACCTCGCCATGGTGATCGGCAAGCGCCTGCGGCTGCAGGGCGTGCTCGTCAGCGACCACGCGGCGCTGCAGCCGCAGTTCGTCCAGGAGGTCGGGGGCTGGCTGCGTTCCGGTGAGCTCAAGGCGAACGAGACCGTGGTCGAGGGCATCGAGAACGGCTTCGACGCCTTCGTGGGCATGCTCCGTGGCGAGAACACCGGAAAGATGATCGTCTCGCTCAACCGGTAGGCTCACCCCAGCCGTCGCGGTCGTGGGCGCGAGCCGCGGCGAACCACAGAAGGAACCTCTTGATGTCCATCCAGCAGTCCGACGTTCTGTACACCGCGACCGCCACTGCGGAGAACGGCCGTGACGGCCGCGTCGCCACCGACGACGGCAAGCTCGACGTCGTCGTCAACCCGCCCAAGGAGATGGGCGGTTCCGGCGCCGGTACGAACCCGGAGCAGCTCTTCGCCGCCGGTTACAGCGCCTGCTTCCAGGGGGCGCTCGGTGTGGTCGCCCGCCAGGAGAAGGCCGACATCTCCGGCTCGACGGTCACCGCCGAGGTCGGTATCGGCAAGAACGACGAAGGCTTCGGCCTCATCGTCAGGATCTCGGCGACGATCCCGAACGTGGACGCAGCGACGGCCAGGGAACTGCTCGAGAAGGCCCACCAGGTGTGCCCGTACTCCAAGGCCACCCGCGGCAACATCACGGTCGAACTCGCCGTCTGAGCCGACCGGCCCGACCGGCCCGACCGGCCCGACCGGTCGACCGAGCCGTCCTGTCGCACACGCGCCGGGACGAGGGAGGGCCGCATCCCGACCGACCGGGGTGCGGCCTTCCCGCAGGCGCCGGACCAGCCCGGCTCAGCCCAGCAGCGCCCGCCCGACCTGGGCGAACACTCCCTTCGGGTGGTCACGGAAGAGCGGCTCCGTACCGAACAGCACCACCGGGGTGCCGCGCTCCGTCCTGCCGCTGACGACCGACGCCTTGCCCGCCGCGTCCTTCGGTCCGCCCTTGCCGTCCGCCCCCGCCCTCCAGTGGCCCGCGACGAGCGGGTTCCCGGCGGCGTACGACTGCTCCGCCCGTACGCCCCTGCCGAGGTCCGTGAACCACACCGGCGCATAGACGAAGGTGTGCGCAGGGGCGCCCGAGGTGATCCGGCTGCCCGAATTGACCACCCTCACCACGCCGTTGGCATCCCCGTTGCCCTCGGCCGCGCGGACCGCGAGCAGTCCCGCCGCCGTGTTGAAGGCCGCACCCTCGGGGCCGAGGGCAACCACGTTCGCTCCGCGTCGCGCGAGGAAGCCGTTCAGGGCGCTGCGGGCCGCGGGAGTCAGCTTCGCGTGCTCCAGGCCCGTCGAGACGAACAGGACGTCCGCCTTCGACCAGTCGAAGCCCGCGTTGAGCACCTCGGTCGACACCGGCACCACGTCGAAGCCCATCTCCCGCAGCGCGAACGACTCGCCGGCGCTGACCGCCGCCGCGACCCTGGTCCGCCCGAGCGCCGTCACGCCCGGCTCCTTCGTCGCCCGGAAGGCCACCCCGTACCGGTCCGCCAGGACGGCCGCCCTGCCCCGCGCGGAGCCGGGCACGACCGCCGACCCGCCGTCGGCCGACCGGCGCACCGCCACACCCTGCGCGAGCAGCGCGTTCAGCGCGGCCAGCTCCTTCGGGTCGTCCAGCCGCAGCCTCAGATCGCCGTGGCGCGCCACCTGCCCTGTGGGCGCGGCGGCCACCACCGCACGGCCGTCGATCTTCAGCTCGCCGCGCGCGACCTTGTCCACGCTCGCGCCCCACAGCAGCCCGAGGCTCCAGCCGGAGATGTCGTACATCGTGGAGACGTCCGCACTGATGTCGCGGCCCCGCGACAGGATCGCGTTCGCGAGACCGCGCTTGGGCTGGTGCATGTCGACGACGTACGAACCGGCCGGGTACGAGCGGCCCGCCAGCCGGAAACCCTTGCGCGCCCGCTCCACCCGTACGTCGTTGGCGACCAGATGGTCCACCAGGCGCCCCGCGGCGGTGGCGCTTCTCTGCCCCGTCCCCGCCGGGACGACGTACGCCCGCGGGAAGCGGGTCGTGTAGACGTCCTCCGGCCCGATCCCGGGAACGCCCGGCACGGTCCGCTCAGAAACCGGCCGTTGCGCCTCGCCCGCCGCGCCCCGCCGGAACGTCTCGATCTGGTCGGCGAGCACGGACGCGCGGTGGGCGCGGGTGTAGTCGAGTGCGGCGCGCATCGCGGCGCCCGCGACGCGTGTGTTGATCGCGGCCCGTCTGCGCAGCTCGGCGACGGGTAGCGAGTCGTACTCCTCGTAGTTCACCGCCAGCGGGATCTCGATGGTGTGCGAGGCGACAGCGCCCTGGAACGGCATGTACTGCGGGGTGAAGACCGGCGGCCAGTCGTCCCAGCCCTCCGTCTCGTCCCGGAAGGGGATCATCGCCGGCCGCACACCGTCCCTGGCCTCGGTGTAGCCGAGGCCGTTGACCGCCTTCTCCATGCCGAGCGCGTTGGCGTAGGCGTTCTTGAGGAAGAGGTCGTACTCGTAGTTCTCGCCGTGCGGCGGGGTCGTCGGCTCGATCAGGGTGCCGTTGACGTAGCCGTGCAGATCCAGCATCACCGCCGGCTGCTTTTCGACGGCGATCCGCCGCATCGCGCGGGTCTCGGGCTGCGAGGCGGTGATGAAGTCGCGGTTGAGGTCGAAACCGTTGGCGTTGGCACGGGTTCCGGCGATCCTGCCGTCCGGATTCGCGGTCACATTGAGGTGGACGCGGCTTGCTGCGAGCAGGCCCGCCGTCTTCGCGTCCTTCGCCGTCGCCAGCTCCTCGACGAGCTTCAGGGCGGCGTCCGTGCCTTCCCACTCGTTGCCGTGGATGTTGTTGTTGATGAAGACCGGTGTCTTGTAGGCGGCCTTGATGTGCCGGTCCTCGGCGGCCACGGCCGGCCGGTTCTCGATGAGCTCGCGCATCCGCTCCTGGTCGCGGGCCTGTCCGGCGGTCTCAGGGGCGGTCACGGTCACGAGATACAGCTCATGGCCTCCCGCCGAGCGCCCGGCGACCTCGACACTGACCCGGTTGCCCAGCTTCTGCAGGGCGTTCAGGCGCGGGGCCAGGGAGTGGTACGGCGCGAGACCGAGCCTGAGCGCGCTGTCGTCCGGGTTGACGGGCGGGGGAGTGAGACGGGTCCGCCGGGGGTAGCCCCCGTCCTTGCGCAGCCCCGGCGCCGTGTCCGCCGGCGCCCGCAGCGCCGCGGACGCGCTCGGGCTGCTGTCCCGGCCGGTGTCCCGGCCCGCGCCTTCCCGCACCGGATGAGGGCTGTCGCGACCGGCAGCCGCGGTCGCGTGTACGGGAGAGAGGAGCAGAGCTCCGGTGACGACGGAACTCGCTGTCGCAAGCAGGACGGTTCGGGGCATACCCATACGGAGGGCCTCCGGCGGATCGGAAGTGATCGGTACGGAGGGTCTACCGGCTCAACCGACGTACGACAAGAGGGACTTGCGCGGTCCATGAGGCTCGGGAGGCCCATGGGGCCGCGGTTTCCGGCTCCGGCCCCGATAGGGTGTGCGACATGCGTGATCTGAGGATCGGTTTCGGCTACCTGGTCAAGGGCCAGCGATGGATCGGCCGGCACGGCCGGTGGTTCGGTATCGGGCTGCTGCCCGGACTGGTCACCCTTGTCCTGTACGCCGGTGCGCTGACCGGACTCGGCTACGGCGCCGACGACCTGGTGGGCTGGGCGACGCCGTTCGCCGACGACTGGTCGTCGCCGTGGCTGAGTCTGTTCCGGGGCTTCCTCACCGCACTGGTCTTCGCCTTCGGTCTGTTCCTTGCCGTGATCACCTTCACGGCCGTGACCCTGCTGGTCGGGCAGCCGTTCTACGAGTCGCTCTCGGAGCAGGTCGACCGCACCGAGGGCGGCGACGTGCCCGAGTCGGGGCTGCCGCTCTGGCGCGAGCTGTGGATCTCGGCGCGGGACAGCCTGAAGGTCGTGCTGCGCGTCGCGCTGTTCGGAGTGCTGCTCTTCGCCCTCGGATTCATCCCGGTCGTCGGACAGACCGTGGTCCCGGTGATCGGCTTCTGCGTCTCCGGGTTCTTCCTCGCGGAGGAGCTGACGGCAGTGGCACTGCAGCGGCGCGGTGTCGAGCTGAAGGAACGCCTCACGATGCTGCGCTCCCGCCGCATGCTCACGCTCGGCTTCGGCGTTCCGCTCACGCTCGCGTTCCTCGTCCCGTTCGTCGCGGTCTTCCTGATGCCGGGTGCGGTGGCGGGCGCGACGCTGTTGGTACGTGACCTGACGGCGCCGGAGCCGGAGCCGGAGCACCGTGCCCCCGCCCAGTACCAGGCCCCGTCTCCGTCTCCGTCACCGTCTCCGTACAGCTTCAGCAAGGACCAGGCGCGCTCCTGACGAGCGGCAGTTCCACGACCGCGAGCCCGGGTGCCTCGGTGCCCGCCGTGGCCAGCACCACCCCGTCCGGACCCCACACGGCGCTTCCTCCGCAGCACTCACCGGCCCCGGTGCTGAGCCCCACGAGGTTGCCCAGGGCCACATAGAGGCCGTGGGTCCGGGCGCGGACCGGATAGACCGTGTCGAACGAGTCGTTCTCCCTGTCGAGCGCGGAACTCGCCAGATACACCTGGCAGCCGTCGGCCCGGGCGCGCTCTGCGAGCTCGGGGAACCGGTTGTCGTAGCAGATCGCGAGAGCGAAGCGGACGCCGTCCAGCGTGAAACGGCCGTCCTCGCCGCCCGCCGAGAAGATGTCGTTCTCGGGGCCGTGCAGATGCTGCTTGTCGTAGCGGGTGAGGAGCTCACCGTCCGGGCCGATGACGAGTGAGGCGATGGCCGGCCGGGCCCGGTCCGTACGCGCCGCACAGCTGACCACGGCGGCCGTGGCGGTGGCGCGGCACGCGTCCCTCACCGCGGCCAGCCGCGGATCGTCGGGCGCCACCCACAGCCCCGGGTCCTCGCCGAGCAGCCCCAGCTCGTAGCCGGTGACGGTCAGCTCGCCGAAGACGACCAACCGGGCGCCGTCAGCGGCCGCCGTATGGATCAGGGCGGCCATGGATCGCACGTTTGCCTCGATGTCCCCGGGTACCGGGACGAACTGAGCGGCGGCGAGGATCATGCCGCCCATCATCGCCGACACGCCTGTCAGCCGTTCGCCGCGACCGTCACGATCGACCGGACCTGGGCGATGATGTCCAGCCGGTTCCGTACGAACTCGGGGTCGGTGACCGTGCCCGTCGCCGGGTCGGTGTTGTCCGCGCCGAACTGCAGCACCGGGGTGTGGACATGGCCGCCCGGGAGCGTGTCGTGCAGGCCGAGCCGGTCGCGGAGCAGGGTCGCCCGGTAGGCGATCTCGTTGGAGAGGTAGTTGCCGCCGCCACCGGCACGGGCCGTGGAGCCGGGAGTCGGGCCCTCGGGACGGACCACCGGGTCGGTGCCGCCCACCGGTATCTCGGTGACCGAGGTGTTGTCGTAGACCGGGAAGCGGCCGGTGTGCGCCGCGACGACGGCCGTGTACGGGAGGGTCGTCGAGGTCCACTGCGGCCGGCCGGCCGGGTCGGGGACCGGCACGGGTCCGTCGCTCGACAGATTCTCGTTGTCCGGGAAGCCGCCGCGCCAGGCTCCGTTGGTGCGCTCGATGTCGAACCTGCCGACTCTGCCCTGGCTCACGGTGGTGAACAGATCCGCATGCGGCAGTTGCGGGCGAAGCGTCCGCTCGACGGTCCCGGCCTCGAAGTCGCTCCAGCGGACCGGGAAGACCGCCGTCTCGATCCTGGCGCGGCCACCGTCCGCCGTGCGTATCCAGGTGCCGTCAAGGGCGAGCGCCGTCGCCCCGCTCGGGTTGCTGATCCTTATGTCACGGTCCAGCGTGAAGGGATCGAAGCCCGTCACCACGATGCGCCTGAAGCCGCCTCCACGCGGGAAGTCCATCGTGTCCTGGCCGCGAGAGGTCTCCTCGAGCCTGTCGAGCAACCGGGACCGAGCGGCGTCGGACAGCCCGAACTCCGGCTGCCACGCGCGCAGTTCCCTGGTCATACCGAGCCGCGACCAGTACAGCGGCCGGTCGTCGTCCCGGCTCAGATCGCCCTGTGTCCCGTTCCTGCCCTGAGCCCGGTCCACGGCCGAGCGCCACAGGCGTGAGCCCTGCCGCGCGACCACCCGCCGGGCCTCGCCGTACGAGCCCGCCGCGCGCAGCTCCCGCGCGAACTCCGGTGCCACGGAGTCGAATCCGCTGCGCCGGAGGATCTCCTGCGGTACGGCCCCCTCCAGTCGCTGCTCCTCCACCGTGGGGGTGCCGGAGGACGCGGCCTCCGCTGCTCCCGACGCCGAGGCCGTGCCGAGCAGCGTGCACGCCACCGCCGAGACGACCAGCACTGCCGAAGTCCGTGTCCGCCGCACGCCGAATCCCTTCGCCGAAACCGTTCAACCGAAGTGGTCAGTATCGGAAAGGAGTTCGGCTGTGAACAGAGGGGCGAACGAGCCTCGGGAAGCTTCAGGCGAGAAACCGCCGTCGGGCGTCCCCTGATCAGGCGATGGGCGACATCGCCGAACGCGGCCGACGCCGGGATCACGCCGTCGCGGCGCGCCTACGGGACGCCGGACGGGAAGGCGGGATCCTGGATGTTCGTCTCCGGCTCGTACGGGGTCCAGGAAACCGCTCCGTCGGGCCTCCTCCTGACCGCCCTGCCGGGACACCCGTACGGCCCCGGGGCGGAACCTGACAACCGCCTCGGGGCTCCTTCCCGCCCGATCCCGAGCCCGAGCCCGAGCCCAGCCCGGGCCCTAGGCAGGCGGCTTCGCGGACGTCACATTGCGGTACGCGATCTCCGCCAGCCGCTGCTGGCCGTCCCTGCCCGGGTGGAACCAGTCCCAGGGGCTCAACTGCCTGCCCGTGAAGCGGTAGTCGAAGACCTCCCCGCCGTCGTACCGGCAGCGGCGATCCTTGGCACAGACGCTCTTCAGCGCCTGGTTGTACGCCACGACCCGGTCGTACACCCGGGCCCGCCGCAGCCGTGCCTCCTCGCCCGCGTTCTCCGAGTCGCCGAGCATCGACGCGCAGATCCCCAGCTTCCAGACCTGCCGGCCGAGCGGATTGCCACGCCCGGTGGACCACAGCCGCATCAGGTCGGGCACGCTGGACACGTACACCTGCGCCTTGGGTGCGGTGCGCCGCAGGGCGCTCATCGCCGCGGTGAACGACTCCGTGAACTCCGCTACGGGCGTCATCAGTTCGGGCGAGTCCCGGCATGCGTCGTTGGCGCCCACCATCACCGCCACGAGCTCGGGGCGCCGGGCCGCCGCTGCCTCCATCTGCCCCGGCAGATCGGCCATCCGGGCCCCGGTCCTGGCGTGGTTCCAGCTGCGCGTGGCCGCCGCCGGGCCGAGGAGGCGCAGGGCGAGGCTGCGCACCTCGGCGTCGGTGCCGGTGGCCCAGGACACCTCGGGGCAGTCGGCGAACACCTCGCAGGCGTCGAAGCCGCGGGTGATGGAGTCGCCGACGGCCGCCAGCGAGCCGGGGCTGCGGTCCCAGACCGGAGTGGGGGAGGGGGAGGGCCGCGGCGCCTTCTGCCGGCCGTTTCCGCTCCTGGTCGCGGTGGAAGGATCGTCACAGCCCGTGACCGCCGTGAGTCCGACGAGCACCGCCGCCGTCAACGCG
This sequence comes from Streptomyces sp. NPDC057445, assembly GCF_042802855.1. Classification (NCBI taxonomy): domain Bacteria; kingdom Bacillati; phylum Actinomycetota; class Actinomycetes; order Kitasatosporales; family Streptomycetaceae; genus Streptomyces; species Streptomyces sp. NPDC057445. Next base: position 416,252 of record NZ_JBHVDH010000001.1, on the reverse strand, counting down.
GCGACCGTGGCACGCGGTCGAAGGCGTGTTCGCCCGCTCCGCCGGTTTTCCCGCATCCTGCCCTCCCCGTTGGCGTCCTGGTGGGTGAAACCTTGGCGCGTACGGCCATTCGGGCGGTCGGTACGACACACCTCGGTGCCCGGCGCACGGTAGCTTTTCCCCCGTCGAACCAGAGGTACCTGGCCCCCGGCTCCGGTAAATTACATCACGTCACATGGTGTCCGTTTTGCGGAGTTTCACTCCCGATGCTGTTTACTGGGCCGCTGGGGAAGGCGAACCTCGTCCCACACTGGAGGTCCCGGTGACGACACGCGGCGTTCTGTACGTTCACTCCGCACCCCGCGCGCTGTGCCCGCACGTCGAATGGGCGGTCGCGGGTGTACTCGGCGTGCGGGTCCAGCTCGACTGGGTACGGCAGCCGGCGTCGCCGGGTACCTGGAGATCCGAGATCTCCTGGCAAGGCGAACCCGGAACCGCCTCGAAGCTCGCGTCGGCCCTGCGGGGTTGGCAGTTGCTCCGCTTCGAGGTGACGGCGGAGCCCTGCCCCACCGCCGAGGGCGAGCGCTACAGCGCCACACCCGACCTCGGCATCTTCCACGCCGTCACCGGCATCCACGGTGACATCCTGATCCCCGAGGACCGGCTGCGCGCGGCCGTCGCCCGCTCGGCCCAGGGTGAGACGGAACTCGAGGCGGAGATCGCCAGGCTCCTGGGCAAGCCCTGGGACGACGAGTTGGAGCCGTTCCGGTACGCGGGCGAGGGCGCCCCCGTCCGCTGGCTGCACCAGGTCGTCTGAGGCCCTGTCTTCCGGATCCTGCCGGCTCGCGTGCCCCGGCACGTGCGCTCCACCAGCTCGCTGATCCGGCCCGATCCAGAAGACAGGTCCTCGGTGTTCCTCTCCGGCGCCCCGTCCGGGCGGGTAGGTCCGCGGTCCGCCGGCCCCCCGCCTGTCCAGGCAGGTCCACCTGACGCCCCCTGACGCCCACTTGCGCCCCTGGGCGCTCCCTTACACCGCATTCCGGACACCGCATTCCGGACACCGGTTCCCGGTCGTCGACTCCCGGCACCACTATCGCTTTCCGGTCACCTGCTCCTGCCGGTCGAGCTCCGCGAGCAGCCGTCGCAGCAGGCCGCGTCGGCCTTGGCGCTCCGCCGAACGCGAGCGGGCCCGGCCCCCAGGAAGGGAGCCGGACCCGGTCGTACAGCAGGAAAGCCGGAGAGATCAGACCGTGCGGAACGCCAGCACCACGTTGTGGCCGCCGAAGCCGAACGAGTTGTTGATCGCCGCGATCGTGCCCTCGGGCAGCTCGCGCGGCTCGCCGCGCACGATGTCCGCGTCGACCGTCTCGTCCAGGTCGTCGATGTTGATCGTCGGCGGGGCGAGACGGTGGTGCAGGGCGAGGACCGTCGCGACGGTCTCGATGCCGCCCGCGCCGCCCAGCAGGTGACCGGTCATGGACTTGGTGCCGGAGACCGCGACATGGTCCAGGTCGTCGCCGAGGACCTTCCGCAGTGCCTTGATCTCTGCGACATCACCCTGAGGAGTGGACGTCGCATGCGCGTTGAGGTGGACGACCTCGGCCGGCTTGAGGTCCGTCGCGTCGAGCAGGTTCTGCAGCGCCGTGGCGATGCCCCGGCCGGTCGGCTCGGGCTGCGCGATGTGGTGGCTGTCCGCGGACAGACCCTGGCCGAGCACCTCGCAGTAGACGCGGGCGCCACGTGCGGCGGCGTGCTCCGCCGACTCCAGGACGACCACGCCCGCACCCTCGCCGAGGACGAAGCCGTCACGGGCCTTGTCGTACGGACGCGAGGCCTTCTCGGGCTCGTCGTTGTTCTTGGACATCGCCATCATGTTGGCGAACGCGGCGATCGGCAGCGGGTGGATCGCCGCCTCCGTGCCGCCGGCGACCACGACATCGGCGCGGCCGGTGCGGATCATCTCGACGGCGTAGCCGATCGCTTCTGCGCCCGACGCGCACGCGGAGACCGGAGTGTGCACGCCCGCCTGGGCGTTCACCTCCAGACCGACGTTCGCGGACGGGCCGTTGGGCATGAGCATCGGCACGGTGTGCGGGGAGACGCGGCGTACGCCCTTCTCCTTCAGCACGTCGTACTGGTCGAGCAGCGTGGTCACACCGCCGATGCCGGAGGCGATGACGGCGCCGAGCCGCTCGGGCGTGATCTTTTCGTCCTCGCCCGCCGGAGCGGTGAAGCCGGCATCGGCCCACGCCTCACGTGCGGCGATGAGCGCGAACTGGGCCGAGCGGTCCAACTTGCGCGCGAGCGGCCGGGGCAGGACCTCACCCGGGTCCACCGCCGCCGGTGCGGCGATGCGGACGGGCAGGTCGGCGAAGCGTTCACCCTCCAGGGGGCGGACGCCGGAGCGTCCCGCGATCAGACCTTCCCAGGTCGATGCGGAGTCGCCACCCAGCGGTGTGGTTGCGCCGATACCGGTGACGACCACGGTGCGATTGGTCGAGCTCACAGGAATTCTTTCTCCACGGTCTATGAGGTTTCGTGAATCAGCGGCGCCACCGCTGGGTGGCGTACCTGATCAGTCCTGGATCAGTCCTGGTGCTTCAGGATGTAGTCGGCAGCGTCGCCGACCGTCTTGAGGTTCTTGACGTCCTCGTCCGGGATCTTGACGTCGAAGCGCTCTTCGGCGGCGACGACGACCTCGACCATGGACAGCGAGTCGACGTCCAGGTCGTCGGTGAAGGACTTGTCCAGCTGGACGTCCTCCGCCGGGATACCGGCGATCTCGTTCACGATCTCGGCGAGACCGGCGACGATCTCTTCCTGAGTGGCGGCCATGTGGCGCTCCTTCGGTGTGTAGCAGAGGGTTGAACTGGGCGTGGCCCGGAGAACCGGAAAGACCGGAAGATCCGGATGCTTGCCTAGGGGAGGGTAACGACCGTCGCGGCGTACACGAGACCCGCCCCGAAGCCGATGACGAGCGCGGTGTCGCCGCTCTTCGCCTGTCCGGTCGCCAGAAGCCGCTCCATCGCGAGCGGAATCGAGGCGGCCGAGGTATTGCCGGTGGTCTCCACGTCACGGGCGACCGTGACGTGCTCCGGCAGCTTGAGAGTCTTCACCATCGAGTCGATGATCCGCATGTTGGCCTGGTGCGGAATGAAGACGTCCAGGTCGTCCGCGGTGATCCCGGCCGCGTCCAGCGCCTGCTGGGCGACCTTCGCCATCTCGAACACGGCCCAGCGGAACACCGCCTGGCCTTCCTGCGTGATCGCGGGAAACTTGATGTCGCCGTTCGCGTCGAGCGGCAGCTGCGTCACATCACCGACGCGGTAGCGGTCCCAGGACACGGTCTGCTTGATCGTCCCGGCCTTGTCGCCCTCGGAGCCCCAGACGGTCGGGCCGATCATCGGCTCCTTCGCGGGGCCCACGACGACCGCGCCCGCGCCGTCGCCGAACAGGAAGGCCGTCGCGCGGTCCTCCAGGTCGGTGAGGTCGCTCAGCCGCTCGACGCCGATCACCAGGACGTACTCGGCGGAACCTTCCACCACCATGCCCTTGGCGAGGGTGAGGCCGTAACCGAAGCCTGCGCAGCCCGCCGAGATGTCGAAGGCCGCGGCCTTGTCCGTGCCGAGCTTGTCGGCGATCTCGGTGGCGATGGCCGGGGTCTGGGCGAAGTGCGAGACGGTCGACACGACCACGGCGCCGATCTGGCCGGCGGTGATGCCGGCGTCGGCGATCGCCTTGCCGGACGCCTCGATCGACATCGCGGCGACGGTTTCCTCGTCGTTCGCCCAGTGACGGGTCGCGATGCCCGAGCGGGAGCGGATCCACTCGTCGGAGGAGTCGATCTTCTCGAGGATCACCTCGTTGGGCACGATCCGCGTGGGGCGGTAGCCGCCGACACCCATGATGCGTGCGTACGGGGCGCCCTGACTGGGCTTGATCTTCGACATGCGCTACGGCTCCTTCGTCAGACTGCGCCCGCCGCGTCAGCGGCAGATGTTTCGGCGGCGACGAGCGCGCGGGCCGCGTCGAGGTCGTCGGGGGTCTTCAGCGCGAGCGTCTTCACGCCCGGCAGGGCCCGCTTGGCCAGACCGGTGAGGGTGCCGCCCGGGCACACCTCCAGCAGCGCGGTCACCCCGAGCTCCTTGAACGTCTCCATGCACAGGTCCCAGCGGACCGGGTTGGCGACCTGGCCGACCAGCCGGGAGACGATCTCGTCGCCCGCGCTGACGGTCCGGCCGTCCCTGTTCGAGACGTACGCGACCTTCGGGTCGGCCACGGCCAGGGACTTCGCGGCCGCGTCGAGCTTGTCGACCGCCGGGGCCATGTGCTGCGTGTGGAACGCGCCGGCCACCTTCAGGGCCACGACACGCCGTACACCCTCGGGCTTGTCCGCCTCCAGCGCGGCGAGCTGCTCCATGGTGCCCGCGGCCACGATCTGGCCCGCGCCGTTGACGTTCGCCGGGGTCAGGCCCAGCTTCTCCAGATGCGGCACCGTGACGTCGGGCTCGCCGCCGAGCAGCGCCGACATACCGGTGCGGGTGACGGCGGCGGCCTCGGCCATCGCCAGTCCGCGTGTGCGTACGAAGCCCAGTGCCGCGGTGTCGCCGAGGACACCCGCGAACACGGCGGCCGTGATCTCACCGACGCTGTGGCCGGCCACGGCGCCGGGCGTGAGGTCGCCGAGCGCGGAGGCGGACAGCAGACCGGCCGCGACGAGCAGCGGCTGCGCCACGGAAGTGTCGCGGATCTCGTCCGCGTCGGCCTTCGTGCCGTAGTGGGCAAGGTCGAGCCCGATGGCGTCGGACCAGGCCGCGATGCGGTCGGAGGCGCCGGGGAGTTCGAGCCAGGGGGTCAGGAAGCCGGGCGTCTGAGCGCCTTGGCCGGGAGCGACGAGTACGAGCACCCTCACACTCTCTCTTGTGGACGGTCATGGCCGCCCGTGGGGACAGGGACCAAGAACCGTCAGGGGAATTGTTGGTGTCCGACAAAAGCCTAGGACTGCTGATCGCCGTCTACCAGACGCCCGAGGATGAGTGCGATCCGAAGGGTGAACGCGGAGCGGACATCGGACGGTGACCAGCCGGTGACGTCAGTCACACGTCGGAGCCGGTAGCGGACGGTGTTGGGGTGGACGAAGAGCATCCGGGCCGCGCCTTCCAGACTGCTCGCCTGCTCCAGATAGACACTGAGAGTTTCCAGCAGCGCCGAGCCGGCTTCCTCCAGCGGTCTGTAGATCTCCTCCACCAGTTGCTCGCGGGCCGAAGGGTCGCCCGCTATGGCGCGCTCCGGCAGCAGATCGTCCGCCAGGACCGGCCGGGGGGCGTCCTGCCAGGCGGAACAGGCCTTGAGTCCGGCCGCGGCGGCCTGCGCGGAGCGGGTCGCCGCCAGCAGATCGGGTACCACGGGCCCGGCGACGACCGGTCCGGCGGCATACGGGCCGATCAGCGCCTTGGCGACCTGCAGGGGATTGTCGCTGCCGCCCGCGATGACGACGAGCCGGTCGCCGAGCACACCGGTCAGCACCTGGAGCTTGGCGTGCCGGGCGGCGCGGCGGATGGCCTCCACCGTGAGCTCGCTGTCCCCGTCGGGTGCGGTGCCCAGCACGACGCACACGTACTCCGGCGAGTTCCAGCCGAGCGCGGCGGCCCTGCTGACGGCCCCCTCGTCGGCCTCGCCCGACAGCACCGCGTTCACGACGAGCGACTCGAGCCGGGCGTCCCAGGCGCCGCGTGCCTCTGCGGCCTGCGCATACACCTGCGCGGTCGCGAAGGCGATCTCCCGGGCGTACACGAGCAGCGCCTCACGCAGGATCGACTCGTCGCCCGGAGCGGCGACCTCCTCGATCGCCGACTCCATGACCTCGATGGTGGTCCGCACCATCTCGACGGTCTGGCGGAGCGTGATCGCGCGGGTCAGCTCGCGCGGAGCCGTACCGAAGACATCGGTCGAGATCGCCTGCGGCGTCTCGGGGTGCCGGAACCACTCGGTGAACGCGGCGATACCGGCCTGGGCGACCAGTCCGATCCACGACCGGTTCTCCGGGGGCATCGCCCGGTACCACGGCAGCGTCTCGTCCATGCGGGCGATGGCGTTCGCGGCCAGCCGTCCTGAGGACTGCTCCAGGCGCTTCAGGGTCGCGGAGTGCGGATGGGCGGCGTTCGCAGGCAGAGCCGGTTCGGGATGGGGCACGGGGACAAGAGTGCCTTATCGGGACGCGCGGACGGAGTGGCGGGTCCGTGCTCATGGGTGAGGACCGGCCTTCGGCCGCCCCCGCGGGGCTCTACCGTAGAGGCGTGATTTCCGTACGGCGCGCCGGAGGGCGCTACCGGGGTGGGGACGAGACCGCCGGTATCGAGTCGCTTCACGCTTTCTCCTTCGGACGGTTCTACGATCCGGACAATCTGCGCTTCGGTGCGATCCTGGCGTGCAACGAGGAGCGGCTCGCGCCGGGCGCCGGGTTCGACGAGCACCCGCACAGCCACACCGAGATCGTGACCTGGGTGGTGGAGGGCGAGCTGACCCACCGGGACACGGCCGGGCACGCCACCGTCGTACGGCCGGGGGACGTTCAGCGGCTGAGCTCGGCGGGCGGGGTGCGGCACATCGAGCGCAACGACGGCGAGGCACCGCTCACGTTCGTGCAGATGTGGCTCGCGCCGAAGGACCCGGGAGGCGAGCCGTCGTACGAGACCGTGCGCGGGATCGCCGACTCGACGCCGTACGCGGTGCCGGAGGCGGGAGCGATGCTGCACGTCCGGCGTCTCGCGGCGGACGAGCGGACCGCCGTCCCGGACGCGCCCTTCGTATACGTGCATGTGGTCAGGGGGGTCGTGCGGCTGGCGGGTGAGGAACTCGGGCCCGGGGACGCGGTGCGGATCACGGAGGCGGAGGGTCTCGAACTCGCCGCCGCCGCGGCCGCGGAGGTGCTGATGTGGGAGCTGTCGGGCTGAGGCCGGCGCCGTTCAGCGCAGGGCGCTCTTCTCCCGCCACTGGGTCCACGGCAGATTCCACTCGCCGAAGCCGTTGGCCGGAGCCACCGTGCCCTTGGTGTCCGCGCCCTTGGTCTCGAACGGGTCGCCCGGCCGCACCTGCCCGTAGAACCACGCGGCGTCGGCGTCGCTCATCCCGATGCAGCCCGAACTGCGGTTGGCGTTGCCGAACCAGCGGGCGTTCCACGGCGCCGCGTGCGCGTACATCCCCGACCAGGTCAGCCGCATCGAGTAGTTGACCATCTTGTCGTAGGCGTCGCCGAGGCCCACGGTCTCGGAGTTCATGTTGATGGTGCCCTCCTTGGCCATCAGCACCGCCGTGCCGCGCCAGGAGCGCTTGTCCCCGCCCGGAGTGCCGCCGGAGACCGGGATCTGCCGCACCACCTTGCCGTCGCGCTCCAGGGTGAGCCGGTGGCTGTCGAGGTCGACCTTGACGATCTGCCGCGCGCCGATGGTGAAGGTGGTCGTGTAGTCGCGTACGAACCAGCCGCCGTCGCCCGAGTCCGTGCCGCCCAGCTCGGCGTTCAGGGTGACGCGGGTGCCCGGCCGCCAGTACTCCTTCGGTCGCCAGTCCACGCGGTCCTTGCCCGACCAGTCCTTCATCCAGCCCCACGACCCCTCGGTGCCGTTCGTGGTGGAGACCTTCAGCTGCCGCTCGACCTCCGCCTTGTTCGTGACGGGGCTGTCGAAGACGAGGGAGACGGGCTGGGCGATGCCGACGGTCGTGCCGGTGCCCGGACGCCAGTCGACCTTGTTCACCTTGTCCGCCTCCGCGGTGGCGAAGGACGTCTTGGCGGTGCCGGTGGTGCCGCCCTTGGTACGGGTCGCCGCGGTGACCGTGTACGCCGTGCCGGGCGCCACCTTGCGGGACGAGGTCCAGGTCGTGCCGTCGGCCGAGACCTTGCCCGTGAGCCGGTGCCCGTCGGCGTCGGTGACGGCCACCGAGGTGAGGCTGCCACCCGCTGCGGTGACCTTGACGGGCCGACCCGCTCCGGCCTGCTTCCCACGCGGTGTGACGGTGACGGTCGCGGGGCGGTCGTCCGAGGCCGCACCGCCCTTGGCATCGGCCCCCGCGGGGGCGTCGGTGCCGGACGAACAGGCCATCAGCGGGGTCAGCAGGACCGCCGTGGCGGCGAGACGCACACGTATGTGGCTCAACGGAACCTCCATAGGGGACAGCGGACAGCGGACAGCGGACCGCGACGACGACCGCGGCGAAGGGCTGCGGCAAGGACCGCGAAAAGGGAGACGACGGTGACTCTAGGGCGGGAAAAACGCAGGTGAGAGGCCCTGGGCCGACATGACGGCGACTGCAGCGGAACGGTCATGGTCCGGTCACATACGCCGCTCGGGGCGGTCACGCACGGCTGTGAGCATCGGCGGCGTCCCCGCGACAGCACGGGGCGGAAGGAAGGCTCACACTGTGTCAGCACTGCTCGTGCCGGCCGGCCGCGGCCAGCACCACCACCAGGGCAGGGAAACCCGCCTGGCACCCATCACGCCCCAGGCCTACCGGGCCTTCCTGGCCTCCGAGGCAGGCACGGCCCTCGGTGCCGGTTTTCTGCAGTGCCCGTCCTGGGCGCAGGTCAAGGAGGGCTGGCGGGCGCAACTGCTCGGATGGGGCCAGGACCCGGAGAGCGGACGGCTGCGCGGCGTCGCGCTCGTACTGCTGCGGCAGTTCCCCGGCACCCGCAAGTTCTTCGCGTACCTCCCAGAAGGGCCGGTCGCCGACTGGGCGGACCCGGACATCGACGGCTGGCTCACCCCGCTGCTGGACCATCTGCGCGCGGCGGGCGCCTTCGCCGTACGCATCGGCCCCTCGCCCGCGTACCGCCGCTGGAACGCCGCCCTGCTCAAGTCGGTGACCGGCCCCGGCCGGCGGCTGACCGACGTCCTCGCCAGCGAGGTCGACCCGCTCGGCACGGCGGTCGGCGACCGGCTGCGGGCCCGTGGCTGGCGCCGGTGCGGCGACGGCGGCGCCGGGGACGACGCCGACGCACAGCCCCGTCATGTCTTCCATGTGCCGCTCGCCGGACGCACCGCCGACGACCTGTGGGCCGGCCTCAACCAGGAGTGGCGCCGCAACGTCCGCCGCGCCCAGAAAGCGGGCGTCGAGGTCGTCGTCGGCAGCGCGGCCGAACTTCCCGAGTTCTACCGGCTGCTCCGGATCACCGAAGAGCGCGACGGCTTCCGGCTCGGCCGCACGCTCTCGTACTACGAGCGTCAGTACGCGGCCCTGAACGCCGAGGAGCCGGGCCGGATGAAGCTGTATCTCGCCCGCCACGAGGGCGAGATCCTGGCCGCCCACACGATGATCACGGTGGGCCGCCGGGTCTGGTACCAGACCGGTGCCTCCGCCGATCACCGCCGGGAGGTCCGGCCCTCCAACGCCCTGCAGTGGCGGATGTTGCTCGACGCCCACGCCCTCGGGGCCGACATGTACGACATGCGCGGGGTACCCTCCACACTCGACCCGGACGAACGTGCGTACGGGCTGCTGCGCTGGAAGCTCGGCACCGGCGGGCATGTCGTGGAGACCCTCGGGGAGTGGGAGAGACCCTTGGCAGGCACCGCCAACCACACGCTGTACCGCGCCTTCCAGGCGTATCTGGCCCGCCGGTGAGCTCGAGACCTGTGAGCACGGCCACCGTCGGCGCCCCGGCCGCCGACGAGAACCGGGCGAAGGACGCCGCGCCGTCCGTGGCACGCAGCGGTGCCGTCATGGCCGCCGGGTCCCTCGTGTCCCGCGCGACCGGGTTCGTCCGCTCCGCGGTGGTCGCCGCGGCGCTCGGCCTCGGGATGGCCGCCGACGGGTACGGCGTCGGGAACTCCGTACCGACGATCGTCTACATGCTGCTCCTCGGCGGGGCGCTGAACGCCGTCTTCGTACCCGAGCTGGTCAAGGCGGCCAAGGAACACAAGGACGGCGGCGCCGCGTACACCGACCGGCTGCTCACCGTCTGCGTGGTCGCCCTGCTGGCGATCACCGCAGCCGCCGTCTGGGCGGCGCCCGCGATCGTCGGCGCGTACACCGACTACACGGGCGAGCAGGCCGAGATGACGGTCGCGTTCGCCCGCTACTGCCTGCCGCAGATCTTCTTCCTGGGCCTGTTCACCCTGCTCGGTCAGGTGCTCAACGCGCGCGGCAGGTTCGGCGCCATGATGTGGACACCGGTCCTCAACAACGTCGTCGTCATAGCGGTCTTCGGCCTCTACCTGGTGACGTACGCCACGGGCGACGCGGACACGCTCACCCCCGCCGAGACCATGCTGCTCGGCTGGGGCACCACCGCCGGGATCGCCGTCCAGGCCCTCGCCCTCGTCCCCTCGCTGCGCGCCGCCCGCTTCCGCTGGCGGCCCCGCTTCGACTGGCGCGGCAGCGGGCTCACCCGGCCGTTGCGGTCGGCCGGATGGCTGGTGCTGCTCGTCCTCACCAACCAGTTCGCGTACTGGGTCACGACCCGGCTCGCGACCGCGGCGGGCGCGCAGGCGGAGCACGGCGGCATCGACGGTGGCGCGGGCTTCAGCGCGTACAACAACGCCTATGTGCTCTGGGCCGTCCCGCACGGCATCGTCACGGTCTCGCTGGTCACCGCGCTGCTGCCGCGTATGAGCGCAGCCGCGGCCGACGGCGACACGGCGGGCATACGGCGCGATGTGTCCTATGCCCTGCGCAGCAGTGCGGCGGCCGTCGTTCCCGCCGCCTGCATGCTCCTCGCGCTCGCGCAGCCGGTGACGAGCCTCGTCTACGGATACGGCAAGAGCGACGCCGACGCCACCGCGCTGATGGCGGGCACCCTGATGGCCTTCGCGCCCGGACTCATCGCCTTCTCCGGACAGTACGTCCTCTCCCGCAGCTTCTACGCGCTCTCCGACACCCGCACCCCCTTCCTGCTCAATCTGGTGATCGTGGGCCTCAACGCGGGCCTGTCGACAACCGCGTACCTGCTGCTCCCGGCCCGCTGGGCCGTGACCGGAATGGCCGGGGCGTACTCGCTGGCGCTGTGCGTGGGATGGCTGGTGACGGGCCACGTGCTCGGCCGCCGGCTCGCGGCGCCGCGGCCGTGGCGCTCCGGAGCCGTCGCCGCCCACGCCCGGCTGTTGCTCGCCGCGCTTCCCGCCGCCGCGCTCGGACACCTCGCGGCCCGCGGTACCGCCCCGCTCGGCGCCGCGGCGGCGACCACCGCCGGTGCGCTGGTGATCGTGCTGACCTTCGCCCTGCTCGCCCGCCCGCTGCGTCTCGCCGAACTGACCGATCTGCTTTCCGCCGCCCGCCCCCGCCTGGCCCGGCGCTGACCACACCCTTGGGAGACTGCCGATGCCCCGCGTGCTCCTCGTCGAGGACGACCCCTCCGTACGCGAAGGGGTCGAGCTCGGCCTGCGCCGCCGCGGCCACGAGGTGCGCTGCGCCGCAACCGGTGAGGCAGGACTGGCCGCGCTCGACGGGTTCGTGCCCGACCTGGTGCTGCTGGACCTGATGCTGCCCGGCATGAACGGAGTCCAGGTCTGCCGCCGGATCCGCGAGAGCAGCCAGTTGCCGATCATCATGCTCACGGCACGCGGCGACGACTTCGACGTCGTCGTCGGGCTGGAGGCGGGCGCGGACGACTACATCGTCAAGCCGGCCCGCACCGAAGTGATCGAGGCCCGCATCCGGGCCGTGCTGCGCCGCATCGAGGAGCCGGGCGGCGGGCGGCCCACCGTCGAGGTCCACGGCGAACTCGCCATCGACCGGGCGGGACTGACCGTCGCCAAATCCGGCCGGCGTCTCGCCCTCGCCCCCTCCGAGCTGAAGCTGCTGCTCCATCTCTCCGCCGCCCCGGAGCAGGTGTTCAGCCGTCAGCAACTGCTGGAGCACGTCTGGGAGCACAGCTACCACGGCGACGCGCGGCTGGTCGACGCCTGCGTCCGGCGGCTGCGCAACAAGATCGAGGACGAGGCCGGCAGCCCCCGCTACATCCAGACCCTGCGGGGCTTCGGCTACCGCTTCGGGCCGCTGTGAGGGGCAACCGCAGCCCCCGGCGCATCGCCGCGTTCGGGCTGCGCACCCGCCTCGTCCTCGCCTTCCTGCTGGTCGCCTTCGTCAGCGCGGGGACCACCTCGGCCCTGACCTACCGCGAGGCACGCAACGCCCTCCTCGAGACCGCCCAGGACACCGCGGTGTCGTCCTTCCGCGACCAGGTCCAGCAGCTCGGCGTCGCCCTGCCCGTCGAGCGCGACTCGCTGCAGGAAGTACTGCGTGATGTCGCCCGCAAGGGCAAGCCCCACCCCTGGGTGGTCTTCGCCGAGTACGGATCGCTCCACGTCTCCTCCGGCACCAGCGCCACCTCCACCGTGATCACTCCCGAACTGCGCCGCGCCGCCCTGGCCAGGCCGAACGGCACCTTCGAGCGGGTCGTCAAGGACGGCGAGCCGTATCTGACCATCGCCATCCCCACCGTCTTCAAGGTCGGTGTCGGCGGCACGCTTCCCACCGGACTCGTCCTCTACGCCGTGATGCGGATGAACGACGAACAGACCAATGTCGATGCCCTGGTCACGGCCGCCCGTGACGGCGCCCTGCCCGGCCTCGCCATCGCCCTCGTACCCGCGCTGATCGCCGCGCGCAGCGTGCTGCGCCCGGTCCGCGAGCTGCGACAGGCCGCCCGCAGCATGGGCACCGGCCGCCTCGACACCCGCATCCGCGTCAGGGGCAGCGACGAACTCGCCGATCTGGCCCGTACGTCCAACGAATCGGCGGGCGAACTCGAACGGTCGGTGGACGAGCTCCAGCAGGCAGAGGCGCGCGCCCGCCGCTTCGCCTCCGACGTCTCGCACGAACTGCGCACCCCGCTCGCCGGGATGCTCGCGGTCACCGAGGTTCTCGACGAGGACGCCGACCACCTGGACCCCGACACCGCGAAGGCGGTCCGGCTGATCAGCGCAGAGACCGGAAAGCTCGCCGTGCTGGTCGAGGACCTCATGGAGATATCCCGTTTCGACGCGCGCGCGGCCGAGCTGAACACCGATGAGATCGACGCGGCAGAAACCATCCGCAAGACCCTCCAGAGCCGGCACTGGACCGACCAGGTCCGCACCGAACTGCCCGACGGCATCCGGGTCCGCCTCGACCCGCGGCGCTTCGACCTCGTCGTCGCCAACCTCGTCGGCAACGCACTGCGGCACGGTGGCGCGCCCGTCACCGTACGGCTGCGCACCGAGGCGCGTGCCGGCGGCCCGCCCGTGCTGGTCACCGAGGTCGCCGACAGCGGACCCGGCATACGGCCCGAGGTGCTTCCGCACATCTTCGACCGTTTCTACAAGGCCGACGCCGCCCGTACCCGCTCTGCGGGCAGCGGTCTCGGACTGGCGATCACCCAGGAGAACGTCAAGCTGCACGGCGGCACGGTGCGCGCGGCGAACGGTCCCGCCGGGACCGGTGCGGTCTTCACCGTCGAGATGCCGCTGTGGCAAAGGGACACGGGGGACACGGGGGACACGGGGGGCACGAGGGGCACAGAGGATCCGGAGGACACGGGGGGCACGACGGGCGCGGGGGAGGCGAGGGCATGAGGCTTCCGCGGTCCGCCGCGGCGGGGGTGCTCGCCACACTGCTGCTCACCGGCTGCGGCATCCAGGAGACCGATGTGATCGAGGCCGGCGGCCCCGCCACCATCCAGGTCTTCCCCTCACGGGGCGACCGGATGCTGCTCTTCTTCCCCTCGCCCGGAGGTGAACTGAGGCCGGTGGCCCGGCCCATGGGCGCTTCGAGCGAGGCCGGCCTCGGCAACGGTGAGTTCCTCAAGCCCGAGAGTTCCGGCCCACCGGTCGTGTCGACCGAGAAGACCCTCGCCGCGCTGTTCGCCGGCCCGGTGGAGGGCGAGCGCGCCGCCGGACTCACCAGCGGGCTGCCCCCGTTCCCGCCCGATGGCCTGCTGCAGGTCACCCCGTCCGCAGGGGGAGAGGTGGAGGCCGTCGTTCCGGTCGAGCTCGGCGGCCTCGGAGCGACCGGGCTGCGACAGCTGATCTGCACGGTCGCCTACGCCGAGGACCCCGCCGGGCAGGTCGTGGTGAGCCTGAAGGGGCCGGACATGACGCTGTCGCCGGCCGCGTGCGACGTCGGCGACAGCGACGGCGCCGACGCCGGCGCTGACACACAACCGCCCCCGACGCGCACGCCCGACGGGCGGTGAGCGGGCTGCCGGAGGGGCGGGCGGTGAGCCGGCCTGCCCAAGGCCGACGAGCCGGACAGGTCAGCCGCGTCGCAGCTCGGCCAGTACCGCGTCGGTGAACTGCGGCCAGGCCTCGACCGCCCACGGCCCGAAGGCCCGGTCGGTCAGCGCCACACAGGCCGCCCGTGCGTCGGGGTCGATCCACAGGAAGGTGCCGGACTGGCCGAAGTGCCCGAACGTACGGGGCGAGGACGTGGCTCCCGTCCAGTGCGGGGACTTGGAGTCGCGGATCTCGAATCCGAGGCCCCAGTCGTTGGGCTTCTGGTGGCCGTAGCCCGGCAGGATTCCCGAAAGCCCGGGGTGGACCACGGACATCGCCTCGAGGACGGTCCGGGCATCGAGCAGCCGCGGCGCCTGCACCTCGGCGGCGAACTTCACCAGGTCGTCGACCGTCGACACACCGTCCCTGGCGGGCGAGCCCTCGAGAGACGTGGACGTCATGCCCAGGGGCTCCAGCACGGCCTGCCGCAGATACTCCGCGAACGGGATGCCGGTCGCCTTCGTGATGTGGTCGCCCAGCACCTCGAAACCCGCGTTCGAGTACAGCCTGCGGGTGCCGGGCGCGGCCGTCGCCCGGTGCTCGTCGAAGGCGAGACCGCTGGTGTGCGCCAGCAGATGGCGGACGGTGGAGCCCTCGGGTCCGGCCGGCTCGTCGAGCTCGACCGCGCCCTCCTCGTAGGCGACGAGCGCGGCGTACGCGGCGAGCGGCTTGGTGACCGAGGCCAGCGGGAAGCGGTGCGCGGTGGGGCCGTGCGCCCCGGCGACGGTGCCGTCCGCTCGGACGACGGCGGCGGCCGCGGTGGGGACGGGCCAGTTCTCGGTCAACGCCAGGCTCTGCATGTCTACGACCTTAAAGTACGACCTCACATGGTCGGCCGCGTGGTTGTTCGCTTGCCTGGAGTGCACTCCAACGTCATAGCGTGGAGGTCATGACGGTGCTGGAGACCACATCCGCGACAACCGACATCTGCGTGTCCGCGCCCCCCTCCCATCCGCGGCCGGAGGGACAGGACCACTACACGATCAGCGAGGTCGCCGCCTGGACCGGGCTCAGTGCGCACACCCTGCGCTGGTACGAGCGGATCGGGCTGATGCCGCACATCGACCGGTCCCACACCGGCCAGCGGCGCTTTCGCAACCGCGACCTGGAATGGCTGGACTTCGTCGGAAAGCTGCGCCTTACCGGGATGCCGGTCGCGCACATGGTCCGGTACGCGGAGCTGGTGCGCGAGGGCGCCCACACGCTCGGGGAGCGGCAGGAACTGCTGGAGGCGACGCGCAGGGACGTGCTCACCCGGGTCGCGGAGCTCCAGGACACGCTCGCCGTCCTCGACCACAAGATCAGCTATTACGCGGACGCCCGTCGGGCGCCGGAGAGCGCGTAGTACCTGTCCGGCGACCTTCGAGGGTCGGTCCGCAGCGTCAGATGCATGGTCTCCCGGGCCCGGAGGGCGGAGGGGACGCATCGCGAGGTGGTGGGGCACCTCCCAGCGGTTTCGCCGCTGCCGGAGCGCGGGTCGTGATGGCCGTCCGTACCGTCGCAAAGGGCGAGCAGGCCCGCGCCGAGATCCTGGCGCAGCACCCGCACGCGACGATCGAGGTACGCCGGATCGACCTGGCCGATCTCGGCTCGGTCGCGGGGTTCGCCGACGCGCTCATCGCCGACGGCACCCCCGTCGACCTGCTCCTCAACAACGCCGGGGTCATGGCCCCGCCCACCCGCATGACCACGGCCGACGGCTTCGAACTGCAGCTCGGCAGCAACTTCCTCGGTCCGTTCGCGCTCACCGTGCGACTGCTCCCCGTGCTCCTCGCCGCCGACGCACCCCGCGTGGCCACCATGAGCAGCGGCACCGCCAACTACGGCCGTATCCACTTCGACGACCTCCAGTGGGAACGGGGCCGCTACAGCCCCAACCTCGCGTACGCCCAGTCCAAGCTCGCCGACCTCATGCTGACGCGCCACCTCGCCGCCGTCGCCGCCGAGCGTGGCTGGCGCCTGCTGAGCACCGGCGCCCACCCCGGCTACACCCGCACCAACCTCCAGACGGCCGGCGCGAGCCTCGGACGGGACAAGCCGAAGCGCTCCCTGCTCACCTCGCTCGACTTCCTTCCTTCTCAGGAGCCCGAGCAGGGAGCAGAACCGCTGCTGTACGCCGCAACCAGTCCCGACGCCGTCGCCGGGGGCTACTACGGACCGGGCGGACGGTTCGGCCTCGTCGGCCCCACCACCACCGCACGGGTGACCCGACGCGCCCTCGACCCCACGATCAACGCCCGCCTGTGGTCGGAAGCCGAGATCCTCACCGGTGTCGCCCTGCCCACAGCCGTCGCCTGACAAGACAGACAGACAGACAGACAGACAGGCAGGCAAGTAGACAGACAGGCAGGCAGGCCGACCCACACGGCACCGGCAACACCACCCGGAACCGCCGGAGGCTACCGGTCGCCCGGGGTCACCAGCCCGGACTCGTACGCGAAGATCACCGCCTGCGCCCGGTCCCGCAGGGCCAACTTCGCGAGGACGCGGCCGACATGGGTCTTGACCGTCTGTTCGGCCACGACCAGCCGCTCGGCGATCTCCTGGTTGGACAGGCCGCAGGCGATCAGCTCCAGGACCTCGGTCTCGCGCGGGGTGAGCCCGCCCGGGCGGGGTGTCGCGCGGTTCCTGCGTGGGGCGGGGCGCTGGGCGGCGAAGTCGGCGATGAGGCGGCGGGTGACCGAGGGGGCAAGCAGGGCCTCGCCCGACGCGACCACGCGCACCGCCGAGATCAGGTCGGCCGGCGGGGCGTCCTTCAGCAGGAAGCCCGACGCGCCCGCGCGCAGGGCTTCGTAGACGTAGTCGTCCACGTCGAAGGTGGTCAGCATCAGCACCTTCGGCACATGGACCGCACCCGGCGGCGGCGACAGGATCTCGCGCGCGGCCGCGAGCCCGTCGAGCTCGGGCATCCGTACGTCCATGAGGACCACGTCCGGCTGTGTGGCGCGGGCGACCGCGACGCCCTGTCGCCCGTCCGGGGCCTCGCCGACGACGTCGATGTCCGCCTGCGCGGCGAGCAGCGCGGCGAACCCGGCGCGCACCATGGCCTGGTCGTCGACGATGTTCACGCGGATGGTCAACGGGGGTCCTTCACGGTCGTCAGCGGCATGCGCGCGGCGACCCGGAAGCCGCCGTCCGGCAGCGGACCGGTGTCCAGGGTGCCGCCGGTCAACCGTACGCGCTCACGCATCCCCACCAGGCCGTGCCCGGTCCCGGTGGTCTCCAGCGGTGAAACCGGCTCTGCCGCGGGGCCGTTGACCACCAGCACCGTCATGTGGTCGTCGCCCGCCGTCACCGACACCCGGGTCGCCGCTCCCGGCGCGTGCCGCACCACGTTCGCCAGTGCCTCCTGCACGATGCGGTACGCCGAGAGATCCACGGCCCCCGGCACCTCGCCCCGTTCTGCCGGGAGGGACAACTGGGCGGGCACCCCGGCCCGTACGGTCGCCTCCACCAGCTGCTGGACCCGGTCGAGTCCCGGCTGTGGCGCCCGTTCGCCCTCCGAGCCGTCGCTGCGCAGCACGGCGAGCAGCCGCCGCATTTCCGCGAGCGACTCCCGCGCGCTCGACGCGATCGTCGCGAATTCCTGCTGCGCGGCCTCCGGCAGCCCGGTGATCCGGTACGGCGCCGAGTCGGCCTGCACCGTGATCACCGACATATGGTGTGCCACCACATCGTGCAGCTCGCGGGCGATGCGTGCTCGCTCCTCGAGCAGTGTGCGCTGGGCACGCTCCGCCTCGCTGATCGTCTCCTGCTCGGCCAGCTTCCGCTGCACGTCGCCGCGTTCGCGCAGCGCTCCGCCGATGAACAGGGCCACTGCGCTCAGTACGAAGAGCAGCACGTCGCTGCCGTTGCTGTGGTCCGGCGCGGACAGTCGCAGCACGAACCCGGCCGCGCCGGTCAGCAGCCAGACCGTGACCAGTGTGCGGCGCGGTTCGCGCAGCGCCAGGGCCACCATGAGGAAGAGATAGCCGAGAACGACCGGTGGCGGCCACGGCCAGATGGTGTGGGGGTGGACCGGCAGGCCCCCGAGGTTCAGGGCGCAGACGATGTCGACCGGGAAGACGATCCACCAGGCCTGCAGCGGTCGGTGGGCGATCATCAGCAGGGGCGCCGCGGATCCGGTGGCCAGTGCCCCGGCCAGTGCGGCGTTCATCCCGTAGTCGTTGGTGAGGATGTTGACCGTCACCGGGAGCAGGATGGCGGTGAGCGCGAGCACGACGACGTACGGGGCTCTGCGCCGCCATCGCTTCGGGGACCTGGCGAGCAGCGCGGTGGGCGGGTGCGAGGGATGCCCGAGGCCGTGCAGGGCGTCACGCACATACCGGCGCAGGTCGGCCGACGGGGCGGAGGAAGGGGGGTTCGGGGTACGGGACATGGCCTGCTCAGCGTAGGCGGCAGGTCCGGCCCCGGGCGTCGTACCGAGGGGCCGGATGCGGTGTCATACCGGGGTATGACACCGCGGACAGCCTCCGGGCCCTACAACTCGGCCAGCAGTTCCGCCTTCTTCGCCGAGAACTCCTCGTCCGTCACCAGCCCCGCGCTGTGCAGCTCTCCCAGATGCCGCATCCGCTCGGCGACACCGGCGGGGTCATGGGGCGCGGGCCGGGGCGCAGAGGCCGACGACGCGCCCTGGACCGCCTCCAGGACCGCCGCGGCGAACGGCAGGGACTCGTGCACCGGGCCGTAGCCGAGCCCGAAGACGACCGCCGCGGGGTCCTGGTCGGCCTGTGCGGGCTGCGGGGCGTCCGCCGCCAGGTCGCCCGCGCGCCGCAGCAGGCGCAGATGTCCGTCGAGGACGTCGGGGGAGCGCCATTCGACCCCGGCCAGCTCGGAGACGGCGAAGGTCTGGTCGCCCGCCTTCCACTTCGCGGACGAGGCGCCCGTCCAGAACCAGCGGAACGACACCTTGTCCCCGTCGAACGTCGCTTTTCCGTCATACGCCTTGAACTGCAGTGGCGTCGCCACCGACGACACCAGGTACGAGGCGGCGGGCGCGGTCTTCCCACCGGGGAGTACGGCGCGCAGCTCGTCCGCGTAGTACTCGGCGAGCGTCTCGCGCTCGGCGGGCAGCACGAGCCGGTACGGGTCGCAGCCTTCCTTCAGCTGGCCCGAGGCCGCGTCCATCAGCGGATCGGCGCCCGGTCTCGGCACCGCGTGCAGCACGACCGTGCCGCGTTTGCCCGGGGAGAGGGCCACCGACTCCAGCGCTTCCAGGGGGATGCGACGTTCGCCCAGCGCGTGGAACAGCTTCGGCGCTCCGCGGGTCCCCCGTGTGAAGCGGATGAGTACAGCGTCCGGTTCGAACTCCCAGGTGGCATGAATTCCGGCCAGCACATCACCCATGTGCCTCATCGTAGGCGGCGTGCGCCCGCGCGTCGCCCCTCGGAGGAAACACCGCCGTACGCCCCCTCGCCCGCCGCTGTGCGCGTCAGAGGTCCGCCGCGCCGTAAATTCCGCTGCGGCAGTCCGCGTCGCCGTCCGCGCAGGTCACCGTGTCGTACGAACCGACGCCTATCTGCGCGAAGTTGGACAGGCTCTCCGTACCCGGCTCGAAATAGCCGGCATGGCCGACGGCACCGGCCGCGGACAGCACCCGCGCACCGAAGTCCGGAGCGACCGGATCCGCGCCGTGGCCCAGCCCGCCGACCTCCAGGTTCGGCACGTCCTGGATCCAGTCGTCGCTGTCCCGCATCGCCCACACCCGGGCGTCCGTGTCCAGCTGCGCCGCGCTCTGCGCGCGCATGCCGGGGCTGGCGGCGACCGCCACATCGCCGACCCGGCCGGGCAGTTCGCGGGCGGCGACCCCGCACACCACCGAGCCGTAGCTGTGGCAGAAGAGCGACACCCTGGCGGAGCCCGGCAGCGACCCGGCCAGCGCCACCAGCCGTTCTGCGCCGGTCACGGCGAGCCTGCCGGTCGATGCGTCGAGACCCACACCGGCCGGTGAGGTGTAGTCGGCCCAGGCGATGACCGCGGTACGGGTGGCCGGTGAAGCCGCCCGCTCGGCGTCGTACAGCGACTGGCCCATCCCTACCGGGGCCGTGTACTTGCGCGTGGTCTTCTCGAACGTGAGGAGGTTGGTGTCGACACCGGGGACGATCACAGAGACCCGCCGGGCGTGGTCGAGATCGCCGAAGACCTCGGCGGCGCGGCCCTTGCCGGACGGGTCGAAGGCGAGGATCTGCCGACCGGGGCGGAGCATCGACTCGAACCGGTGCATCCGCCTGACCGCCTCACTCCTGCCGTCGGCGGAGAGCCTGGGGTCGTCCATCCGCCACGCCTCGACCTGGCGGGCCTGCGCGAGCGCGATCCGGTTGGCGCGGTAGCGCAACGTGACCGGCGCGCCGTTGAGGTTGCCCACGACGAGGGGGTGACGCTCCGCCAGTTCCGCCGCTTTCCGCTTGCCGATGGAGGCGAAGAATCCGGCCAGTCTCGCCGGCGGCGAGTCGGGGTCGGGCAGCGCGTGCGTGCCGATCCGGGCCTTGTCCCAGGCGGCGATCGCCGCCTCCTTGGGCTCGCCCGGACCGCGCTGATGTCGTACTGCGGTCCAGCCGGTGGTCGCGAGCAGCACGAACACGACGGCGAGAGCGAGCAGGGCGCGCCAGACGTTGAGGGCGGAGGAGGAGTCGAAAGGAGTCACTGAGGGGACAGCCTAGGGGGCGCTCGACGGCGTCCGTGAAGACCGTGAGAGAGATCACGCGTACGCGTGGCGGGAGGGGGCGCGCGGCTACTCTTCGTGCGCGCCGGACGTACGCTCCGACGCACCCCGAACCCCGGAACGGGCGTTGCCGGGCCCGGTCGGACGGGCCCCCTCCGCCGTCGGCGGCCCGGCGGGCCCCGTGCTCGCCACCGCCGGTGCACGCCAGTCGGTGGCGAGGGCGGGCGCCAGATGGTCGAGATAGCCCTCGGTCAGTTCCCGGATCGCTTCCACGCTCGGGTCCTCGCCCTTCCCCCAGAGCCGGCCGGTCACCCGCATCACCCCGGTGAAGGCGGCGACGGCGACGCGGGGGCGGGGGTCGGTCTCCACGTCCAGGCCCTCCCGTGCGGCGATCAGCCGGGCGACCTCCTCGTCCAGTTCGGCGGAGCGGCGCAGATGCACGGCGAGCAGCGCGGGCGTCGACTCGATCATCTGGTAGGTCCGCATGTGGAGTTCGACCGGGACGACCGCCCCGATGGCCTCGCCGATGGTGTCCCAGGCGGAGCGGACCGCGCTGCGCATCGCCTCGAACGGGCCCTCCTGCGCGGGCCGTTCGCGCAGGGCGGCCACGAAGTGGGACTCCACCATGTCCTGGACCGCGAAGACCGCCTCTTCCTTGTTGGCGAAGTAGCGGAAGAAGGTGCGCTGGGAGACCTCGACGGCGTCCGCGATCTCGTCGACCGTGGTCTGCTCGTACCCCTGGGTCGTGAAGAGCTCGAGCGCGGCGCGCAGCAGAGCGTCGCGGGTGCGCTGCTTCTTCAGCTCACGGAGTCCCGTTCCGGTCACCTGATGGCCTGCTCTCCGCCGTCCCTTTGCTGCTTTTCCCAGCTCAGCGTACCTGTGAGTGATATGACAGCGACCGACTCATGAAATGTTTTGTCAACTGTCAGTCGCTGACACTAGCCTCTTCGGTATGACTAGTCAGATCACTGTCGACAAGGCGCCGGCGGACGACGGTCCCGAGCCCGCGCCGGCCAAGGGGCTCCGCGGCCACCCCTGGCTGACGCTGTTCGCCGTGGCCATCGGCGTGATGATGGTCGCGCTGGACGGCACGATCGTCGCCATCGCCAACCCGGCCATCCAGAAGGACCTCGGCGCCTCGCTCGCCGATGTCCAGTGGATCACCAACGGCTATCTGCTGGCACTCGCCGTCGCGCTGATCACGGCCGGCAAGCTCGGTGACCGGTTCGGCCACCGCCAGACGTTCCTCATCGGTGTCGCGGGCTTCGCCCTGGCCTCCGGGGCCATCGGACTCTCCGACTCGATCGCCCTCGTGATCGTCTTCCGGGTGCTCCAGGGCCTCTTCGGCGCCCTGCTGATGCCGGCCGCGCTCGGCCTGCTGCGCGCCACCTTCCCCGCCGAGAAGCTGAACATGGCGATCGGCATCTGGGGCATGGTCATCGGTGCCTCGACCGCCGGGGGCCCGATCCTCGGCGGTGTGCTCGTCGAGCACGTCAGCTGGCAGTCCGTCTTCTTCATCAATGTGCCCGTCGGCGTCATCGCGATGATCCTCGGACTGGCCATCCTCAGGGACCATCGCGCTGCCCTCGGCCAGGGGACGTCCGGCGGGCACGGCGCGCCGAAGTCGTTCGACATCCTCGGCATCGTGCTGCTCTCGGGCGCGATGTTCGCCCTCATCTGGCCGCTGATCAAGGCCGGTGCATGGGGCTGGGGCTCGGTGAGCACCCTGGGCTGGCTGGCCGGGGCCGTGGTCCTCTTCGTCCTGTTCGCCGTCTGGGAGACCAAGGTCAAGGAGCCGCTCATCCCGCTGCGGCTTTTCCGCTCGGTCCCGGTCTCTGCCGGTACGGTCCTGATGGTGCTGATGGCCTTCGCCTTCATGGGCGGACTGTTCTTCGTCACCTTCTATCTGGCGAACGTCCACGGCATGAGCGCCGTCGACAGCGGGCTGCATCTGCTGCCGCTCACCGCGATGATGATCGTCTCGTCGCCGCTCGCCGGAGCGCTCATCACCAGGTTCGGCCCGCGCATCCCGCTGGTCGGCGGCATGGTGTGCACGGCGGTCGCGATGTTCGGGATGACCACTCTTACGACGGACACCGGCACGCTGCAGATGTCCGTCTGGTTCGCCCTCCTCGGCCTCGGCCTCGCACCGGTGATGGTCGGTGCCACCGAGGTCATCGTCGGGAACGCGCCGCTGGAGCTGTCCGGTGTCGCCGGTGGTCTGCAGCAGGCCGCCATGCAGGTCGGCGGCAGCCTCGGTACGGCGGTGCTGGGCGCGGTCATGTCGGCCAGGGTGAACTCCGACCTCGCCGGGAACTGGGCGGACGCCGGGCTCCCGCCGCTGCCGCCCGAGCAGCTCGGACCGGTGGAGCAGGCGGTCGAGGTCGGTATCGCCCCGCTCACCCCGGAGACCCCGCTGCCGGTCGCGGCGCGGATCACCGACGTCGCGCACGACACCTTCATGTCCGGCATGGGCATGGCCTTCACCGTCGCGGGCATCGTCGCGGTCCTGGCCGCCGCGGTCGCGCTCTTCACCAAGCGCGGCGAGAACGCGGAGGCGGGTGCGGGCGCCGCCCATATCTGACGGTCGCCCACATCCGACGGTCGCCCACATCCGACGTCAACCTCGTGACGCACGACAGCCCCGCCGGACGGTTCCGGCGGGGCTGTCGCCTATCAGGATGAACCGGTCCTGCGGGTCTTCCGCGTCGCCGTCGGCAGCGGCCAGGGTGCGGACAAGTGATCCGTAACGACACGGGGGTCGATCCGTATGCGCACCATCGTTCTCGCCGCCGCCGCCACTCTTGCCCTGACCGCAGCTCCGGCGCCCGCCGCCGCATCCGCCGCACCGCAGCCACGGCTCGGCACCTGCGCGCCGGGCGAGCTCTGCCTCTGGGAGAAACCGGACTTCAAGGGCGCACGCCACCTGCACGAACTGTCCGGGACCGACATCGAATCCTGCGTTCCGCTCCCCGCGGGCACCAGCGCCCAGGCCCTCGCCAACCGCACCGGCCGGCCCGTCACCACCTACCAGTCGGCCGAGTGCGCCGAGACGGGCGAGTTCGACACCTATCCGGGCGGCGGGACGTGGGTGCCGCAAACCCCGTACCGCGTAAGAGCTTTCAAGGTCTGGGAGAGCTGAACGCGGGTACCCGGGAGCCATGAATGGTTTCGGGTGCACCTCGCGTACGCGCAGGAACCCCCGTTCACGCGGCCGTAGGAGGTCGGGGAGCGGGCCGGACAGCGCGACGCCCGGGATCTCGGTCCGGTCTGCGCGATCGCCGGATTCTTCGGGCCGGGGATCATCCTCGGCCCGGCGGCGGTCGTCTGCGGCCGGCTCGCCATGGGCCGGCGCCGGACCGGTGACAACATCCCCGAGGTGGTTGCCGTCGTCCTCGGAGCGATCGGCACCGTCCTGGCCGTCGTCCGGCCGGCCGGTGCCGGCGCCCCGGGGGGCGGACTTCTCTAGGGAGTTCCCTGAGGGCTCCCCTTCTGGGTGGGCACGGCTGTCGGGTCGGACAGCCGTGCGACCTCCGCACGCAGCTCCCTGACCTCCACGGTCAGGGCCTCGAGGAGCGCCGTCTGGTGCCGCTCCTCGGCGTCGTCCCGCTCGAAGCGGCCGATGAACCACGCGGCGATGTTCGCCGTCACCACACCCAGCAGGGCGATGCCCGACAGCATCAGCCCGACGGCCAGCACCCGTCCCAGGCCGGTCGTCGGCGCGTGGTCGCCGTATCCGACGGTCGTCATCGTCGTGAACGACCACCACACGGCGTCGCCCAGCGTTTTGATGTTGCCGTCGGGCGCGTTCCGTTCGACGTGCAGCACCGCCAGCGAGCCGAACATCATCAGCCCGACCACCGCTCCGGCCACATACGTGGTCAGGGTGATCTGCGGCGCCATCCGGGCCCGCCGCCCCACCAGCAGCAGCGTGGCGACGACCCGCAGCAGCCGCAGCGGCTGCACCATCGGCAGCAGCACGGCCAGCAGATCCAGCGGATGCTTGCGGACGAACAGCCGCTTGTACGGCGCGAGCGTCAGCCGTACCAGGTAGTCGCAGGCGAACGCGCCCCACACCACCCACTCCACGGCCTGGCAGAGCTGATGCACCCAGGGCCGTGCGTCAGGCGCCACGATCGGCACCGCGTACGCCAGCCCGAATGCGACGGCGAGGCCCAGGAGCGGTCCCTGTGTGTGCGCTTCCCAGCGCATCTGCGCCGTTCGTTCCTTCATGCCGCGCATCGTAAGCGGGGTGCGAGGGACCCGGTCCCTCGCACCCCGCTACGTACTGCGTGCCGGCTCTACGCGTCGCCGCCCGCCGCACCCGGGTCCGCCGCCGCCACATCCAGCAACTGGTAGCGGTCCACGGCCTGCTTCAGCACCGAGCGGTCCACCTTGCCTTCCGCGGCCAGCTCCGTGAGCACCGCCAGGACGATCGACTGCGCGTCGATGTGGAAGTACCGGCGGGCCGCGCCACGCGTGTCGGCGAAGCCGAAGCCGTCCGCACCCAGCGAGGTGTACCGGCCCGGCACCCAGCGGGAGATCTGGTCCGGCACGGACCGCATCCAGTCGGAGACGGCCACGAACGGACCCTCCGCCACGGAGAGCTTCTGCGTCACGTACGGAACGCCCTGCTCCTCCTCCGGGTGGAGCAGGTTGTGCCGCTCGACGTCCACGGCCTCGCGCCGCAGCTCGTTCCAGGAGGTCGCCGACCACACATCGGCCCGTACGTTCCACTCCTCGGCGAGGATCCTCTGCGCCTCGACGGCCCAGGGCACCGCGACACCGGACGCCATGATCTGCGCCGGGATCTCGCCGGCCTCGCCCGCCTTGAAGCGGTGGATGCCCTTGAGGATGCCCTCGACGTCGACGTCCTCGGGCTCCGCCGGGTGCTGGATCGGCTCGTTGTAGACGGTCAGGTAGTAGAAGACGTCCTCGCCGTGGGGGTGTTCGGCGGTGGAGCCGTACATCCGGCGCAGACCGTCCTCGACGATGTGGGCGATCTCAAAGCCGAAGGCCGGGTCGTAGGCGATGCAGCCCGGGTTGGTGGACGCCAGCAGCTGCGAGTGGCCGTCCGCGTGCTGAAGACCCTCACCGGTCAGGGTCGTGCGTCCCGCGGTCGCTCCCAGCACGAATCCGCGCGCGAGCTGATCCGCCATCTGCCAGAACTGGTCGCCGGTCCGCTGGAAACCGAACATCGAGTAGAAGACATAGACCGGGATCAGCGGCTCACCGTGCGTCGCGTACGCCGAGCCCGCGGCGATCAGCGACGCCGTGCAGCCCGCCTCCGAGATGCCGTCGTGCAGCATCTGACCCGTCGGAGACTCCTTGTACGCGAGAAGCAGCTCTCGGTCCACGGCCTCGTACTGCATGCCGAGTGGGTTGTAGATCTTCGCGCTCGGGAAGAACGAGTCCATGCCGAAGGTGCGGTACTCGTCCGGCGCGATCAGCACGAAACGCTTGCCGATCTCCTTGTCCCGCATGAGGTCCTTCAGCAGCCGCACAAACGCCATGGTGGTGGCGATGGACTGCTGGCCGGAGCCCTTCTTCACAGCCGCGTACGTCTGCTCGTCCGGCAGGGCCAGCGGCTGCGACCGCACCACACGGGTCGGGACGTACCCGCCCAGGCCCTTGCGGCGGTCGTGCATGTACTGGATCTCCGCCGAGTCGCGCCCCGGGTGGTAGTACGGCGGCGGCCCCTCCTCCAGCTGCTTGTCGCTGATCGGCAGGTGCAGCCGGTCGCGGAAGCCCTTCAGGTCGTCGACCGTCAGCTTCTTCATCTGGTGGGTCGCGTTGCGGCCCTCGAAGTTCGGCCCGAGCGTCCAGCCCTTGACGGTCTGGGCGAGGATCACGGTCGGCTGGCCCTTGTGCTCACGCGCGGCCGAATAGGCGGCGAAGATCTTCTTGTGGTCGTGGCCGCCGCGCCCGAGCATCAGGATCTGGTGGTCGGTCATGCCCTCGACCATGGCCCGCAGCCGGTGGTCCCCACCGAAGAAGTGCTCCCGGATGTACGCGCCGGTCTCCGTGGCGTACGTCTGGAACTGCCCGTCCGGTGTCGTGTTCAGCTTGTTGACCAGCACACCGTCGCGGTCCTGGGCGAGCAGCGGGTCCCATGAGCGGTCCCAGACCAGCTTGATCACATTCCAGCCCGCGCCGCGGAACTGCGACTCCAGCTCCTGGATGATCTTCCCGTTGCCCCGCACCGGACCGTCGAGCCGCTGCAGATTGCAGTTCACCACGAAGGTCAGATTGTCCAGGCCCTCACGGGCGGCGATGGACAGCTGGCCGAGCGACTCGGGCTCGTCCATCTCGCCGTCGCCGAGGAACGCCCAGACGTGCGACTTGGAGGTGTCGGCGATCCTGCGGGCCTCCATGTAGCGGTTCATCCGCGCCTGGTAGATCGCGCCGAGCGGGCCGAGGCCCATCGACACGGTCGGGAACTCCCAGAAGTCCGGCATCAGCCGCGGGTGCGGGTACGACGACAGTCCGTTCGGGAACTTCGACTTCTCCTGGCGGAAGGCGTCGAGCTGCGACTCGTTCAGCCGGTCCAGCAGGAAGGCGCGGGCGTAGATACCGGGCGAGGCATGACCCTGGAAGAAGATCTGGTCGCCGCCGTCGCCCTCGTCCTTGCCGCGGAAGAAGTGGTTGAAGCCCACGTCGTAGAGCGAGGCGGAGGAGGCGAACGTGGCGATGTGGCCGCCGACGCCGATACCCGGCCGCTGGGCGCGGGAGACCATCACCGCGGCGTTCCAGCGGGTCGCGTTGAGGATCTTGCGCTCGATCTCCTCGTTGCCGGGGAAGAACGGCTCGTCCTTGGTCGCGATGGTGTTCACATAGTCGGTGCTGCGCATCTCGGGCACGGCCACGCGCTTCTCGCGGGCACGCTCGATCAGGCGCAGCATGAGATAGCGGGCACGCTCACGGCCGCGCTCGTCCACGGCGGCGTCGAGGGAGTCGAGCCACTCCTGGGTCTCCTCCGGATCGAAGTCCGGGACCTGGCTCGGCAGGCCGCCAATGATGATCGGGTTGCGATCGGATCCGGAAGCCACGCTGTTCCTTCACTGCTCGGTTGATGGGTGATTTCACCGTTCCCCATCGTGTACCCCGGGAGCAATTACGTCATCTCTACCGATGGGTAACCAACCACCCCCGATTGGCGGACCGGCGCCACGGAAGCGTACAAAGGTGGCGAAGGGGGTGGGACGTTCCGGTGCCCCCGGGCGCGAGGCTGCCTGGAGTTGCGGCGGGACGGCCGTAAACGTCACCGTTTCGGCGGTCTCGACGGCCGGGTACTTGCGCGATCCGTCCCGCCCGTGTGGACTACGGCCAACGCCTCGCGTACGCGCGCGGCCGAAGCATTTTCCGAAACAAGATCAGGAGGCAAGCCGTGAGCGCGACCGCGGACCACGCGGAGGAGCGGACCAACCCGGCAGCAAAGCTGGGGTTCGAGCCCGGACAGGTGGTCCAGGAGATCGGCTACGACGACGACGTCGAGCTGGAGCTCCGTGAGGCTATCGAGGCCGTCACCGGCCAGGAACTCGCCGACGAGGACTACGACGACGTGGCGGACGTCGTCCTGCTCTGGTTCCGCGACGAGGACGGAGACCTTACGGACGCCCTGGTTGACGCCATCGGGCTGGTCGATGACGGCGGAACGGTCTGGCTGATGACGCCGAAGACCGGCCGTGACGGCTATGTCGAGCCCAGCGACATCAACGAGGCCGCCCAGACGGCCGGCCTCTCGCAGACGAAGAGCATCAACGCCGGAAAGGACTGGACCGGCAGCAGGCTGGTCACGCCCAAGGCGGCGAAGCCCAAGCGCTGAGCGCCGGCTGTCCCGGGGCCCCTGCCGACGGCTGTCGGCGGGGGCCCTGTGCGTAGGGTGGACCCTCCGGGGGCCGTTCATGGCCCCGGACAACCGTCACGACCTTCGCAGGGATGGAGTGGACATGGCGATCGAGGCCGGTACCAAGGCCCCGGACTTCGCGCTCAAGGACAACCACGGGCGCACCGTGACCCTCGCCGGGTTCCGCGGCGAGAAGAACGTGGTGCTGCTCTTCTACCCGTTCGCGTTCACCGGGGTGTGCACCGGTGAGCTGTGCGCGCTGCGCGACGAGCTGCCCAGGTTCGTCAACGAGGACACCCAGCTCCTGGCCGTCTCCAACGACTCCATCCATACGCTGCGGGTCTTCGCCGAGCAGGAGGGCCTCGAGTACCCGCTGCTGTCGGACTTCTGGCCGCACGGCGAGACCTCGCGGGCGTACGGCGTCTTCGCCGAGGACAAGGGCTGCGCGGTCCGCGGCACCTTCGTCATCGACAAGGAGGGCATCGTGCGCTGGAGCGTCGTCAACGACCTCCCCGACGCCCGGGATCTGAACGACTACGTCAAGGCGCTCGACGCGCTCTGATGTTCTTCGGCCCATGTGTCTGTTTCGGCAGGGAACCCGTCACTAGGATCCACTCGTTGATCCGATGCCATCGCACGACGGGGGCGCTGCCCCTGAAAACCACTTGGGAGGACTCGTGGGAGTCAGCCTCAGCAAGGGCGGCAACGTCTCGCTGACCAAGGCCGCCCCCAACCTGACCGCGGTCACCGTCGGTCTGGGCTGGGACGTCCGTACCACCACCGGTACCGACTTCGACCTCGACGCCAGCGCGCTGCTGACGAACGCCGAGGGCAAGGTCGCCACGGACGGAAACTTCGTCTTCTTCAACAACCTCAAGAGCCCCGACGGCTCTGTCGAGCACACCGGTGACAACATCACCGGTGAGGGCGAGGGTGACGACGAGCAGATCAAGGTGAACCTGGCGGGTGTGCCGGCGGACATCGAGAAGATCGTGTTCCCGGTCTCCATCTACGACGCCGAGACCCGTCAGCAGTCCTTCGGCCAGGTGCGCAACGCGTTCATCCGCGTCGTGAACCAGGCGGACGGGGCGGAGCTCGCCCGCTACGACCTCAGTGAGGACGCCTCGACCGAGACCGCCATGGTCTTCGGCGAGCTGTACCGCAACGGCGCGGAGTGGAAGTTCCGCGCCATCGGCCAGGGCTACGCCTCGGGCCTGCGCGGCATCGCGCAGGACTTCGGCGTCAACGTCTGAGCCACAACCGAAGCCGCCAGTCGGCTGTACGACCGTGTCCGGCGCCGCACACCATCCGTGCGGCGCCGGACGCGCCTGCAATTCCGTACATCCAAGGGGAGGACACACCGTCATGGGCGTCACGCTCGCCAAGGGAGGCAATGTCTCCCTCTCCAAGGCCGCACCGAACCTCACCCAGGTCCTCGTCGGACTCGGCTGGGACGCGCGCTCCACCACCGGAGCACCCTTCGATCTCGACGCCAGCGCGCTGCTCTGCCAGACGGGCCGGGTGCTCGGGGACGAATGGTTCATCTTCTACAACAACCTGACGAGCCCCGACGGTTCGGTCACCCACACCGGCGACAACCTGACGGGCGAGGGTGAGGGGGACGACGAGTCGCTGATCGTGGACCTCCCGGCGGTGCCGGCCCACTGCGACAAGATCGTTTTTCCGGTCTCGATCCATGACGCGGACAACCGCGGCCAGACCTTCGGCCAGGTCAGCAACGCGTTCATCCGCGTCGTGAACCAGGCCGACGGCCAGGAGCTCGCGCGGTACGACCTCAGCGAGGACGCCTCGACGGAAACCGCGATGATCTTCGGTGAGCTGTACCGGTACGGGGGCGAGTGGAAGTTCCGTGCGGTGGGACAGGGGTACGCGTCGGGGCTCCGCGGTATCGCTCTAGACTTCGGGGTCAACGTTTCGTAAAGCCGGGCGCGGCGCGGGGGAGACCTGTTCTCGCGGGGTCCGTACAAACCGATGGGATAGGCAGTGGTCCTGAGAACTTTCGGCTGGTCGTTCGCCATCACGGCGCTCGGCCTCGCATTCGCCGCCTGGCAGTGGGGGTGGGAGGCGTTCGGGATCGTTCTGATCCTGTCCGTCCTCGAGATCTCGCTGTCGTTCGACAACGCGGTCGTCAACGCCGGAATCCTGAAGAAGATGAATGCCTTCTGGCAGAAGATCTTCCTCACGGTCGGCGTTCTCATCGCGGTGTTCGGTATGCGGCTGGTCTTTCCCGTCGCCATCGTCGCCATCAGCGCCAAGGTCGGGCCGATCGAGGCCGTTCAGCTCGCGCTCGACGAGCCGGAGAAGTACGAGGCCCTGGTCACCGACGCCCACCCGGCCATCGCGGCCTTCGGTGGCATGTTCCTGCTGATGATCTTCCTCGACTTCATCTTCGAGGACCGGGACATCAAGTGGCTCGCCTGGCTGGAGCGCCCTCTCGCCAAGCTCGGCAAGGTCGACATGCTGTCGGTCTGCATCGCCCTGATCGCCCTGCTCGTCACCGCGATGACCTTCGCGACGCACGCCCACACCAGCACCGGCTACGCGGACAAGTCCGCCACCGTGCTCCTCTCCGGCGTCGCCGGTCTGATCACGTATCTGATCGTCGGCGGCCTCTCCGGCTACTTCGAGGACAAGCTCGAGGAAGAGGAGGAGCGCGAGCACGAGGAGGAGGAGAAGGCCAAGGCCGAGGGCAAGCAGCTCTCCGCGGTCGGCCTGGCCGGCAAGGCCGCCTTCTTCCTGTTCCTGTACCTGGAGGTGCTCGACGCGTCGTTCTCCTTCGACGGTGTCATCGGCGCCTTCGCGATCACCAACCACATCTTCTGGATGGCGCTCGGCCTCGGCATCGGCGCCATGTACGTCCGGTCGCTCACGGTCTACCTGGTCCGCCAGGGCACCCTCGACGACTACGTCTACCTGGAGCACGGCGCGCACTACGCCATCGGCGCGCTCGCCGTCATCCTGCTCATCACGATCGAGCACCAGATCAGCGAGATCATCACCGGTCTCATCGGTGTCGTGCTGATCGCCGCGTCCTTCTTCTCCTCCGTGAGGCGCAACAGGAAGATCGAGGCGGGAGAGGCAGCAGAGGCGGAAACGGCTGACGCGAAGTAGCCGGCGGACGCGAAGCAGCCCACGCCCGGGGAAGTGTGACGGCCCGGGGTTTGAGGAACGCTCTCAGCGGGGCGGCCCGGAGGCAGGACACGGCCTCCGGGCCGCCCCGCGTGGTTCAGCGGGCCCGCGGTCGCATCGGCGCCCGCGTACACATCGGACCGGCCGGGGGAAACGGCCGGGCGCAGTCAGGGGTGGGACATGGCCTTCTGGGACGGTTGGTGGCAGGGCAGGGGAGCGGCACAGTTCGACTCGGGCAGCGCGTCGACCAACTCCATTCAGCTGACCAAGCGGCATCCGCAGGTCTCGCTCAGCAAGCAGGGCGCGGCCACCGGCAACCTCCGGGTCAATCTGTCCTGGCGGATGCGGACCTCCGACATCGAGGGCCGCTCCAGGCAGAGCGGGCGGCTCCTGCGGCACCCGTTCAAGCTGTTCCAGCCCGAGCTGGTCCAGGCGCACACCCAGGGCGTGGTCAACGTGGACCTCGACCTGGGGTGCCTCTACGAGATGGCGGACGGCAGCAAGGGCGTCGTACAGCCGCTCGGCAGCCTCTTCGGGAGCCTGAACGAGCCGCCGTACGTCAGGCTCAGCGGCGACGACCGGTTCGGCGCGCCGTCGGGCGAGACCCTGTTCGTCAATCTCGACCACCGCGAGTCGATCAAGCGGCTGCTGTTCTTCGTGTACATCTACGACCAGACACCGGCCTTCGACCGCACGCACGCGAAGGTGACGCTGTACCCGAGCAACGGGCCGCGCGTCGAGATCGAACTGGACGAGCGCGCCCCGCAGGCCCGCTCATGCGCGGTGTTCAGCGTCGAGAACGTCAAGGGCGAACTCGTCGTGCGCCGCGAGGTGAAGTTCGTGTACGGATTCCAGGCGGAGCTGGACCGGCTGTACGGCTGGGGGCTGCAGTGGGGCCGCGGCTACAAGACCAAGGCCTGAAGCGGGACCCCCCGACGCGCAGGGCCGTGTCGCCCGTCCGCGTCCGGCGTCACTGGCGGATGAACTGCGGGCCCATCGGAGGAAGCCGGAAGTTCGGGTCGGGTGCGGGGGCGGACGCCGCGGCGGGCTGCGGATAGCCGTAGGCCGGCTGGGCCGACGGCTGCGGCGAGGTCTGCTGCGGATAGCCGTACGCGGGCTGGGGCGCCGGCGAGGCCGGCTGGGGGTAGCCGTAGGCGGGCTGCGTGGAGGGCTGGGCCTGCGGCTGCTGCGGATAGCCGTACGCCGGGGATGCCGGGGAGCCCGTGGGCGTGGCCGTCTGCGCCTCGGGGAGCTGCTGCGTCGCCGGCTGCTGCCGGTGCTCCGGCCGGGACTGCGCGGACGCCTCGCCCTGCGCCTGCTGCTCGGACTCGTCCACCGAGATGCCGAACGCCGTGGCCAGGCCGATCAGACCGGTCGGGTACCCCTGTCCCACCGCGCGGAACTTCCACCCCTCCCCGCGCCGGTAGAGCTCACCGCAGATGATCGCCGTCTCCTCGCCCGTCTCGGGCCGGACGTCGAACACGGCCAGCGGCTCACCGTCGGCGGTCCCGGCGTCGTACACCGCGATCCGCAGATCCCGCACGCCGGCGAAGCTGCCGCCGTCGGACGAGGCTGCGAGCACCACCTGGTCGACCGACGCGTCGAGAGCGCCTACATCCGCCTGGACGGTGTCGGTCAGGCAGTCGGCGACCCGCTTCTTCGGCATCAGCCGAACCAGCCCGGAGGGGTGGCGGGGCTGGTTGTAGAAGACGAAGTCCTCGTCGGAGCGCACACGGCCGTCGGTGCCCAGCAGCAGGGCGGAGGCGTCCACGTCCGGGACCCCGGGGCCGGGAGTCCAGCGCAGTACGGCCCGCACCGCCGTCACTCCGAGCGGAACGTTCGAGCCCTTCAGCATCGCGTGCGTCATGCCCGTCATCCTGCCTTCCCGTGCCCCGCGTGGACAACGCGGGGCACGGGAAGCGGACGACGCGGGGCACGGTAGGACGGGGGTGGGCATGCGCATGCCCGTAGGCGGGCAGTCTGAGTCGGGGACGGAACGAGGTCGAGTTACCTGGATTTCATGCACGTGGGGAACTCTTGACACCTGCACCTACGTACTATTACCGGCCACCAGACGACAGGGCCGTAACGGCAGTACGGGGGATTCACATGCGTCATTTCGGGCATATCCCGGGCACTGCACGGAAGGAACTGTTCCATAGGGAGCCGTCGGAGTTCGACGCCGACTCCCCGGCACGCCTGCTGTCGGTCGCACTCGGAGCCACGCTCTACAGCCCGGCGACCCGGCCCCGGCTTGCGGACGACGTCCTCAAGCAGGCTGCCCGTGGAGTGGTCTCCATGGTCCTCTGCCTGGAGGATTCCATCGACGACGCCGAGGTGAAGGGCGCAGAGGAGAACCTGGTGCGCCAGTTCGCCGACCTCGCCGCGAGCGGCGCCGGGCTACCGCTGCTCTTCGTCCGCGTCCGGGAACCGGGTCAGATCCCGGACCTCGTCCGGCGTCTCGGCGACACGGTCCGGTTGTTGTCCGGATTCGTACTACCGAAATTCACCGAGGAGCGCGGTACGGCCTTCCTCGACGCCCTCAGCGCCGCCGAGACCGGCAGCGGACGGCGGCTCTACGCGATGCCGGTGCTCGAGTCGCCCGAGCTGCTGTACCTGGAGAGCAGGGCGGAGACCCTGGCCGGCATAGCCCGTACCGTCGACAAGCACCGGGACCGGGTGCTGGCGCTGCGCCTCGGCGTCACCGACTTCTGCTCGGCGTACGGACTGCGCCGCTCTCCCGACATGACGGCGTACGATGTCCAGATCGTCGCGAATGTGATCGCCGACGTCGTCAATGTCCTCGGCCGCGCCGACGGAACGGGATTCACCATCACCGGCCCGGTGTGGGAGTACTTCCGGCTCCAGGAGCGCATATTCAAGCCCCAGCTCCGGCGCAGCCCCTTCATGGAGGTGCGGGCCGAGAAGCTTCGTACCGCACTGATCGAGCACGACCTCGACGGACTGCTGCGGGAGATCGAGATGGACCGGGCCAACGGACTGGTCGGCAAGACCTGCATCCACCCCTCGCATGTGCTTCCCGTACACGCACTGTCGGTCGTCAGCCATGAGGAATTCAGCGACGCGCAGGACATCCTTCGCCCGGAGCGGGGAGGTGGGGGAGTGATGCGTTCGGCGTACACGAACAAGATGAACGAGGTGAAGCCCCACCGCGCCTGGGCTGAGCGCACGCTCCGGCGCGCCGAGGTGTTCGGCGTCGCACGCGAGGACGTCGGCTTCGTGGAGCTGCTGACCGCCGGGCTGGCCGGCTGATGACGAAGGAGAGCGGAACGAAAGTGGTGTGGTCGGGTAGCTGGGTCGCCCAGCGGCTGGGAGTCGAGCTCGTCGGCGACGACGGGCTGAAGAATCTGCTGGGCCTGGCCCTGCGGCGCAATCCGAAGCGGGCGCATCTGCTGGTGTCGCACGTGCTGGGCAAGCATGTGCCGCAGCGCCCGGGGGCCGTCTACGGCCACGGATTCGTGCTGGGCGTGCGGGTCCGCGAGCTGCTCGGGGACGAGGAGGCCGCGCGGTCGGTGGTCCTCGGGTACGCCGAGACCGCGACCGGTCTCGGCCACTCCGTGGCCGACGGCCTCTTCCTCGCGCCCTACCTCCACTCGACCCGCCGCCCCGTCGCCGGAGTCGCCGCAGCGGGCGGCTTCGAGGAGTCCCACTCGCACGCCACCTCACATCTGCTCCTC
The DNA here is from genome assembly GCF_042802855.1 of Streptomyces sp. NPDC057445. Classification (NCBI taxonomy): domain Bacteria; kingdom Bacillati; phylum Actinomycetota; class Actinomycetes; order Kitasatosporales; family Streptomycetaceae; genus Streptomyces; species Streptomyces sp. NPDC057445. The sequence continues at coordinate 380,675 of NZ_JBHVDH010000001.1, read as the reverse complement.
CCGGAAGACCCCAAGCTGCTGGCGGGGGCGGGACCGCTGGTGCTGGTCGACGACGAGTTCTCCACGGGCAACACCGTGCTCAACACGATCCGCGACCTGCACGAGCGCTACCCGCGCGAGCGGTACGTGGTCGTCGCCCTGGTCGACATGCGCTCGGCGGCGGACGCGGGCCGTCTGGAGGCCTTCGCGGCGGAGATCGGCGCCCGGATAGATCTGGTGGCGACGGCCGGAGGGACGGTGCGGCTGCCGGAGGGGGTGCTGGAGAAGGGGCAGGCGCTGGTGGCGGAGCATGAGCTCGCGGCAGCGGCGGGGCCCCGGTCTGCTCGTACGGCAGGGTCTGCGCGTACGCCAGGGTCTGCCGGACCGGCGGGGCCTGTCACTCCTGCGGGGCCTGCCGAAATGGCCGGGCCCGCCACTCCGGCGGGGCCTTCTGCCTGCGGCTCGGGGCCGGTGGCCCCGGGCGCGGAGTTCTCCGAGCCGGATGCGCCCGAGGGCGTACCGCTCCGCCAGGCCGCCACGCGTACCGCCGCGCGTACCGCCCTGCGGGTGGACCTCGGCTGGCCCAAGGGTGTCCCCGACGGTGGCCGGCACGGCTTCAGGCCCGAACACCGCGCGGAGCTCGAGGCGGCACTGCCCGGGATGGCGGTCCGTATCGCCACCGCGCTGGACCACGCTGTGGCCGCGGCGGCCCCCTGGCCGCAGCGTGAGGCAGCCACGGTCGCGGGGGTGCCGAACCTGACCCCGGAAACGACGGTGCCGGACGAGGCGACCGCCCCGGAGGACGTGACGGCGCCGGAACCGGCGGACAGGCCCGCGTCCGGCCCGGCAACGGCGCCGCAGCGCGTCCTCGTCCTCGGTTGCGAGGAGCTGATGTACGCGCCGCTGAGGCTCGCCCAGGCCCTCGAACAGCATGGCGACCGCGAGGTGCTCTACTCGACGACGACGAGGTCACCGGTTCTGGCCATCGACGACCCCGGTTACGCGATACGGAGCCGACTCGTCTTCCCGGCGCATGACGACCCGGCCGACGGGCCCGGTGAGCGGTACGCGTACAACGTCGTGGGCGGCGGATTCGACGCCGTCGTCGCCGTCGTCGACTCGGCCGCCGACACTCCCGAGCTGCACCACCCCGACGGGCTGCTGGCGCAGCTCGCCGAGCACATACCGCACGTCGTCCTCGCCGTCGTCCCGAGTCACGTCCCCGCTCCCGAAAGGGAACCCATGCTGCCCGAGCCCCTCCGCGGCCCCGCTTTCTCCTCCTACGCGCCCGAAGAGGTCGGCTGGCTGCTCCAGGACCTCTCGGACGTCGAGCTGGAAGCGCCCACGGAGGAGCGCGAAGAGGCGATACAGAGCGGTGGCGCGCACTACGCCGAGTCCCTGCCGGTCGAGTACCAGCCCAGCGCCCGGTACCAGGACCTGTTCCGCGCCGCGCTCGAGACCTCGGCCGTCCGGATCGCCCGCGCGGTCGGCACGGTCACGGAGACCGTCCTCGCCGAGAGGTCCGCGCGTCCCGTCCTCGTGTCGCTGGCCCGCGCCGGCACCCCCGTCGGCGTACTGATGCGCCGCTGGGCCCAGTACCGCCACGGCCTGGACCTGCCCCACTACGCAGTGTCGATCGTCCGCGGCCGCGGCATCGACACGAACGCGCTGCGCTGGCTGGCCGCCCACCACGACCCGGCGGATGTCGTCTTCGTCGACGGATGGACCGGCAAGGGCGCCATCACGCGCGAACTGGCCACCGCAGTCAGTGAGTTCGACGGCTTCAACCCCGAGATCGCGGTCCTCGCCGACCCGGGCGGCTGCGTCCGCACCTACGGCACCCGCGAGGACTTCCTCATCCCCTCCGCATGCCTCAACTCCACGGTCTCCGGGTTGATTTCGCGTACGGTGCTCCGCGCGGACCTGGTCGGTCCGTACGACTTCCACGGTGCGAAGTACTACCGCGAACTGGCCGCGGCGGACGTGTCGGGCCACTTCCTGGACACCGTCGCGGACCGCTTCGACGAGGTGTCCGACGCCGTGGACACCGAGGTCAAGGAGTTGCTGTCGGCGGACCGGGCACCCACGTGGGCCGGCTGGGCGGCAGTGGAGCGGATCAGCGAGGAGTACGGCATCCACGACGTCAACCTCGTGAAGCCGGGCGTCGGCGAGACGACCCGTGTCCTGCTGCGACGCGTCCCCTGGAAGATCCTGGCCAAGCGTGGCGCCGGCGCCGACCTCGAGCACGTACGGCTGCTGGCCGAGCAGCGCGGCGTACCGGTCGAGGAGGTCGACGACCTGCCGTACACCTGCGTCGGGCTGATCCACCCCCGGTACACGCGCGGGGCGACCGGCGCCGACGGCAAGGCGGTGGCCGCGCAGTGACCACGAACGCCCTGAACGCCGACGGGGCGCACGCGAGCGTCCTGATCGCAAGCGACCTCGACCGCACGCTCATCTACTCCGCGGCGGCCCTGCAGCTGACCGTGCCGGACGCCCGGGCGCCCCGACTGCTCTGCGTCGAGGTGTACGAGAGCAAGCCCCTGTCCTACATGACGGAGGCCGCCGCGGTGCTGCTGCCCGAGGTGGCCCGCACGTCCGTCTTCGTACCGACGACGACGCGGACGCGCGAGCAGTACGGCCGGATCCATCTGCCCGGCCCCGCGCCGCGGTACGCGATCTGCGCGAACGGCGGGCATCTGCTGGTCGACGGCGAGTCCGACCCGGACTGGCAGCGTTCCGTCGCGGCCCGTCTCGCCGACGAATGCGCCTCGCTGGCCGAGGTCCGCGCGCATCTGCTGGCGACAGCCGACCCGGCGTGGGTGCTGAAGGAACGGGTCGCGGAGGATCTCTTCGCCTACCTCGTCGTCGACCGTTCGCTGCTGCCGGAGGGCTGGACGCGGGAACTCGCCGCATGGGCGGAGCCCCGGGGGTGGACGGTCTCCCTCCAGGGCCGCAAGATCTACGCCGTCCCGAAGCCTCTCACCAAGAGCGCCGCTGTCCACGAACTCGTCCGCCGCACGGGCGCGGAGGTGGTGCTGGCCGCCGGTGACTCGCTGCTCGACGCCGACCTCCTCCTCACCGCGGACCACGCCTTCCGGCCGTCCCACGGCGAACTCGCCGACACGGGCTGGTCCGCCCCGCACATCACCGTGCTCCCGGAGCGGGGAGTCGCGGCGGGCGAGGAGATCGTGCGGTGTTTCGCGGCGGCGGCGAGCGCGACGTCGTCGCTGAGGGTCCCGACACCGGCCTCGGCAGCGGCTACGGCCACGGCTGATGATCATCCGGGCGCGGGCGCGGGCGCGGGCGCGGGCGCGGGCGCGACGGCGGACGCGGCGGCAACGCTCTGACTGCCGGGCCGTGCGGCCGTCCGGCTAGCCGCAGCAGCCACCACCGCAGCAGCCGCCCCCGCCTCCGCCGCTGCTGGGGGCCGGGGCTGCGCTCGTCCCGCCGACGGCGACGGCGGACAGCAGCTTCACGGTGTCCTCGTGCCCGGCGGGGCAGACGGCGGGCACGGAGGACTCGGCCATGGGCCTGCTCAGCTCGAAGGTGTCGTCGCAGGAGCGGCAGCGGTATTCGTAACGGGGCATGCGGACAGATTAGCCCTGACGGGCACGCTCTTCCTCGGCAGCCTGGTCGGGATGGCGGGCCTTCCAGTACGGATTGTCGTGGGGGAGGGCGCTGCCGACCCTGCCGTACATCCCGAACCACATCAGCGCGACCCCCACGATGAAGCTGAAGATCACGTTCTGGATCCGGAAGTTGAGGAAGTTGTAGTCGGTGTCGAGCATGCCCAGGCCGATGAATCCGTTGAGGATGAAGAGGACGCCGAGCACCATGTTCAGCGTCGAGGCGAAGTTGCCGCCGATGACCATGCCGACGAAGAGCAGCAGTCCCACACAGATGGACAGCACACTCAGCGCACCGTTGGTGTTGAGGCCCGCGACGCTGTGGTGGCCGATGTCGAAGAAGCCGATGTTGTGGGTCAGTCCGAGGATTCCGAAGGCCAGCAGCACCAGCCCCATGAGTCCGGCGCCCACCCGGTAGACACGGCTCAAGCGGTGATCGACGGGCAGGTGCTCGTCCAGTGCGACGCGGAAGCTGCCCTTGGGCTGTTGGGGCTGCGATACCTGCGTGGATGCCATATCGGCCTCCTTTGTGGCCGTACATACCTCCATACAGCATCCGCCCGCACCGGCGGCCCGACAAATCCTCGGGCGGGCGGACCGGGACCGGCGATCGGGCCGTGGCAGGGAGCCTCGCGCAGGTCAGGCACCTGGGACCGGGACCTGGGACCGGGGACCGGGGACCAGGGACATGGGCTCAGGGCCATGCGATCAGGCCGCGCGGTGCGGGTCACGCGGTGCGGGTCACGCGGTGCGGGTCATGCGGGGCAGGCCACACGGCTCAGGCAGTCGGCCGTGCTCAAGCGCCGGCGCCGCCGCGCTCATCGCGGATCTGTTCGACGACGTGGGCCACGGTCTGCCGTACCGCTTCCGTCTCGGTGAGGAAATGCCAGTAGTCGGGATGCCGGCCCTCTAGACCGGCGACGGCGCGGTCCAGCCGGGCCACGGAGTCGTCCAGGGGCCGGGCGTGGCGCGGGTCCGGCGTACTGCGGCCGGCCATGGCCAGCCGCTGTGCGTCGCGGATCGCGAAGCGGGTGCGCTGGATCTCCTGCTCCGGATCCTTGGCGACGGCGTCGAGGCGGTGCAGTCGGTCGCCTGCGGCGGAGACCGCCTCATCGGTGCTGTTCAGCAGGGATCTGACCGTACCGAGCAGTGCGGTGGCGTCCGGCCAGCGCTGCTCGTCGCGCGCCTGGCCCGCCTCCTTGAGCTTCTCCTCGGCCCGGCGGACGTTCTCGGCGGCCTGAGCGGGAACGGGCTGCAGATCCTGCCAGCACGCGACGGTGAAGCGGCGGCGCAGCTCGCTGAGCACCGGTTCGACACCGCCCGCGCGCGTGGTGAGGGCTTCGGCGCGGGTCCGGAGCGACACAAGCCGCTTGTCGATCTCGGCGGCACGCTCGGGGAGCCGCTCGGCCTCGGTCCGTACGGCTTCGGCATCGCGTACGACCCGGTCGGCGCGCTGCAGGGTGTCGGCGACACCGTGCCGGCCGGCGCCCTCATTGAGCTTGGTGAGCTCGGGGGCGAGCGCGGCGAGGCGGGCGGCGAGATCATCCGCTCGCAGACCGGATCCCCGTACCGAATCGAGAGCATTGCTCGCGGAAAGGAGCGCCTGCCGTGCCCGCTCGACCGCCGGCGCGAGACGCGCCAGCTGGGTCTCCGCCTTGTCGAGCAACGGCCCGAGACCCTGCGCGAACCTTTCGAGCTCCCCCTTGACCCGTTCGAGTTCGTCCTTCGCGCTCGTCAGCTCCGTACGCGCCCGGGCCGCGACCGATGCGTCGAGGTCGTCCCGGTCGAGATCGTGCGCGTCGACGGCCTTGATGTAGCCATGGCTGACCTCGTCGATCCGGCGCCCCAGCGCCGCGAACTCCTCCACCACCCTGCGCGCATCCGGCGAGCTGTCCACGGCGCTGATCGTCTCGATCGAGATCCGGAGATCGCGCTGAGCTGTGTCCAGTTCGTAGAATGCGGCGGCGGCAGCGTCCTTCGCGGCCTGCGCCTCGGCCCGCTGACTCTCGCCGCGGCCCCCGAACCAGCGGGCCCTTCCGCCACCGCCCGCGGCGAAAGCCGTGGGCAGCGCTGCGAGGACCAGGGGCAGTGGCAGCATCACCAGGGCGAGCACGTCCCGCACACCCCGCGCGACACCCGCTCTCGCCCCCTGCTTTGAGTGCGGCCGCGCGTGTGTCGCCGTCACATCCCTCTCCCGTGCCGTGTCCGCCCTGCCGGTTAATTCTCCCACCAGGTAAGGACGAACACACGGGTCGGTTAGTTCGCCCGTACGACAACCTCTCCGTTGTCGCTGCGGGTCTTGATGACATGCGGGCTCCGCGGGTCCTGTTTCACGTCCACCGACGTGTCCCCGTTCTCGGCCGACGCCGTCACGTCGTACGCCCCCGACCCGGGCACCTCGATGGTGATCGCACCGTTGTCGCTCACGCCGTCCACCAGGTCCGGATCCTTGACGAAGGCCAGTTTCACCGACCCGTTGTCGGACCTCACCGACACGTTCCCGGAAGCGATCCGCTCGCCGTTGATCTCGCCGTTGTCACTGACCAGCTTCAGCGGCCCGCTGGAGTCGCGTACGGTCACCTCTCCGTTGTCCGACTGCAGCGTCAACGCCGTGTCGAACCCGGTCGCCCGTACGCTCCCGTTGTCACCCCGCACGGTGACGGCGACCCCGCGCGGCACCTTCACCGAATGCCGCGCCTCGCAGTCGCTCGAGACGGCGTCGCACGTCACCCCGACCGTCAGCGTCCCGTCCTTCATCTCCCACACCGGATCGGGCCCGCTCCCCATGAACACCCAGCCGTCGACCTGCCGCTCCACCTCCACGGACCGCACATCGGCCGGCACGAGCTCGACCTCCGAGTTCCGGGCGTCGATGGTCAGGCTCTTCCCGCTGAACGCGAACGACTTCCGCTCGACCGGCCCCTCCCCGGCATCCGCGGTACCGCACCCGGTGACGGCGAACGCGACGATCACGACCGCGGCGGCACCAAGGGCCCTCGTACGGGTGCGTGCGCGGTGGCGGCATGTGTCCACGATGATCATTCCCCCAAGGTGCTGAGCTGCGATGTTCCCCCAACGGTAGGTACCCCCGCCCCACCCGACGATCCGGCCACCCACCTACTCCGCGGTGGGGCTTTCCCCCGTGCCACCCGAACATCCGGTTTGCGGCACCCACCCATGGTCCATGTACGCTGTTGGCTCATTCCGGGTGCGTAGCTCAGGGGTAGAGCGCTGCTCTTACAAAGCAGATGTCGGCGGTTCGAAACCGTCCGCGCCCACCAGTAGGAAGCACGACAAAGGCCCAGGTCACCGGCGGTAAGCCGAGAGCCTGGGCCTTGCTCGTTCCTCAGCCGCGGGGGCGGGGGACGGGCGTCGTGCCAGATACGTGCCAGATCGAGTCCACAACGAGTCCACATCACCCGTCCCGCTCTCGGACCTTCCTGATCTGACGATCGACGTGGTCGGCGATGGCGTGGTCACGACCGTTCACCAGATGCTGGCAGATGAGAGCGGCCCGCACCGACGAGTGCCCCATACGCTGCATCAGTTCGCGCGTCGTCGCGCCACCGGTCGCAGCCAGGGTGTTCCCGGTGTGCCGGAGATCATGGAAGTGAACGTCCCCGAGCCCGGTCGCCTCGATGGCGCGCAGCCAGATGCGCCGGAAGTTGTTCCGGCGGAGCTGGCCTCCCCGCGCTCCGGTGAAGACCAGACCCGTGCGGCACTCCTGCCGCAGGGTCAGCCGTGCCCGGTCGGTGCCGAGCGCGTTGACGGTCCAGCTGCCCGACCCCAAACCGGGCAGGACACCGGCCAAAGCCCCTCCGCCGACCTCACGCCGACGTTGTCTACAGGCCCTGAACCGCATTCACTCCAATGGCTGCCGTACGGAGCAAAGGACAACCAGCGCGACCAGCATCGCCCCCCAGGTACCCCGACTGAGCAGTCGAGAAGACGTCAGTGACAGCCCGGCCGACAGTCAGCATCGAGTGGTCTCCTACGCAGTTCCTCGCCCCCATCGAGGCTCGCGTATCGAACCACGATGCGCTCCGTCGGGACTCCCGCACATTGGGACGGCAGCTCGTACACAAGTACGCCAGCTTCGTTCCACGGGGCGTGAGACGATCTTGACTGCTGTAGTTGAAAGGCTGCGTTGCGTCAGGATTTGGCGGATAATACGGTGCACTCTCGGCCGCTTCGAGACTGGCCGGGTGACTTTCACTTAATCGACAAGGGTGGGGGCCATGTTAACTGAGGGGTTGGCTGCGTTGGCGGCGGCTGGCGGCACGGCTCTGGTCGGAGCGATGGCTACCGATGCGTGGCAGAGTGCACGTGACGGGTTCGCTCGGCTGTTGGGTCGAGGCGGTAGCGAAGAGGTCATCGCCGGTCAGATTGAGGCGGACGCCGGGGTCGTAGAACGCGCCGAGGCAGCCGAACGGGAACAGGCGCGAGAAGACCTAGCCCGGACCTGGCAGCGGCGGATGACGGACTTCCTGCGGGAGCATCCCGAGAGTGAGCAGGAGCTGCGGGAACTCATTGGACAGGTGCGGGCCGAGCTACCGAAAGGCCAGCAAGCGGCGGCGCAGAACTACTTCCAGGTGCACGCGGGGCGTGACGCCAATACCGCTGGCGGTGACATGACTATCACTCACCACCACGGTGGTACGTCTGCGTCATGACCACGTCGGCCGAGCCGCCACCTCCACGGCCATCAAAAGCAAGCACGCAGATTTCCAGCAGCCGCGACGCGTACACCGCAGGTGGCGACCTGTACCTCTCGACTCACTACAGCGAGCAGCTCCATTCGGCAGGTCGGGTATCGATCATGCCCGAGGAATTGGTGTACCCGGTACGGGGACGTGACCGGCTCGTGGCCTCCATACTGGCCGCACCGCCCGGCTCGGTGCACGTGCTGTGCGGAGCTGGGGGCTCCGGAAAAACCACTGTCGCACTGGCGGTCGCCGAGCAATCTCGCGAGCAGGGTGCTGAGGTGTGGCAGGTGTCCGCCGCCGACGCCAACACTCTGGATGATGGCATGCGTGCTCTGGCCTTGCAGTTAGGCGTCAGGTTGGAGCGCCTGCGTCTGGCCTGGTCGCCACGGGGTGACGCCCCGGATCTGGTGTGGGAGCTCCTCGCAAGCCGGGAACGGCCGTGGCTGCTGGTGGTAGACAACGCGGACGACGTACGGCTACTGGCCACCGACCGCGGCCGGGGATGGATCCGCCGCCCCCCGAAGCAGGGTCGACTGCTCATTACCAGTCGCAATCACAACAGGGATGCCTGGGGCAGATGGGCGGCGTTGTATCCGCTCGACGAGTTGACGGACCAGGCAGCCAGGCAGATGCTCCTAGACAGGGCTCCCACTGGCGGCACAGACCAACAGGCTGTCGCACTCGCGGCCAGGCTCGGCCACCTACCGCTATTGCTCCACCAAGCCGGGTTGTACCTGGCCAACGTCGGCCGCATCCCATCCTGGCCGGGGCAACGCCGTAAGCCGCGCAATTTCCAGGAATTCCGGTCCGTGCTCGATGACCGGTTCGGGGAATTGCTCGACAGTCGGCTTCCCTACCTGCCGCGCCAACAGGTCACCGCGACTTGGGAACTCACCCTCGACCTGCTCGCCGACCAAGGCCTGCCCCATGCTCGATCGCTACTACGGCTACTCGCACATTTCGCCGACGCGCCCATCCCGTACGCGGAAGTACTCTCTCCAACCGCCCTGTGTTCTTCCGAGTTATTCGAGCTGCCCCCCGACCGGGACCTTCAACAGGCCATCAATTCCCTCGCGGACTTCGGCCTGCTCACGACCCACGCGCGGGACCCCGAAAGCGACGATCCATCTAATTACACGGCATCCATGCATCCACTTGTCGGCGAGGTCACTCGCAGCCTCGATGAGGTCCGTCCACATCGCGGCGTTTACCTCGCTCTTGCCGCCCAAGGCCTGCACGATGCAGCGCGCAGGCGCGATCCGCGCGTCCCCTCCAACTGGCCCTTCTGGCAACTCGCAATTCCGCATCTACACCGCATTTCCGAGCTTGCCACTGGGTGCCACAGCCATATCACAGCTGAGCATCTCACTCGCACAGCCGTGGCTGGCATTCAGTACGCAACAGAAGTTGGCCTGTATGCCCTCGCCGAGACAACAGCCCAACACAGCGCATCGCTTGCGACCACACTTTCTTCAGCGCACCCAGCGGTCCTCCGGCTGCGCCACCACCGCGCCCGGCTCGCGTATCACCGAGGGGACGCCGCAGCCGCTCAGACGGCTTTGGCGGCTCTGCTCGACGTTCAACAGCAAACGTTGGGCGCCGACCACTCCGACACCCTCACCACCCGCAATAACCTGGCTGAGTCGCTCTGGTATCAAGGGCATCTAGACAGCGCGGGCACACATTGGCGTGCCGTGCTCGCCGACCGCACTCGAATACTGGGCGCCGACCACCCCGACACCCTCGACACCCGCCACAACCTGGCGTGTCTGCTTGCAGCCTCCGGGGACCTGGAGAGCGCCGAGGCGGAGGCCCGGGCCGTCATCGCCGATTGCACCCGGGTACTGGGCGCCGATCACCCCGACACCTTCACCACCCGCCACAACCTCGCAGGCGTGCTTGAAGATCGCGGGGACCTGGAGGCGGCCGAGGCGGAGTACCGGGCCGTCCTCGCCGACCGCACCCGGGTACTGGGCGCCGACCACCCCGACACCCTCACCACCCGCAACAACCTCGCCGTCGTCCGCGATCGCCGCGGGGACCTGGAGGCGGCCGAGGCGGAGTACCGGGCCGTCCTCGCCGACCGCACCCGGGTACAGGGCGCCGACCACCCCGACACCCTCACCACCCGCAACAACCTCGCAGGCGTGCTTGAAGATCGCGGGGACCTGGAGGCGGCCGAGGCGGAGTACCGGGCCGTCCTCGCCGACCGCACCCGGGTACTGGGCGCCGACCACCCCGACACCCTCACCACCCGCAACAACCTCGCCGTCGTCCGCGATCGCCGCGGGGACCTGGAGGCGGCCGAGGCGGAGTACCGGGCCGTCCTCGCCGACCGCACCCGGGTACAGGGCGCCGACCACCCCGACACCCTCACCACCCGCAACAACCTCGCAGGCGTGCTTGAAGATCGCGGGGACCTGGAGGCGGCCGAGGCGGAGTACCGGGCCGTCCTCGCCGACCGCACCCGGGTACTGGGCGCC
>NZ_JBHVDH010000001.1:0-369780 GCF_042802855.1 Streptomyces sp. NPDC057445 | reverse complement strand
GCCGCGGGGACCTGGAGGCGGCCGAGGCGGAGTACCGGGCCGTCCTCGCCGACCGCACCCGGGTACTGGGCGCCAACCACCCCGACAGTGGTGACACTCAAAGGGCTCTAGAGCGAGTAATCGGCCGTGCTGAGTGGCGCAGGCGCGAGGGTGCGTAGCGACCCGGGTGAGCAAGTGCCACGTAGGTGCACCCCGGGTCGAAAACAGCACCTAGGCGTGACGAAAGGAGCGGCGCACCAACACGGTCTATTCGTTGAACCCATCGCCCCCACGGGCACAGTAACGCAAGCTGACCAGCATAGACGTAGGGCCTTCAGAGCCGTTGCAGTACAGCAGCGAAGTACAGCAACCAGCGCGACCGCATCCGACCGGCATCGGCCCCAGTCACCCCGGCTGAGCAGTCGAGCAGACCTCAGCGACCGCCCCGCCGGTAGTTCGGGACGAAGAGGTCGCGTGCCACAGCCGTGCCAGATCGAGCGGTCAATGACGGTCAATCGAGGCGCGTCACGGCGTGGATGACCGTCCCTGGCCTCAGCATCCCGGGCAGCCAGTGGCCAGTGAGGATGTGTCTGCGGGGGCGCCAGGCTTACAAAGCAGTGGTCTCTCTACGCCGCCTAACGCCGGTGCACGCGATGAGGGACCGACCGTCCTGCTCGAGGAAGAGCATGAAGATCCACGATCCGTCGGAAGCATCAACGCGGCCAAGACGAACGGGTTCGTCGCGCCGGCGGAGTAGCTATACTGCCCGCTCCAGGTCCAGCGTCTCCAGGCCGATCCGGCGAGTGTGCCGAAGCCGACGCCCGTAGATCTCGGCGAGCGATTCAGCAGAGGGCGACCCGTCCCAGACCACGAAGGCACCACCGTCCAGCAATGCGGCACGAGCCGCGGTCGTAGCCTCAACACCGTCAGCGAGCAGTTGAATGAGCGCGTCGCGTTCCACGGTCACCTCCACTCGGATCCTGCGGTACAGCAGCGAAGTACAGCAACCGCGTTGACCGCAGTTGGCCGCCACCGAACCCCAAGATGCGACTGACCAGCCCAGCAGACCTCAGTAACCGTCCCGCCAGTATTTCGCGCGAGGGGGTCAGTTGCCAGCAGCACTCCAGGCCGTTGACAGGGCACGGAGGAGAGCCGATCCAACCGCCCAGGGTGGCCCGGCTGTGAAGAGCGGCCCAGTCCGTTCACCGCTAGTATCTCGCCGTGGACACAGCATCCGTTCAAGATCTCGACGTCTTCTGCAGGCAGATCCACGAGCGGTCACGCGAGCACCAAGAGGTCATGTCTGTCGCGGCGCAGCGTGGCTGGCGGTCCATCGCCGTTGGCATTTTGCGGCAGGAGCTTGATTCGATGGTCCGGGTCATCTTCTGCTCACGCAGCCAATCTCAGTCCGCACACAGCTCGTCGCATCGTCCGTCTCCGGCGAGCGTTGGAGAATCGCGACCGCCAACGGAAAATTGAAGATCGTCTCAGATCGCGACATGGTCGACCACGCGGAGAGTCTGCATGGTTGGGCTCGGAATGTGTACGATTTTGGGTGCAGGTTCATTCATCTGTCGAATGCCCACGACCACCAGGCACGCGATCCTTTTCGAGCTCTACCGGTTGAAGATCGCCGAGTAATCGCGAATCATCTCAACAAGTATCACGGCGGTCGCGGTGAGCCGGTATCTATCGACTCTACGTTCGACGATGTCATTGCCTACGCGCCTCACGTGCTGAAAAAGATCTCTTCCAACCTTGAGGTGGAGGTGGCCCGGCTTCAGGCGAGCCGCTATGTCGCCAGTTGACCTCGACGGCTGCGCCTACCCGGCTCGGCCCACAGCAACCGTCCTCGGCCGGTAGCGCCCCCGAGGGGCCATGGAGCGACCGGTATGAACGTCACTGACCGATCCGGCTAGAGCTACGGATCAGATGCTCCCCGTACCACAACGAGCTGGGAGTCACGGGGAACGGCAGGCGCAGGCCACCAGCGCGCTGCCGTCTTCAGTGAAGTAGATCAGGAAGGTCCATTTCTGATCGGCAGAATCGATCAGCCCTCCGCGCACCGGCCGGCCATGCTCGCGGAGGAGCCTCACCATTCGTTCCAGCCCAAGAGGTTCGACTCCGTGCAGCCTCATGCGCCGAAGTCGGAGTGCAAAGACCCCGGCATGCCGCTCTGCGGGATGCGTCCTCTCCCACACGCGGTAGGTGGCGCCGCTGCGGAGGGCAGCCAGAGCAGCCACGGACACCTCGTCGTCCCCGGCCAACAACTTCTCCAGGAAATGCCGTTCCATGGCTACCCCGCCGGGATCCCTCCACCACCCGAGAGCCACGGTGCCTTCTGATCCGTAGCTCTAACCCCGGGAGGGATATATCGGACGCCGGCGTTTGCCGGGGTTGCGGTACGGCTGCTGTACCGCAGGGTCGAGCAGGTGGGCCCACCGGTGGCGCCGGCCACCGACAGCCCCGGGAAGGTCAGGGCCAGTAGAGCCGAGACTCCACCCGCTGAGGCTCCATCTCCTTGGGTGGCTCGACCGAGTAGCCCATCTCTCGCAGCGTCTCTGCTGCGGACTCGTGAGCGTCACGAACCGCTGACTTGAGTTGGAGTATCCGCCACTTCCGAAGGTGCCGATCAAGGACCGCTTCCCAGTCATCCTCGACATCGATGGCGAACTCACGGACGAGCAGCAGCAGCACGTCTTCGAGCGCTGGCCTGAGCCGATGGCCGCCAACTGGCAGATGCATCTCCGACAGGCGAGGCAGCTTCCCCTTGCGCATCATCGCCACTGGCCTGCCCTTCTTCTTTTCGGCCAAGCGGAGAAGGTAGGCCATCTCGTCCCGGTGAGCGTGCACCTGGAGGTGGGCCCCTGGGGGGTTCTTCGAGTGCCGCAGGTACTCGAAGCGCAGCAGCGGATCTTGTACGCCTTCGAAGAAGACGTGCACGTCAGCACGATCGGCGGCGAGGTACATGTTCGGGCCATCCCAGCAGCAGAAGTGCTGAACGTGCAGGTTGAGGCACCTCACTCCATCGATCTTGATGGGAATACGCTTGCTTCGGACGTCCGCAGCCAGAGGTGCAACTCTGATGCGATTGCCGACGTTCAGGGCAGAGAACCGCGGGGAGTCTTGACCGAGCACTCCCCGCGTAAGGTCTGTCAGCGTGTCGGCGAACTCAGCCGCCTTGTCATCGAGCGTAGCTTCCTCAGCACTCACCGTTGAGAAGGTAGTCGATGCCCTCAATGGTGTGCCAGACGTCGAGCTCGTCGCTGCTCAGGCTGTAGCTCTCGACCCGATCACGAAGCTCTTCGAAGGTCATATGCACCTCTGCGAGCAGGCGTTCCCGTTGAGCTTCGAGCTCCGCACGCGTCGTGCGGATCATGGTCGTCATGGGGTGCTCCCTCGTGGTGTTCGGAGGCCAACTGAAGCAGGCGCCTCTGACAATGACGCTAGAGGCTGGGCCTCAATACGCCAAGATGGGCGCACCCGAACGCTTGCGGCAGGGTGCGTCAAGCCTCTGCCTGAGACACGGCGGGCCTGAGCCGGTCTGATGGTATAAGTGCCACGACTCCTCACTTAGCGTAAACATACCGACCTGTGCGAGAGACCGCGGTCACGAACCGGCGCCCGGAAGAAATCCTGCTGGAGTAGGCGCCTCTTCGACTCGCGGCCTATTCGTGGACGGCGGCGGCGCGCGAAAGTCATCGCCCGCCCCTGACCAGGTCTAATGCGTGAGACGCACGGGGCCTCCGGAGCCGAGTGCGCAAGCGCCGCAACACAGAGGGGCCTCGGACTGTGTCCGGGCCCCTCTGCCCTTCTGTGCTCATCAGCGCTAGCCGAAGGCTGCCGCCGGCAACCTTGGGCCTTCGTTGCCTTCACGAGTACTGATGTTCGGAGCTGGCAGGCGATGGCCGCGGCTTGTTGCTACGCGGAGCACGTCTTTGAGGGCATCCTCCAGGTCCGCTGTCAGGCGTCGAAGTTCTTCCGGCTCGATCTCCTCCGCGCCGAGGGCTTCCTGCGCGAGCGCCACGAGGTCGGCCGCCAGGCCGAGTTGGATCGCCTCGGTGTTGTCGGCAAGGCGGGACAGGTAGCTGCCGTTGTCGTCGGTGCTTAGGTAGCAGGGCTTGCCGTCGGGGCCTGTCCATGGGAGGAGGCGCAGCTCGTTGTTAGGCGTCATCCCTCGGCCTTCCTGTCTTCGGTCGTGAGATGGGTGGTGAAGAGTGCTTCGGGGCGGTCGCCGGGGAAGACCAGGAGGGCCGCCTCGACCACGCGGCCTGCGGTGTCGGCAGATACGCGGGTGATCGCAAGGACAGCCAAAGCCGAGCTGATCCGGAGGGTTGAGGCTTCCTCTGGGGTTGGGAGGCGGGCGCTGACCCTTTCTCGGATCTCCGCGAGTCGGGGTCGGAGTTCCGCCGGCTTGGGCCAGTGGCACGACACCTCGGCCCGCGCCAGGTCGCGAGGGACGTACATGCGGGCCAGGCTGTGTGGCGACTCCCCCTCATGGCTGAGGCAGAGGTATTCGGTCAGCGGGGTGCGCGAGGGGACGTTCAGTAGGGCGCTCACTGTTCCTCGGGCATGGAGTTGGGCGGTGCGGACCGTGACGTGAACGGTTGGAAGGGTGGGGGTGAGGACGCCTCCCTCGTACGTGAGTCTGCGCAGGAGTCGGCGGACGAAGTTGCCTTTGCCGTGGATCTTCTCGATCAGGCCCTCGGCCTGGAGGAGCGCGAGGGCGTTGCGCAGCGTCGCCGTGCTGACCTTGTAGCGCGCGGAGAGCTGAGGTTGGCGTTCGCCGGGCTTGAGGCGGCCGGTGGCGATCTGGGTTCGTAGATCGTCGGCGATGGTGTGGCGGAGTGACGGCACGGGTTCCATCACCACCTTCTGAACATTCGGACGGCGACGAGTCGGGTTCGGGGGTGGATGGTCAGCAGTTCGCCCGACTCGAAGAGGAGGCGCTTGGCGCCTCGCGGAAGTTGGAAGAGGTCGGTCACTCGGCACGGCTGGCCGCCGATCTGGATCACGTCGCCGCGCTGCACGTTGGTCGAGGTGATCTCGACAGGTGCGGCCATCGCACCGCTCGGAGTCCAGGTCTTCATGAGGCTGCCGCGGTGGGAGTGGTCGAGGCGGTCGGTGCGTGGCAGGTGCAGGCGCATGTCTCGTAGACCACGGGGATGTCGATCGGGGCAGTTGCCGGGGACGAGTGCGCGCACTCATGGTGCGTGCCGATCCGGCACGATGTCGATCGGTACGGGGCGGGCTTCGTCTGCGGCATCAGTGGGCCTCCGCCGGCGAGAGGCAGGTGCAGGCGAAGAGTTCCTCGACTGCCAATACGTACGGGCGGACGAGGGCGGTCTCCTCACCCGGAAGCAAGTCCGTACGGCCCCGGAGCTGCCTCAACGGCAGCGTCGGCCATTCGGCGACGGTAGGGCTGGCGGGCGTTAACGGGGCGCGGTGGTGCGGCTTTCGGGGGTACCGCTCCCTGGTGCGCGCTACGGCGCGGCGGATACGGTTGAGCATGCTGATCAGCTCCTATCGCTGATGGCCAGGTCCCCGGACATCGCCCGTCGCGGGGACCGCTTTGCGTACGACGGCCCACAGGGTGCGGCCGCCCAGGCTGGTGGCTAACAGTCCGAAGCGGTCTGCCTTCGCCACTACTGCCAGGACCTCCCGCCATGTCTCGGCGGGGAGGGAATCCGGTACCTCCGCTTCGATCGACGTGTGTCTGGTGTGCTCCTGCACGCGGGTGGAGAGCCCCACGGCTGACAACCGGGCGGCGAAAGCCTCCGCGCTTACTTCTGGAGCAGGCACAGGACAGCCTCCGTCACCGATCACGTTGGGTGAAGCTAGTTAACTAGATTAAGGCTAGTGGACTAGATTTTCCATATGTCTGAGCAGCCGCCCTATCTCCGTATCGCCGACGAACTCCGGCGGCGGATCGCAGAGCACGAGTGGACGCCCGGAGACCGGCTGCCCTCCCGCGCACAGATCGGCCAGGAGTGTGGAGTGGGCGAGAACGTGGTCCGCCGCGCGCAGGAGCTCCTGATCTCCCAGGGCGTGTTGGAGGGGCGGGCCGGGTCAGGTACGTAAGTGGCCGAGCCCCGGCAGCGTGTGCGGATGGTTCGCTCTGCGGCGCGCGAGCAGCCCGACGGATCTCCGTTCCGGGCCGACATGAAGGCTGTGGGAAGGAACGGTGGCTGGGAGAGCCGGACCGATGCCAAGGTGCCTGCGCCGGCGGAGATCGCTGCGCGGCTTGGGATCGGTGAGGGCGAGCTGTGCGTCCGGACCGTGTACGAGTTCCTTGCCGACGGGCGGCCCGCGCAGTTGTCGACGAGCTGGGAGCCGTACGACCTCACCGGCGGGACCCTCGTCGTCCTTCCCGAGGGTGGGCCTCACGCCGGGGCCGGCGTCGTGAACCGAATGGCCGAGATTGGCGTCACGGTCAGCCACGCGGTCGAGCAGCCCGAGCCGCGGCAGGCGACCGCCGAGGAAGCGTCACTCCTTGGCATCCAGAAGGCCGCGCTCGTCACGCACGTTCGGCGGACGTACTACAGCGACGAGGGGCGGCCCGTTGAGACGGCGGACATCGTCGTACCCGCCGCCCTGTGCGAGATCGTCTACGAGATCCCCATCAAGCGGTGGTCCGGTTCAGCCCCGTAGGTGCGGCCAGCCGTCCCGGTTGGAGTAGCTCTCGAAGCAGTACCGGGTCGAGCGGTCCCACTCCTTACCGGTGGCCAGCTCGTACGCCTTGTCCGGTACGTACAGCAGCCATTCGCCGTCGTACTCGGCGGAGGTGTACGGGGCGAACTTGTCGACGTCGAAGAAGACGCTCTCCCACACGGTTTGGCCCGCGGCTACCACGGCGCAGCGTGTGTACAGGAACACGTCTGACGACTGCGGGAACGGGCTGCCGTCTCGGGCTGTCAGGTCGGCCACGGGGAGGGTGCCGAACTTCTCCTGGTCCAGACGGTAGAGGGCCTCGGCGTGACGTTCCGCGAAGCCGATGATGTCGGGGACGGAACGGCGGCTCAGCTCCTCGGCGAGGCGCTGGCAGCTCTCTTGGGTTGCTTCGCCGTCCAGGGTGGCTATCAGTGCCCAGAAGTCGGCCCATGTCATTCTCACAAGCGCAGGATGTCAGGGCGCTCTGACATCAACGAGGGCGGATCGTGGCGGTCATCCACGGCCGTCCGAAGCAGCCATCGGCGGTGGGCCACCCACGGCCAAGAGCGCACAACCGAGCGGGGCTGTCAGTGCTCCGGCGTACGTTCTCGCCATGGCGAGCAGACCCCCTGAGAACTGGCGTGCCTGGATGGCGCAGGTGGCCCGCGACGTCGAGGCCGGGATCTTGGGACCCGAGTGTGCCAGCGCGGCGGAGATGTACCCCGAGTCCTTGCTGAGGGCGACGGACTCCGTGCTGGAGGCGTTCGAGGCGGAGATGCGTGGGCTTGTGAAGCCCTCCGACGAAGAGGTTTTCGGGGCGGTCGAGAGGGTTGTTCTCGCGCTCAATGCTGTCGACCGCGATCTGCGCCACAGTGGGGCCCGCTTCTGCACAGAAGAACGGGAGCAGTTGTGCGAGTACGTCGACCTCACCCTGGGCGAGCATGGTGTGAACGTGGCTGCGCTGTTGGCGAGGAGGGGCATCGACCGAGCCGGGATCACGGACGCCTGGCGCGACTGGTGACCGGGGCTTCCTGAGCTTCCGTCGGTGTGCTGCGTGCGAGGGTCTAGCCCCCCGGTCTCCGGGGCCCTGTCCGTGTAGCGGCATCATGAGTTCCATGACTTCCGGAAACGGCTCAGCGCCGATCGAGAGCACTCACGTCACGGTCGCCGTTGAGGGCAGGGGGCTCCGCTTCTCCTGGGATGCCGATGCCCGGATCGAGGTGCGGAATCTCGGGAGCGAGGTCGTCATCGAGGCGAATGCTGCGGGTCTCAGGACGCTTGCCGGGCATCTTCTGGTGCTGGCCGGCGAAGGAGTTCCGGATGGAGCCCATCTGCACCTCGAAGACAGCAACGGGCTGGAAGTCGGGTCCGTCGGTCTGGTCCTGGAGCGCAACGACGAGGAGTGACCGGCCCCTCGTAGTCGTCGCCGGATCTGACATCCAAAACTGACATCAACGACGGTGGATGGCAGCAGTCGTAAACGGTTTGCAAGATGCTGCAGTACCGACCAGAGGTCATCGACGGCTGCCTCGCTGGCACCGGCCTGCTCCTGGACGGGTGGACACGCTGGCCGGCCGAACGGCGATCGGCTGTGCACGGTCGGAGTAAAGCTGCTGGTCAGATACGGTGACGAGATGACTGAGAGCCTGCCTGCCGACGTAGCCGACGTGCTTGTGGCAGTCCTGGACACGGGCAATTCGGTTCATGCCGCGCTCCGAAAACAAGTACCGCACCTGAGCGTGCGAGCGCGCTGCACATGTGGGTGCGGTACCGCTTACTTCGAACTCGAAACCAGCGAGGTGGAGCCCGCGCCCACCGGCCCCAGCACTGTCGTGGCGGCCGAAGCGCAGCTCGTCACGGAGGCCGGCGACTGCCCCGGTGAGGTCCTGGTCTTCACGCAGGGCGGCTACCTGTCGTGGTTGGAAGTCTGTTCATGGAGCGACGACATCGAAGTGACACTGGCCGCCGCGCGTCACTGGCTGCAGCCACGCTCTTGATCCCGAACGGCCAACGTCCAGCGGTTTCCCATATGCACGACACCACGATCCGACCGACATCACGATCTCCTCGGTAGGCACGGAGTGGAACGAACAGATGACGTCCCGTCCATCCGAGTAGCCCAGCGGCGCGTCAGTCACTCTAAGCCGTTCGAGGCCGATCAGCGGTGGCCAACGACGGCCACTGAGCCTAGGCTCCGCCTGGCTTGGACCAGCGAAAACTCAGGTCCCAGGGCAAGAAGTAACCCTAGGTCGGATCCTGTGGCTGAGCCCTCAAGTTGTGCCACTCGTGACCGCATCCGCCGGCGCAGTGGAGCGCGCGCCTGCGGGTGTCGGCGATGCCGAAGAGGGCGATGAGCAGACGAAACGACTTCGTGAGTTCGTAGGCCGGAAGAGAATCCATCCCGAAGCGCCACTTCGTGAGCATCACCGCAGGCGTGTGAGTGGGGCGAATACCAGAGCGAGCGATGCTATCCGGCACATCGTCCTCGCGAGCACGAGCCTGACCGCAGAACAGCACCAGCGTGTGCAAGGCCTTGCGCTGGTCATCCTCCGACAGGCCCTCGAACCACTCGACACCCACAGCAGTTGGCCTGAGCCCTTGTGCGAGTTCGTTCAGGATCACCTCGTGTCCGTACAACACAGCCTCCCACCCCCATGCGATCTGGCCGACGGTACGCCAACGACTGCCTGCGAGCAGCACAGTTGCACGTGTTCTACGTGCCCCTTCCATGTCCGGCCGGAGCGACGGCCTTTGCCTGCACACGGCTGACTTCCTACGCGCAGGACGGCGAGAATGTCGACGACGAACGCGCCCAGACCTACGACGCCATCAACTCGATCTCCGGCGCGGCCTGGTTCACCGACCCGGCCAAGCTGTTCCCGCTCATCGCCGAGCGGCTGCACCCCGGCGGCGTCCTGGCGTTCTCCCACCCGTCCGCCATGCCCGGCGCCTACGGCCGGCATGTACAAGGGTGGCTTCGCGGGGAAGGCCATGTTCACCTACCGCTACAGCTACACGCCCCGCAGGTGGACCAGCATTCTGGAGCGCGCCGGCTTCCACGATGTCGAGGCCCTGGTGCTCGACGCTCCTGAGCCTGGCCACATCGGCACGCTGCTCGTCACCGCCCGCGCGTAGTCCTCTCGCCAGCCCGGCCCGCTGCCCCCGTCGGCTGGCCGGGGCTCCTTCCTGCCCGCCGGCAACCAGAGTGGATGCAGGGGGACTAGTGGCATGATGCGGTCCAACAATCGGATCGAGGGGGATCGGTTGGCCTGGCTGATCACGCTGGGGCTGGCTTTCGGAGTGGCCGCCCTTCAGACTTGGCTGAAGCTCGTCTCGCGGGAGCCAACACCGGGAGCACGGCACGCACTTACGCTGGACGATGCGGTGTTCTGGATCGACTGGATCGTCACAGCTGCCGCCGCACTTTGCACCGCACTCGTAGGCGCCAGCCTTGAACAGAAACCGATCGCAACTTCAACCGTTGGCGTGGCCTTGGTCGTGCTCATCATGGGGCTGACCTTCATGCCGTATGGGGTGCGCATGATCTGCTACGACGGTAACGGGGTAATCAAGGGCTGGCCCTATGTCGTCTGTGCCGACGCCGTGGGCCTCATTGTGCTGCTGTCCTCCGTTGTGGCGGGGGTGAAGACCTATGCGTAGCAGGGAGCCTCGTCCACGTCGCGAGCACTGGTGGGCAACCACCACCGCCAGCACCTGGGCGGCTTTTGTGGGCCTGGCCGTAACCTCGCTTACCGCCTTCGGCTCGGTGGTCGTGGCGGCCGGGGTGGCCAGCGCCGAGGGCATCGCGTCGCTCGTTACGGGCCTGGTCGCCGTCGTGTCGTCTGCCGTGGCCGCGCGACGGACCCGCAATCACCGTGACGAGTAGCGGGGCAGGGAGCACCGGTTGGGGTGTTGCCGTGCATCACGCAGAGCGCGGCAGCGGGAACAGCCCCAGGTCAGCCCGCATCGAAGGCGCAGGATTGCGTGAGCGGTGCGTGAGCGGAGGTCCCGGCGCGGTCCAGAATGGTCGGAGCGCGCCAGCCTCTGGAGTCTGCCCAAGCAGGGATTCTCAGAGGTTCCAGCGTCAGCCAGAGTGAGTCAGCGGGACAGCCCGCGTCCTGCAAAGCAGATGTCAGCGGTTCGAAACCGACCGCGCCACCACGCCCGCTACGCCTACCGCGTGCACCCGTGCGCCCCCACCGCCCTTGCGCAAGCCCCCTGGGTGCTGCGGGATGAGCGCTTACTGTGGGGCACGCGAGCTGGAGCGGGAGTCCGGCCGTCGGCCGGCGCACACGTGACGGGGGGATGCGGGATGGTGGACGCGGAGACCGGGCAGTTGGTGGAGCAGGCCGCGCCCTACCTGACCGCGGCAGCCGGGGCCTACGGGGTGGCGGTGCTGACGCGGGCGGAGAGTGCCGCGGCCGATGCCACCGTCAACCTGGGCCGACGCATCCTGCAAGCAGTGTGGCGCCGCCGGGATGAAGCCGGACGGGCCGCGTTGGAGGCGGCCGTGGCCGAGGTCGCCGAAGAACCCCAGGACCCGGACACTGCCGCAGTTCTGCGCCGGCACCTCAAGCGCGCCCTACGCGACGATCCCGAACTGCGTGCCGAACTGGCCGTCTTGCTGCCTGCGGGTGAGGGCGCGGTGACGGCGTCGGGGGAGCGGTCGATTGCCGCGCGGACCATCACCACCGCGATCACCGGCGACAACGCCACGATCCGGCCTTGACTGCAAACGGCACTTCAGGGTCCGGCCAGGTGACGGCGTCGGGGGAGCGGTCGATCGCGGCTGGGAGCATTGGGGTGGCGATCACCGGTGACGGCGCCCGGGTGGTGATGCTGCCGCCGGAGGCGGTGCGTTGGGCGCAGGAGGTCACGGCTCCGCCCGGGGCGGGGTATCTGCCGGGCTCTGCGTCCGGGTTGTTCGTCGGGCGGGACGACGCGGTGTTGCGGCTGCGGGAGATGCTGTCCGGCGGCGGTGGGACGGTGGTCACGCAGACCCGGGCGATTCACGGTTTGGGCGGGGTGGGGAAGTCCACCCTGGCCCTGCGCTACGCCCACCGGTACCGGGATGAGTACACGATGGTGTGGTGGATCACCGCGGAGTCGCAGGAGCGGATCAATTCCGGTCTTGCCGACCTGGCGGCGCGGTTGTGCCCGCAGTGGGCCGGCATCGCCGGGCCCGATGAACGGACCGCGTGGGCGATGCTGTGGTTGCAGTGGCATCCGGGCTGGCTGCTGGTCTACGACAACGTCGAGAACCCCACGGACCTGGGCCCGTACCTGGGAACCCTGGCCCTGGGGCACCACCTGGCCACCAGCCGCCGGGCCACCGGATGGCACACCATCGCCCCCACCATGCCCCTGGGCCTGCTCGATCCGACCGCTGCCACCGACCTGCTGATCGCCCTGGCCCTGGACGGTCGCCGGCCCACGGCGGAGCAGCGGAGTCAGGCCGAGGCCCTGGCGCATGACCTCGGGTACCTACCGCTGGCCTTGGAGCAAGCCGGCGCCTACCTGCACCAGACCGGCACCGACATGGAGGACTACCGGCAAGCCCTGGGACTGATGCTGGCCAGGGACGACGGCGGTATTGATGGAGAACGCACCATCGCCCGTATCTGGGACCACACCCTCACCGCGATCACCGCCGAAGACCCACTGGCCGTGACGGTGCTCCACACCGTGGCCTGGCTCGCGCCCGACGGCCTCCCCCGCAGCGTGATCACCCACCTTGCTCCAGAGCCCCGCGCCCTCAACCTCAACGAAGCCCTGGGGGTGCTGCACGCCTACAACATGGTCACCTTCACCGGCCCTGACATCAGCGTGCACCGCCTGGTGCAAACCGTGCTCCGGACCCGCTCCCAGACCGACGCCGATGGCCCACCCGCAGGTAGACACGAAGCCGAACAGACACTATTGCTCGCCCTGAGCCCGCACAGGGACGGCTCCTTCGCCCCGCCGGAGAAGTGGCAGCACCTGATCCCTCACGTGATCGCTCTCGCAGCCAGCACCCCGGTCGGCCGCATTCCCGATGACGTGGACAGGGCCTACCTGTTCGTATCCGAATACCTGCATCAGCAGGAAAGCTATAGCCGGGCTGTACCACTGTTACGGGCCTCCCTCGCCCATCATGAGGAAACACTCGGTCCGAACCACCCCCGCACCTTGCGAAGCCGCAACAACCTGGTGGTCGCTTACGACGCGGCGAGGGATCCCGCACAGGCTCTTCCACTGCTGGAGACCACCCTCGCCCATTATGAGGAGGCGCTCGGCCCCACCCACCCCCGAACTTTGCAGAGCCGGAACTTCGTGGCCAACACCCACCGCTGTGCCGGGGATCTGGACCGTGCCATCCCGCTGGGGGAGACCGTTCTCGACCAGTGTGTGCGGGCGCTGGGCACCGACCATCCCCTCACCGTCATCACTCGCGACGATCTCGCGTACGCCTACGTGGAGGCGGGAAACCCGGAACGAGCAACCTCGCTGTTGGAGCTCAACATCGCCCACCAGGAGGAGGCCCTCGGCACCGATGACCGCCGGACGCTTGTCAGCCGCAACAACCTCGCTTATGCCCACCGTGCGGCGGGGAACGTGGAGCGAGCCATTCAGCTGTATGCGGCCAACCTCGCTCATCAGGAGCGGATACTTGGTCCCAGCCACTCTGACACCCTTACCGGGCGCGGCAATCTGGCTCACGCCTACCAGGCGGCGGGGGATCTTGGACGGGCCATAGCTCTGTTCGAGACGGCTTTGGCGCAGCGCGAGCAGGTGCTGGGTGACAGTCACCCTGACACCGTCACCAGCCGCAACAACTTGGCCCACGCCTACCAGGCGGCGGGGGATCTTGGACGGGCCATAGCCCTGTTCGAGACGGCTTTGGCGCAGCGCGAACAGGTGCTGGGTGACAGTCACCCCGACACCGTCACCAGCCGCGACAACCTGGCCCAGGCTCGCCATGCGGTCCGATCGGTGCGGCACAGGAATACAGCCACCACGTCGGCCGCTGCCGACGGCCGTCAACCGCCGGCCACCGCCTGAGCGGCCTGCCGGACCTCAGCGGCGATGTCGGCGGTTCGAAACCGTCCGCGCCCACTTGCTTGAACCAGTTGCGTCCGGATGGAGGCCGCCCGACGCGCGGGAAGCTTACGGGCGATGCCCGCGGCCCGGTCCGAACGGCTTCCGGTACAGATGCCGAGCGGCGCCCTGGCCACCTGCGAGGGGGAAGGACGCAGAGTCTCCGGGGCGGTGCACAGCCGCCGGACCTGACATCACCGGGCGACCCCACCAGCAGGGATCACGACAAAGGCCCAGTTCACCGGCTTATGCGGGGAGCCTGGGCCTTGATCGTTCTCGCCATTGCGGCGAGGCGTCCGGTACCGATGCCGGTTCTAGGGAGCGACGGGCAGCCGGCGCTTGTGGTCGGTGAGGCGGTAGCGGCGGACGATCGTTTCGAAGGCCCGCTCGTCCACCGGCTTGCCCTCCAGGAAGTCGTCGATGTCGTCGTAGGTGACCCCGAGCGCGTCCTCGTCGGCCTTGCCCGGGTCGAGGGTCTCCAGGTCGGCCGTCGGGGTCTTCCACACCAGCTCGGCGGGCGCGCCCAGCGCGTCCGCGACGGCGCGCACCCGGCGTTTGGTCAGGCCGGTCAGCGGGATCAGGTCGGCGGCGCCGTCGCCGAACTTGGTGAAGAAGCCGGAGACCGCCTCGGCGGCGTGGTCGGTGCCGACGACCAGGCCGTCGTGCGCGCCGGCCACCGCGTACTGGGCGATCATGCGCTGCCGGGCCTTGATGTTGCCGTGCACGAAGTCCTGGTGGTGGGCGTCGCGGAAGCTCACACCGGCGGTCAGCGAGGCCTTGAGCGCGGCGTCGCTCGCGGGCTTGATGTCCACGGTCAGCACGTGGTCGGCCCGGATGAAGGAGAGCGCGAGTTGGGCGTCGTGCTCGTCGGCCTGGACCCCGTAGGGCAGCCGCATCGCGTAGAACCGCGCCTCGTGCCCGGTGGCCCGAGCCCGCTCGACGGCGAGCTGGCACAGCCGGCCGGTGGTGGTGGAGTCGACGCCGCCGCTGATGCCGAGCACGAGGGAGCGCAGACCGGTGGAGGTCAGCCGCTCGGTGAGGAAGGCCACCCGTCGTTCGATGTCCCGCTCGGCCTCGAAGGTCTCGGAGACCTGGAGTTCCCGGGCGATCTCCTGCTGCAGGGCTATGGACGCCGACTCGCTCAAGTCTGCTCCCTTTCCGGTTCACGATCTTTCCGGTTCACGATGTGCTGTCTCGCCCACCCTACCCAGGGGTCCGACGGCAGCCGCTGCATCATCGGATCGATCTCGGAGCTCGAAACGCGGAGCGGCGGCAGGCATGCCACCAGCCGCTGATTGGCTATCGACCCGGAACCGCGCGCCAGGGAGGCTCGAGAGCTGATGCCGTATTTGGAGGAGTTGTGATGCAGGTAGCCGTAGTCACCTTCGACGGGTTCAACGAGCTCGACAGCTTCATCGCTTCCGCGCTGATCAACCGGTGCCGTAAGGACGGTCTGGAGGCCTTCATCACGACGCCGACGCCGGTGGTCACGTCGATGAACGGCGTCGAGGTGACCGGGCAGCGCCCGATGGGGTTCGTGACCGAAGCGGACGTCGTGCTGATCGGTAGCGGGGTGAAGGCGCGAGAGGTGGTGGCCGACGATCGGCTGATCTCCAGGCTGCTGCTCGACCCTTCGCGGCAGCTGATCGGTGCGCAGTGCTCCGGCGCGCTGGTGCTCGCCCGGCTCGGGTTGCTGGACGGTATGCCGGCTTGCACGGACATGAAGAGCCGGCCCTTTGTCGAAGCCCGCGACGTCACCGTGCTGGATGCGCCGTTCCACGCCGAGGGGAACATCGCTACGGCGGGCGGTTGCCTGGCGTCCCAGTATCTCGCCGCGTGGGTGATCACCCGCACGCTCGGGGAGGACGCCGCGCGCGGCGTCATCGACTACGTGGCTCCGGTCGGCGAGAACCAGGAGACTGTTGAGCGCGCCATGCGTGCCGTCCACGCGGGCGAGGTTGCACTGCCCTGACGCCCCGCGCGATCAGCGCCCGGCGTGCCACCGCAGCTCAGCGGGCATCCGCGTACGGCATCTTCCGAACTCCTGGGGCTCAGCACAGCAACGCACAGTTCGTTGCCGTCGTGGGAGTGGGGCAGTCGTGGGAGTGGGTCAACTGGGCGGCGGCACGGGATGGCGCCATGACTTGCCCGGCTGTCGGCCGCGCCGATCGTCGATGCCGGGCGCGGCCGGTGACTCCAGACCTCGGGTGACGTCTCTACGCCCGGCCCCGGGCGTCGGCTTCGGCGACGGCGATCTCGATGCTGAGTGCTTCGGCGATGTTGCCGGCTGCCGTCATGACGCGGGCTGTGCCCACGATGGGGGCGATGGCGACCAGGACGTCCTGCAACTGGTCGGCGGTCAGACCGGCCTGGAGGGCGGGGTCGATGTGGGCGACGTAGGAGATCGGCGGAGCGTCCGAGGCGGCGAGGGCCGCGATGCGGGTAAGCATGAACATGTCCGGGGCCAGCCCGCACCGCTCGATCGAGTCGACCGTCATCGCGGCGAGGGTGTCCAGTACCGGGGTTTCGGATGCTGTGGCCATGGCAGGTCGTCTCCTGTTGGTGTCGTGACGAGGATCAGCGGGCGGAAGCAAAGCAGCGCTCCGCGCCTCGGTGCATCTCCTGCTCGACCGTAAGTCCGATTCCCGCGGATTGCCTGTCGGGGGATCGTCCGAGGAGGGAGGCGGATGGGCGGC
Source organism: Streptomyces sp. NPDC057445 (assembly GCF_042802855.1). NCBI lineage: Bacteria > Bacillati > Actinomycetota > Actinomycetes > Kitasatosporales > Streptomycetaceae > Streptomyces > Streptomyces sp. NPDC057445. The sequence goes on along the minus strand of NZ_JBHVDH010000001.1, from coordinate 353,377 downwards.
AGCGGGGCGGAACCGGCGGGCCCGCGCCGAGGACGTCGGCGCCCACTTCCGCTTCCTGGCCCGCATCCTCGGGCTCGACATGCCGGTATCGAGCACGCCGACCCGCGAACTGCTGGGCCGGTAGCCGACCCGCCTCGGGCTCATCGACGACCGCGACAGCGGCCACTGCGACAGCTGACCTCGTGCTTTGACGGAGCTGGCCGTCCGGGAACGTCACCAGCAAGTGAGGAGTGCGCCTGAGTCGGGCGGGGGGACCGGTGCTCCTTCCTGTGCCTGTGAGGCCCCTCGCCGAAGCGAGGGGCCTCACAGGTCTCTCAGGCGGCCGCAGCCTCGCTCGGCGCCTGGAAACCGAAGATCACCACGGCCTGGTAGTAGGTCCACGCCGTGCCGTTGCAGGAGGTGCGTGTGGCGCCCGAGTAGCGGGCGCAGACTCGCTTCAGATCCTCGTAGAACGCCGAGTCGATTCTGGCCTTGTTGGCGCTGAACGTGCCGGCGGCCTTGTAGTTCCGGTAGCCGAAGTCATGTCGTGCGCATGACATCTGAAAAGGAAAGCCGAACGGGTTGTCGGGCGAGGACGAGCAGTAGTCCGTGGACCAGTCGAAGCCGTAGGCGCCCCAGGCGCCCTGATTGGCCCGGGCGGCCGCCCAGGCGTTGTAACTGGACGCGCTGGTCTGGGTCCAGGAGCTGAGCACCTGGGGCTTGTCGGCGGGGACGGCAGAGGCGGTCTGCGCCGGGATCAGTGCGGCGGGCAGCGCCAGGGCGAGTGCGGCGAGCGGAAGGGCAGAACGGCGTCGCATGCAGAACCTCCGTACTCAGGACGGGAGTTGGTGCGCGCCACGTGGCCGGTCCACGGGCCGGTCCAGAGTGCCGGGTTACACGCGTCCTGCACAGCCTTCGCGTCACGAGCAGCGGATGAATTCTTGTCGGCCGGTCCGGGCATGGGCGTCGTAATGACCGCCCGGCGCTCCGCAGTTGGCACATGCTCACCGACGACGCCGAGTACCACGATCTCGGAGCGGACTGCTTCCTCCGGCGAACCGCCGCACGCGACAAACCTTGGAATCGGCCTGAGCCGCGGAGGTGCGGGACTTTCGCATCGGACCCCACCGACCTTGATCTTTCTCTGCTCGCAGTGTCGGTCTTCTGCCAGGAAGCAGTCATGGAAGCAGCACTGGTCGGACTTGCGGGCACAACGGTGGGAGCTTCGACTGGCTTTGCGGGCGCATGGCTTGCTCAGCGCGGACACGCGTGGGTTCGCGACCCCGGCCGGGCCGCCGTTGACGAACGACGGCGTGCCACAACCGGGCTCCCGGTACCGCACGGCCGTGCCCCGGTAGATGGTGGCCGGCCGATGGTCGCCCGGGGGGTCGGCGGTGACACCCACCAGGTCCACGAGCCAGTCCTGGACAGTGTCGCCGTCCCGGACTGCCTCGATCGCCACGATGCGGGCGGAGCAGCCCGCAGCACGAGCGCGTGGACCTCATCACGAGACCTGCCGAACGGCACTGTGCGCACGGCTTCGCAGCGGTCCGTACGGTCGCGCCGCAATGTGGACCCGGCCGGAAGGGGCGGCAGCCACGCGTCCGCAGCCGTGCCCGCACGATGATCCCCAGGAGTAGCCCACGCCGGCGTTCGGGGCAGATGCTGCCCCTCGCCAGGTCGCCGGACCGTACGAAGTGGACACCAGGCGCGCCGGAGCGTGCCGTGCGGACGGGCACACCTGCATAACGCCGTTGGGACAGGGGCCCTCTCGCGGTCACCCCGTCCGGTCGGGGACGGTGCGGCGGACGGCGCGGCGGCCGTGGCCGAGGTCGCGGGACGCATTCGGCCGCGGTCGGTTTGCGGGCCTTGTCGGCACGCGGTGTTGTTGACAACGGATGCGTGCCGACGTCCAGCGCATCGGCGGCATCGGCGGCATCGGGCGCTCGGCCGTGGAGGACAGGGCATGCACATATCCGCACCCGTAGCGGGCCGTCGGGGCTGTGCCGCGGCCATGGCCGCGGCGGTGATCTCGACGGTACTGACAGGGCCGGAACCCGCCGCGGCCGGCGGTACGCCGACACCTTCGGTGCCCGCCCCGCAGCTGGACTGGAGACGCTGCGTGCAGGGCAGTCAGTTCGACTGCGCGACCGCGAAGGTGCCACTGGACCACGGCAGCCCAGGTGGTCGCACCATCGAGCTGGCAGTCGTCAGACGGAAGGCAACCGGGCCCGGACGGCGCATCGGCACCCTGTTCTTCAACCCCGGCGGGCCCGGCGGGCCCGGAACGGTGCAGATGCCACAGAACTACGAGTTCTTCCCGCGCGAGGTGCGGGAGCGGTTCGACATCGTCAGCTGGGACCCACGCGGAGTCGGCAACAGCACCGCGGTGAACTGTTTCGACAGCCCCGGGCAAGCCGACGCGTGGGTTGCGGGCAGACCGGCCGGCCTCCCGGTGGGCGAACAGCAGCGGACGGCATGGATCGCCGCGTACAAGGATCTGGCCCGGCGCTGCAGGCAGCGTGACCCCGAGCTCCTGCGCCATGTGTCGACCACCGACACCGCTCGCGACCTCGATCAGCTCCGCCAGGCAGTGGGCGACCCGCAACTCAGCTACCTCGGGATCTCCTACGGCACGTTCCTGGGCGCCACCTACGCCAACCTCTTCCCCGGCAAGGTCCGCGCCATGGTCCTCGACAGCAACATCGACCCGCAGGCCTGGACGAACCACGCCTCCGAGGAGGAACCCCGGCTCACGACATTCCTGCGCATGGGCTCGGACCGCGGCGCGGCAGCAGTCCTGGACGAGTTCCTCGCCCTGTGCGGGTCCACCACCACCGCCCGCTGCGCCTTCTCCGCCGGCAGCCCCAAAGCGACCCGGGACAAGTTCGACCAGCTGATGGGGCGCCTCCGGGAGCATCCGGTGGGCACGTGGACCTATGGCCGTACGGTCGGTGACGTAGTGCCCGGCCTCTACAACGTCCACCCAGGATGGACGGACCTCGCCGGCAGGCTGCAGAACCTCTGGCAGGGCCGCGTCCCGGAGCCGTCCCCACCCCCACCCGCACCACCGGTCCCGCATCCGAATCCGTACACGGGCGAGGAACAGGCCGCTGCGGTGTTCTGCGGCGACAGCCCCAATCCGCGTGACCCCGGTGCCTACCACGCCCTGGAGGAGGCCAGCGCCACCCGTGCGGGCGATGCCGGACGCTTCTGGACCTGGGCCACCGTGGGGTGTGCCTCCTGGCCCGCCGTTGCGGCCGACGCCTATCGCGGCCCGTGGAACAAGCCGACGGCACACCCCGTCCTGCTGGTCGGCACCACCTACGACCCCGCCACTCCCTACTCGGGCGCGCAGGCCATGGCCGAAGAACTGGCCGACGCTCGCCTGCTCACCCACAACGGATACGGGCATACCGCACTGCTCAACCCCAGCAGCTGCGTCAACAGATACGAGAGCAGCTACTTCATCGACGGCACCCTCCCGCCGGCCGGAGCGACGTGCCGGCAGGACACGCCCCCCTTCCTCGAACCCAAGCCACAGGGCGGCGTGGCCACCGGCGGGGGCGCGTTGGCCGGAGGGGACACATCCGGCTCGAAAGGGAGAAATCATGCCGTCGTTCGGGAGCGCCGCGAAGTAAGAGCTCCGACCGGGCGTGCCCTCCGTGAGGCGTTCGAGCGTGCCCTGGAAGCCGTGAAGCCCTGGAAGCCGTGAAGCCGTGAAGCCGTGAAGCCGTGAAGCCGTGAAGCCGTGAAGCCGTGAAGCCGTGAAGCCGTAAAGCCCTGAGGCCGTGCCAGCACTCTCGGCCGCGGCCTTGGGGAGGGATCCCGCCGGCCGAAGCATCAACGCAAAGACATCCATGTCGGGTTGGAGCTGGGGAGAGACCGTGACCATCGACCTGCAACCGGATGCATCGGCCGGTTCCCTGGTGCGCATCGAGAGCCGATCGAAGATGCCGTTCAACGTGTTCGGTTCCGGCAAGAACCAGCGCAACCTCGAGGTTGTCGTCCGCGCCCTCACCGATCCCTGGGCGCCCCGTGCCGCACATACGAGGGGAGAGTGAACCGTGGCGATGGTCGGACTGTTCTGGATCAGCGAGGAGTCCGTGTACGTGGGTTCCCCGCCGGCCGCGGACGGGCATGGCGTCCGGCTCACCGCCGAGGGCCTGGAGGCGGTGGGCCCCGACGGCCTCCGGGCATGGACGTGGACGGACCTGAGTTCTGCGGCCGTTGAGGCTGCGCCCCTGCGCGGGACACCGGGCCGCCGACTGGGGATGGCCCTGGACGCCTTGCTCACGGCGGCGTCCGGCCTCGGCAACGAGCCGCCGGAGATGTCTCTGCGCCTGGAGACGGCGGACGGCGTGGAGGAGGTACCGGTGTACTCGGCCGCAGCCGGTGGTTACGGCCCCGAGGAGCTCGCCCTTTCCCAGATCCTGCTCGCCCGTTTCGTGGCGGGCACGGCCGACCCGCTGACCCTCTCCGCCTGGGGCCGGCAGAACAGCGGCCAGGGCACGCCGAAACCGCGCATGCGGGAGGCCCTTCTTCGCGTATGGGCGGAAACATGAGCCGCCGGCCACGAGGGTGCAGGCACAAGCACCCATGACGTGGTCGCGCCGAGGCCGGATGAGCTGGGCGGGGCCTCGGAGACCCTTGCCAGGCATACAAGGCAGGTGTCGCTGACGACGGGCGTGCGAGATCGAGCGTTCGGTCTCAGTCGGTCGGCGGCCGACGGCGCAGTGCAGACGTGGGGCGGCTCCGAGAATTCGGATGCATCTCCGAGCCGGCCCGGGTAGCGTCCCGGTTCGACGCCTTCCGATGCGCCGCGCCCCGGTTACTTCCTGTCGACAAACACCGGTGCCCACCTTTGATCTCGGGAGGCGCCTTCTTTCGCGTGCGCCGAGCCGCGCTTCGTGCGTTCCGACGGTGCGCCCCTTCGACCGCCACCCTCCAGGGGGATCTCTGCATGACCCGGTTCAACCGTCAGCGGGCCAAGTCCGAAGCCAGGAGCGAGATCCAGGCCGAGATACCGGGTTTGACCGAAGGCGGAGCGACATCCACGCTCTCCACGCACGGCCGGTGGATTCTCCCGCCGTCACGGACCGCCCGGCGGACGGTCTTCCCTCTGCCACAGGGCATCAACCACCAGGGGGGTGCCGGGTACGCCCGGGAGCCGAAGTCCGAGCTCTTCCTGCTCGCCGTCGCCCATATGGCCGGACAGAGCAGCTTCTACGAGAGTGCCCGGTCACGCGACGAGCGCTACGCCCGGCTGGTCCGCCAACTCGCGGTCAGCGACCCGGAGTGGACCCTCGGGCTGCTGCGCTGGCTCCGCACCGAAGCCCATATGCGGACGGCGTCGGTGGTGGGCGCCGCCGAGTTCGTCCGTGGCCGGCTGGATGCCCGCGCCGCCGGTTTCTCGCGGCAGGCCGTCGACGCTGTGCTGCAACGTGCCGACGAGCCGGGCGAGTTGCTGGCGTACTGGACCTCCCGGTACGGGCGGAGGCTGCCGCAGCCGGTCAAGCGCGGGGTCGCGGACGCCGTGCGCCGGCTCTACACCGGCCGCGCGCTGCTCAAGTACGACACGGGCTCACGGGGCTTCCGCTTCGGCGATGTCCTGGAGTTGACCCACGCCGCCCCGGCTCCTGACCGGCCTTGGCAGGGGGAGCTGTTCCGGTACGCCCTGGACCGGCGCCACCACCCCGACCGCGCCGCACCACCGGCCGGCGAACCGCTCCTCACCGCCCACGACGCGCTGATGTCCGTCCCGGCCGATGAGCGGTACGACCTGGTCACCGGGGCGGACGGTGGCGAGCGGCTGGCCGCGGCCGGGATGACCTGGGAAGCGCTCGCGGGCTGGCTGCACGGGCCGCTGGACGCGGCGGTCTGGGAGGCCGTGATCCCCTCGATGGGGGCGATGGCGCTCGTGCGCAATCTGCGCAACTTCGACCTCGCCGGCGTCGGCGACCGGGTGGCCGCGGACGTGGCCCGCCGGATCTCCGACCCGGCCGAGGTGTTCCGCTCCCGCCAGTTCCCGTTCCGCTACCTGGCTGCCCACCGCAACGCGCCGTCACCGCGGTGGGAGCAGTCCCTGGAGGCGGCCCTCGGGCACTCGCTCGCCAACGTGCCGGCTCTGCCCGGTCGGACCCTGGTCCTGGTGGACCGGTCGGGCTCGATGTTCGACCTGCCCAGTGGGGGTACCCAGCTCAACCGGGCCGATTCCGCCGCCATCTTCGGCACCGCACTGGCGATGAGGGCCGAGCAGGCCGACCTCGTCGAGTTCGGCACCGACAGCCGGCCGATCGAGCCGGCGCCGGGCGAGTCCGTCCTCCGGGCGCTGGACCGGTTCCACGACCTCGGGGGCACCGACACCGCCGGAGCGGTCACCCGGCACTACGCCGAGCACAACCGAGTCGTCGTCGTCACCGACGAACAGGCCCACTGGACGCCCTGCATCGAGCCGCTCAGCGCCGTGCCCGAGCACATCCCCGTCTACACGTGGAATCTGGCCGGCTACTCCATGGGCCACAGTGCCGCCGGGCCCCGGCGGCACACCTTCGGCGGCCTCAGCGATGCCGCGTTTCGGCTGATCCCGCTCCTGGAGGCCGGCGAGGAGGCCAGGTGGCCCTGGGGGCCCACCTCCGGGGACGCGGCTTCCGGCTCCCCGGGAGGGGATGTGGCCTCGAGGTGATCAGTGCGCGCCGCGACCGGAGCCCTCGTCGGCCTCGGGGCCGGAACTGCCTGACCGCGGTCCCGTGGGCCACGAACCGTCCAAAGTCCTGCCCGCCCCCGGACTGCGTCGCAGTGACCCGAAGGCCGACGAGCGCATCGGCTCCCGGTTCGGCGGCCTGCTCATCGAGGGCCGACAGAGCCTGTTCAAGACTGTCCCCGAGGCCTCGCCCCCCGAGGCCTCGCCCCCCGAGGCCTCGCCCCCCGGGGGCTCCTCGGCGCTGGTGCCGATGTCTCGGCCGTGGCGGACGTCGGTATTGCTCGGTTGCCGAGAACCGGTGGCGCGCCGCATGTCCTGGTGGTCAACCCTGCACAGGGGCGGCCTTCACCCGTATGGCGGGCGTCTCGCGCTGTCCGGATGCGCCCGGATAGGTCCGGGTGGACGCTGAAACCATGGCTCACGCGCCCGTCGTCGTTCATCCGCTGTCGCCGGAGGGTGGCAGACGCGTGACGATCCGTGGCGAGTCCGTGGGGACCGCGTACGACCTGTTCGACCTGCTGGAGTTCCTGCGCCGCGCGGAGCTGCCGGAGGCCGACACCGCGATCGACGACCCGGAGCTGATCGAGTGGCAGGGCGGCGGCCCGGACGTGTGGTCCGAGCCGTCCTCGTAGGGCACGACCGTGCAGGAGACCGCCGCGTCGCCGGGCATCGGCCGCGCGCCGATGCGACCCATACGCGCCCTTTCGGCCCTGAACGTCCGTGTTCACTCTCGAACGCATGGGGGCGATTGGGGACAATCCCGGGATTGTTTGTCAACGCTGTTGTGACGACGGGCCGTCGGTGAGTGAACGTGGTCGCATCAGTCTCATGGCCGTGCTCTGTGAACGCTGCTGGAACGAGCACGCCAACGAGATCGCCGTCCACGAGGGCGCCACGGACCCACCCAGGCCTGAACCTGGTCCGGACGACGTGACTGGGTACGAGCCGCCGCGCTGCCGCCACTGCAAGGCCGATGTTGTGCCCTGCCTCACCAACTACGACCGTTGGGTTCATCTCGATACGACCGAACTGCCGGCGAAGGACGTACCTCCTCGCCACCGCTGGCGAGTTGTGACCATCCGGGATCGCCGGTCCGGCGTCCCCAGTGTGGTGGCCGTACGGGTCCGCGGAGTCGTACCCCTTCCCGGTGAGTTCGTACGCCCTGCCCACCGGGCCGTGTGTCTCGATCCGGATGCCGGGGACGAAGTCCGCCGGGGCAGTGACTGAGCTCCTCGACCAGCATCCTCATGGTGTCGAAAAGTGGATTGCCGACGCCGGTCCCGCGTGGGTAACGTCGCCGCGCGTGACCCCGACTCTGCGCACCGAACGGCTGCTCCTGGAGCCGTATCGCCCTGAGGACGAAGAGGACTTCGTCGCCTTGTTCCAGGACACGAGGGTGTCGCGGTGGATGGGGGACGGTACTTCGTCGGAGGCCGAGGACCGGGCCCTGTTCGGGCGGATCTTCACGAAGGTCTACGCCGGGGAACTGTTCGACGTCTGGGCCGTTCGCCGGGGCGGACTGCTGGTCGGGCATGCCGAGATCAAACCGACCGACGCCGTCGGAGGTCACGAGATCATCTACGCCCTGGCGCCGGTGGCCTGGGGGTCCGGCCTGGGCGCCGAACTCGCTGCGGCCGTCGTCGCCCACGGCTTCGGCACCCTCGGGCTGAGCGAGGTGCATGCCACGGTGGCGGCGCCGAACACGGCGTCACTGGCCCTGCTTCGCAAGCTCGGCTTCGAGCACGTCAGGGACATCGAGGAGCACGACGGCAGCACCACGCACGTGTTGACCCGCCGGGTGACCGCGACCGTCGAGTCGTCACCCGCCCGGATCGCTCGGATCGCCCGGTAGGCGCGGGCAGGAACTGGTCGGTCCTGCTGAACCGTTCGGTACGGCCGGACCGGCAGCGCCCGGGCAGGCGTCGGCCCTCCCGTGGGGAGGTCGGGAGGGACGGCGTGGCCCCCGCCCGGAGATTCAGCACCGGGCGGGGTGCGCACAGCATGCATCCATTCCGGCCATCGGGATAGAGGTGTGACCGGAAATCGATCCGGTTTCGCGCGAGGAAGCATCAAGTGCCCGGTCGTACGCGCCGGGTCGGCTTCTTCGGAGCCCGGGCCGCGCGGAGCGGCCGGACGGCCTTACGGCAGGGTCACAGGGTGAAGTGGCGCACGTACCGCCGCTGCCAGGGCGTTTCCACGGCGCGGGCGTCGTAGTGCCGCCGTACGAAGGCCACGGCACGATCCGGCGGTACGCCGTCGATGACGGCGAGGCAGGCGAGCGCCGTGCCGGTCCTGCCCCGGCCGCCGCCGCAGGCGATCTCGACGCGTTCGGTGGCGGCGAGGGTCCAGGCCTCATGGAGAAGGATGCGCGCGTGGGCGGGGTCGTGGGGGAGGCGGAAGTCGGGCCATCGGAGCCAGTGGGCCTCCCAGGGGACGGCCGGAGGCTCCTTGCCGTAGAGGTGGACCGCGTACGTGGGAAGAGGTCCGGGTGGGACGGGGCGGCGAAGGGCGCGCCCGCGGACGAGCCGGCCGGAGGGCAGGCGCAGGACTCCGGGAGCGGTTGGGTGCCAGGCCTCAGTCATTCCTCCGAACGTAGCGGGTCGCGCGCTCCGGTCGTAGGGTGGCCCCCGTCTCGTCCGTACGAGCCGTGGGGGATTCGTGTCCGGTCCGCGTCCGCATTCGGCCGGCCCGCAGCCGCCCGGCCCACAGCCGCCGGGCCCACAGCCGCCGGGCTGGGGCACCCCTCCCCCCTGGCCTCCCAGGAAGTCGAACACCGTGCTCATCGCCACGTTCGGCGTGCTCGGCGGGCTGGCACTGCTGTTGATCCTCGGAATCGCGCTGCTGGGCGCGGTCGTGGGGAAGTCGGGCAGCGCCGGGGCGGGTGGAGGGAGTGGAAGCGCGCGGTCCGGTGCGGGGACTGCCGCGGAACCGGCGGACCGGGGGCACGTGGAGGACGTCGAGATCACCGGGTGTGAGGTCGACGACGTCACGGGTTGGCCCTCCGCCGAGCTGACCATCACGAACAAGAGCAGCAAGGCGAGCAACTACTGGGTGAACGTCGAGTTCGTGACGAGCACGGGCACCCGCGTCGAGGACGGGTTCGCCGCCACCAGCCATCTGGCGCCCGGGCAGAAGGCCGAGAAGAAGGTGCAGGCGCTGACGAAGGTGCCGGAGAACGTCAACTGCAAAGTGACGAAAGTGACACGGTTCGCGTCCTGAGGCCTTCGAAGGCCCTGCCGACGGGGTTGAAACTATGGCATCCGTCACCGCAACCGGCCTATGGGTGCCGGTTGTCAGTGGGGAGCCGTAGCCTTGTGCGTATGTCCCCCAACCTTCGCAAGCCTGGTTCCGTGCGGTCCGCTGCCGTGGTGAATGCGGAGATTCGCGCACTCTGGGCCCGTTCCGGCGGCCGGTTGTCCGCCGTGGACGAGGCGTGTTACCAGCGGCTTCTTGTGGAGTGGGCCGCAGCGGTGGACGAGGCCGCCATGGGCGGGGAAGTCCGCGACGCGGCGTGATGGGCCGCCCGGCCCCCGGCTGCGGTACACACGGCTGGGGAACGCACGCCTGACGGCCTCCGGGCCGAGGGCCCCATGGCCCACACTGGAGTCATGTGCCGCAGCATCAAGACTCTCCGACCGCCCGTTCTCCCGCACGAGGCCACCGAGGAGGACGTCAGGGCCGCAGCCCTGCAGTTCGTACGGAAGGTGTCCGGCTTCCGGGCGCCGGCCGCGCACAACCAGGAAGTGTTCGACCGGGCCGTCGACGAGATCGCGGAGGCGACCCGCGCGCTCCTCGACGGGCTGGAGGTGCGCGGGGCTAGGCGGGTTCCGGAGCCGGACGTCGCATGACGTACGCCGCCAGCGCGCCCGCCCCCACGAGGGCGAGGGCGGACACGCCCACGCCCACCCAGGTCGCGCCCAGCCACTGGCCGCCGAAGTAGCCGAGGGCGACGCTGTAGCCCGCCCAGGCCACGGCCGCGAGGGCGGACCAGGGCAGGAACTCCTGCACCCTGCGGTGCGCGGCGCCCGCGCCCAAGGACACGACCGAGCGTCCGGCAGGGGCGAAGCGTGCGATGACGACGAGCAGGCCGCCACCCCGGGCGATCGCCGCGCCGAGACGTTCCTGCGCCGATGTCAGCCGCCGGGAGCGCGCGATGGCCCGGTCCAGCCGTTCTCCGCCGCGCCAGGCGACGCGGTACGCGACGAGGTCACCCAGGACCGAAGCGGTGGTCGCGCAGAGCAGCAGCGCCAGCAGCGAGGGCACTTCCTGCGGCGGTACCTGGTCGGCGGCAGCGGCCGCCGTCGATCCTGCCGCCGCGGCGGCCGTCGAACCCGCAGCCGCGGCCGTCGCCGCGGTGATCACCAGTACGCCGCTGGGCAGCACCGGCAGGAACACGTCCAGCAGCACGGACAGGGCCACCACCGCATAGATCCATGGACCGCCGGTCAGCAGCCGCACACTGTCGAGCACCTGGACTCCCCGATTCCCCGGACTGCGCCGCGACGTCGCAGGGGAGCGGCAGGGGCGGCATGACAGCCATTGAGCGTACGCCCGTGTTCGGCGGACAGATCGGCAGGGGTGGGGGTGAAGTCGGACATGGTGCGGGGGGCGGGGAGAGCCGACGGGGTGCGGCGTCGATCGCGGAGGGCCGGCCGGGGTACGCGGAGCCGGGCGCGTACCGCGCCGGGCCCGGACCGCCCGCACCCCGCCCGAACCGTCGGTCCGGGTCCGAACCGTCGGTCCGGGTCCGAACCGTCGGCCCGGGTCCGCCGGACGGCGTCGGTCGCTGAGGCGCCGGGTCCGCCGGGCCCGCCGGGTTCGTGCCAGGGCAGCGCGGATCGCGTACGCACGGTACCCGGACGGCGCCGGACGCGACTCGGCCCGGACCCGGACAGTGCCGGACCCGGGCCGCACGGACCGGAACGTCAGGCCGCGACGGTCGCCGCGGGCTCGTCGCTCTTTCTGTCCTCCGCCGTCGCGCCGCGCGACGAGAACAGCCGGTCGACCGCCAGCGCGCCCGGGCCGGTGAAGAGCAGCAGCAGGAAGGCCCAGCAGAAGAACGCCGACAGTTCGCCGTTGTTCTGGAGCGGGAAGAGTCCCTCGGGCTGGTGCACCTTGAAGTACGCGTACGCCATCGAGCCAGAGGCTATGAACGCCGCCGAGCGGGTGAAGAGGCCGATCAGTACCAGGCTGCCGCCGACGAGTTCGATCACGGCCGCGTACCAGCCCGGCCAGGTGCCGGCCGGCACGGTGCCGCCGTGCACTCCGCCGAGGGCGCCGAAGAGCGAGTCGGCGCCATGGCTGGTGAAGAGGACGCCGACGACGATCCGGAAGAGGCCGAGCGCATACGGCTGGGCCTGGTCCAGTCGTGAGGAAAGCGCACGAGTGGCCATGAGAAGGACTCCTTCGGTCTGGGGACGTGGAACCGGCGAGCCTCAAGTTAGGGGCACCTAATCAATACTTGCAAGTTCAACATTCAGCCAGTCGTCGTTCCTCACGCGAAGTCCACGACAGGCTGTCGTGGCCTCGAGCGCCGCCCGGGCCACCGCGTCCGCGTCCGAAAGCGTCACCGAGTCCACACCCGGCCGTGCCCCGGCCGCGGTGACCCAGTGCACCCCCTCGGTGGGCACGCCGATCGCGAACCGCCTTGGATGCGCACGGCCTTGACGGTCGATCAGACGATACGGCCGCTCTGTTACATCCAGGCCGCCCGTCTCGTAACCGCCGACCGCATGCGGCCTGCACTCTCCCTTACGCAGCAACTGCGCAAGCAGTTCATCCCGGCTGCGCCGCAGATCGGGCTCCGGCAGCCGCGCCTCGATCAGGGTCGTCGCAGACACCGCAGAGCCCGGGACGTCGGGGGACTCGGCCGTGAAGCGCCCGTCCTCGGCCCGTACGGTCATCCGCGGGCCGACCACCTCCAGCACCCCGGCCTCCACCAGCGCGGCCATCTCCTCGATGCGGCGGCGCGGCGGGCCGATGGAGAGGAACGCGTTCAACGGCGTGTACCAGCGGTCGAGATGGTCGCGTCGCGAAGCCCCGGACAGTCCGGCGTGGTCCACGATCTGCCGCAGTTCGTTGCGCACGTCGCGCAGGACGTCAAGCGCCGCCTTGACCGGGCCCGCCACATTGCCGAGCGCCGCGTGCCGGGCGTCCCGCCGCAGATGGCGGAGGAGCCAGTCACGGAACGAGTCGGGGCCGTCGAAGGTCTCGCCCTTGTGCGGGTACGAGATGCGCTCCCAGGACCAGCGGTCGGCCTCCGCGCAGCCGTACGCGTCCAGGACCGCCGACTCCTGCGGGCTGCCGTGGGCGGCGTCCAGGAAGCGCGTCCGGAAACCGGGTCCCGGGGACAGCAGCGCCTCGTAGTGGACCGTCTCCACCTCCTTGGCGACCAATGGCCATATCTCGCCCAGGAAGTCCGGCGGATCGCCCGCGTCCGCGCGCTTGCGGAAGACCGCGATCACATCAGGCGTGAGCAACAGCGGGTGGTGGCGGCCAGAGGCACCCTTGGCGTTGTCCCCGCGCGCCTGGTAGGGGACTCCGCGTCGGGAGCCCGCGTACAGCCGCGGCTCGCGCCCCGACGGCCGGTACGCCAAACGCTCTCCCTCGCGCACGAACGCGCCGCCGCGGCCCGTCGTCAGCAGTGCCATGTGGTCGAAGAAGTTGAGCCCGAGGCCGCGCAACAGGACCGGTTCTCCGGAGGAGATCGTGGACAGGTCGAGATCCGCCGGGTTGGCGGGGGCGAAGTGGCGCAGTCCGTGCCGGGCCGCGTACTCGCCCAGTGCGGCGGGCACGGTCGCGGGGGTGACGGGCAGATGTCCCTGCGCGAGGACCACCGCGCTCAGGCCGGCGAGGACCGTCCCGTCGTCCAGCGCCACGGTCTGCAGGCCGTCCTCGGCGTCGTCGAGCCGTATCGCACGCGCCCGGTGCACCTGCACGCGGACCGAGGCCGGGGCCCGCTCGACGATCCGTCGGAAAGCCCACTGCAGATAGCGGCCGTAGCAGGCCCGCGTCGGATAGTCGTCCGGCCCGAGCGTCCCGTCTCGGGGTCCCTCGAGGTCCGGGGGCGGCGCCTTGCCGGGTCCAGGGCCGTTCTCATATGCCCTGGCGCCATGTGTCCCGGGCTCATGTGTCCCGGGCTCATGTGGCCGGTCCCCATGTGCCCCGGCCTCGTACGCCCCGCCCCCATGTGTCCCGGCCTCGTGCACCCCGCCCCCACGCGCCCCGGCTCCACGCGCCCCGTCCCCGTGCACCTCCTCGCCGCGCTGCGCCGCGGCCCACTCGTACAGGCTCGGCCCGGGCCGGACCGGCCCCTCGCAGTCGACGCTCTCGTCGGTGAAGAGGGTCACCTGCGACGCGACCGTGTTCATCAGCAGCGCGGCGGGCTGGTCGGTGCGCCATACCTGGCCGGGGCCGGCGGGCGCCGGGTCGACGACATGCACGGTGAGCGGGATGTCCGGGACCAGTTCGGGCACGGAGGCGCAGAGTCTCTCGAGGACCGAGGTGCCGCGGGGACCCGCGCCGACCAGGGCTATGGCATGCCGGGCTGCGGACAAAACGGTGACTCCCGTGGCGATGTGGTGCGTTGCGGGTGCGCGAGGTGGAGCGTCCGCATCATCATGCCGTCGCGTTGTGGGGAGCCGGAGGGGCGGAGGTGAGGATCATCCACCGCTGTGTGAAGTTCAGGGACCATGGGTGAGGCTTCGCTCGTCCGCGGTGACGAGCCGTGTGTCCCTGTGATCCGGCCGTTCGTCCTCGCCCTGTGCCTGCTCGAGCCGGAGTCTCGCAGAACGGCCGTGCAGCACGAGCGTCATCAGCTGGTTCCCGAACCACGGACCGCCCGTCCGCCGCCATTCGATGACCGGCCGTCCGGTCCGCCCCTGCCGGGCCAGCGCATGCCCGAGCCGCCGCCCCGCACGGCTCCAGCCGAAGCGGAAGCCGCGCCGTATCGACGACTGGATCGCGTTGTGTACGGGGGAGCAGGTCAGCTGGAAGACCCGCGCGTCCGGGGCGCCGTCCGGCCACTCGGGTTCCGCCACGTAGGCGTGATGGACGTCCCCGGACAGCACGCACACCGTCGCCGGCGCCTGCGGCCCGCTCCCCGCCTCCGCGATCAGCCGGGCGAGCTTCTCGAACGATGCCGGAAACGCCGCCCAGTGCTCCAGATCCGCCAATCTGCGCACGCGTTCGCCGATGCGCGCCCAGCGCGGCCCCCGTACGCCCCGGCACAGCGCCGCGTTCCAGCTCTCCAGGTCGTGGACGAGGGGCGGCAGCAGCCAGGGCAGCGAGGTCCCGATGAGGAGGTGGTCGAACGTGCCCGGCGCGTCGAGCGCCTGGTCGCGCAGCCAGCGCGCCTCGTCCTCGTCGAGCATCGCCCGCCTGTCCTCCTGCAGCACCCGGCCGGCCCGGGTGTCCACCATCAGCAGCCGGGTCCTGCCGAAGTCGCGCCGGTAGCTCCAGCGGACGGCCGCCGGGTCGGCGTCGGCGTCCGCCGCGAAGCGCCGCAGCACATCGGTCCCGTCGGGGGCGGCCCGTACGGCCGCGTAGAGCGGGTCGGCCTCCAGCTCGGCAGGGGAGAGATTGCCCAGGTGCTGGTAGACCCAGTACGACATCAGGCCGCTGACCACCCGCTCCTGCCACCAACCGGTGGCCCGCATCTCCGCGCGCCACGACTCGCTGGTGTTCCAGTCGTCGATCACGTCGTGGTCGTCGAAGATCATGCAGCTGGGGACGGTGGAGAGCAGCCAGCGGACGTCGGGGTCCCGCCAGGACTCGTCGTACAGCCGGGTGTACTCCTCGTAGTCCGCGACCTCCGCGCCCGGCGGCTCACTCAGATCACGGCGGGCGGCGAGCCAGCGTCGGGTCTCCTTGGACGTCTCGTCCGCGTACACCTGGTCGCCGAGCAGGAGCAGTACGTCCGGGCGCTCGGCCGCCGGGTCGGCGGACAGCCGGGCGCCGACGGCGTCCAGCGCGTCGGGGCCGACCGGATCGTGCTCGTAGGCCGGCGCCGCGGCCCAGCGGCAGGAGCCGAAGGTGATCCGCACCCCGTCGGCCGGAACCGCCGGGGTGCGGATGGTGCTCTCCGGGAACGGGGAATCCTCGAGCGGCCACACGCGGCGGCCGTCCAGCAGCACCTCGTACGCCGTCGAGGTGCCTGGGGTCAGGCCGGTCACCGGAATCAAGGCGTAGTGATGGCCCTCGATCTGGAACGTACGGGTCGAGCCGCCCGCCCCGGCCGTTCCGCAGCGCACCTCGGCCGTGCAGGGACGGTCGGCCTCGACCCACACGGTCGCGCGGTCGCCGTTCTCCCAGTCGATGTGTCGCAGTAGTGGTCCCAGGCGCAGCCCGGCTGCCATGTGCCCTCCTCCGTCGCCCTCGTACGGTACGGAACGACGGGGGAGGGTAGCGCGGTTCCTCGCCGAAGGAACAGGTCAGCAGCCGTTGAGGATCGACTGCAGAGCGGACTTCTCGGCGGAGTCCACGGAGAGGTTCCAGTAGTACTTCACGTGTACCCACATACGGGCGTAGGTGCAGTTGTACGAGGAGAGCGGCGGCAGCCACGTCGCCGGGTCCTTGTCGCCCTTGGCCTGGTTCACGTTGTCGGTGACGGCTATGAGCTGGGGACGGGTGAGGTCGTTGGCGAAGGCCTGGCGCGAGGAGGTGGTCCAGGAGCTGGCGCCGGAACGCCAGGCCTCTGCGAGCGGGACGACGTGGTCGATGTCCACGTCGGCGGCGGCGCTCCAGGTGGCGCCGTCGTACGTGGAGTACCAACTGCCGCTGACCGCCGCGCAGCTGGAGTCCTGCACGACGCCCGAGCCGTCGCGCTTGAGGACGACCTCGCGCGTGTTGCAGGCGCCCGACTGGGTGATCCAGTGGGGGAACTTGTCGCGGCTGTAACCGGTGGAGGAACCTTCCGCCTTGACCGTGAGCTGGCCGAGATACGAACGGGCGGTGGCGGCGCTGACCGGGGTGGGCGGGGCGGCATTGGCGGCCGGGGCGGTGAGGAGCGTGGTGGCGCAGGCGAGTGCGGCTGACGCGGCGAGCACGGCGGCGCGGGGTGCTCGACGCGCGTAGATACCTGACATGCGAACTCCCGTGAGGGTGGGGGGCGTTGGCCAACGGGCCCTGCGGCAGGGCCCGGGTCATCCTGTCGGCGCCAGGTTTCACTCAGGTGGGCGCCAGGTAACAGAGTGGCGACATGGACACGTCACATCAAGTGTTCCGACGCTCCGACATGTCGAGCCGTCCGGCCTAGGGTTGACCTGTGCTGCTGCCGGTGAATGTCACCTTCGGGGTCGTCCTTGCCGTACTGCTGGCCGTCGCGGCCACCGTCGCGGCCGTCGCCCACCTGGGCGGACACCGCTCCCGTGAGATCGTCGTCGCGGGAGTGCGGGCCGCGGTCCAGCTCGCCGCGGTGTCGTTCGTCATCGGCTGGGTGGTGCGTGCCGTACCGCTGCTGCTCGCCTTCCTGCTGCTGATGTTCGGCGTCGCGGTACGCACCGCGGGGCGCCGCATCACCGCCGACCGCACCTGGTGGCGCACGGCACTTCCGATCGGTGCGGGCGTCGTGCCGGTCGTCGCCGTGCTGCTGCTGACCGGGCTCGTGCCGCTCAAGGGGATCGCTCTCGTCCCGGTCACCGGGATCCTCATCGGCGGGGCGCTCACCGCGACGGTTCTCGGCGGGCGGCGCGCGCTCGACGAGCTGACGACGCGGCACGGCGAGGTGGAGGCGGGGATGGCGATCGGGCTGTCCGTCCGTGACGCCCGGATGGAGGTGGCGCGGGACGCGGCGGCGGAGGCGCTGCTGCCCGGACTCGACCAGACGAGGACCGTGGGCCTCGTCACGCTTCCGGGAGCTTTCGTGGGCATGCTGCTGGGCGGTGCGTCACCGCTGCAGGCGGGGGCGGTGCAGCTGTTCGTGCTGGTGGCGCTCATGGCGGTGCAGGCGGTGGCCGTGGCGCTGGTGCTCGAGCTGGTGGCGCGGGGGCTGCTGCACCGGGACGGGAGCCCCTGACCGGACCCTGGTCCGGGGCGGACGCTGTGCCCGGGCGGTCCTCGTCCCGGGCCGCGTGTCCGGGCGGTCCTGCGTTCCGGACGGCGCTGTGGCCCAAGGTCCCTCCCCGGGCGGCGAAGGTGTCCCGTACCCTGTACGAAGCAGAAGGGGAGTAGCTCTTCGCCGGAACGTCGACATACTGCCGAGCTCGTCTCGGCCGGCGCCCGGAGGCGGTCGCCCAGTGCGGTCCGCCAGCGAGACCTTCGGCCAGCAGTGATCCATGACCGTTCATGGCGCTGCCGTGCCGAAGCGACCCCTGAAACGCTCAAGGTCTCTCGGTGCGGCGGAGCCCGACCGATAGAGGAACCACACCCGTGCTCAGCTTCACGATCCTGGCGATCACCTTCGGCGTCGTGTTTCTCGCCGAACTCCCCGACAAGACGGCCCTGGCCGGGCTGATGCTCGGCACGCGCTACCGGGCCTCGTACGTCTTCGTCGGTGTCGCGGCGGCCTTCACCGTGCATGTCGCGCTCGCGATCGCCGCGGGCAGCGTGCTGACGCTGCTTCCGCAGCGGCTGGTGCAGGCGGTCGTCGGTGTCCTCTTCCTCGCGGGCGCGGTGACGCTGCTGCTGAAGAAGGACGACGGCGACGACGAGAAGATCAAGGACCCGGCCGACCAGTCCTTCTGGAAGGTGTCGGGCGCGGGATTCATGCTGATCCTGGTCGCGGAGTTCGGTGATCTGACGCAGATCATGACCGCGAACCTGGCCGCCCGCTACGACAACCCGCTCTCCGTCGGACTGGGCGCGGTGCTGGCGCTGTGGGCCGTGGCGGGGATGGGCATCGTCGGCGGCAGGACGCTGATGAAGTACGTACCGCTGCGGCTGATCACGAAGGTGGCGGCGGCGCTGATGGCGGCACTGGCGGGCTTCAGCCTGTACGAGGCGATCACGGGCTGAAGCGCCCTGCCGGGTGCAGCGGATTCCCCCGGCCCCGGGCCGGCGGGCTCCTGGGCCTCAGGCTCGGGGCGTGCGATGCGTCGGTGTGTCGTCGCGGGGATGTGAGCATGCCCCGGGCGTGGGCGTGGGCGTGGCCGTGGCCGTGGCCGTGGGCGCGTGGGCCGCTGCGGGTGGTGAGGGTGTGGGTCGCGCCACCAGGGCGCCGGACGTGGCTACCGGACGTCAGGGTGGCGCCGCGCGGCTACCGGAACGTGAGGGTGATCGTGCCGGCCGCGTCGGAGGCCACGCTCAGCCCCGTGAGGTCGCGGACATGGACGTCCGGTCCGAACGCGCCGGCGCGGGGACCGACGCCGACGACGCGCATCCCGGCGTCGCGGGCGGCCGTGATGCCCGCCTCCGAGTCCTCGAACGCCACACAGTCGGCCGGATCGAAGCCCAGCTCCGCGGCGCCCTTGAGGAACCCCTCCGGGTCCGGCTTGCTGGCGCCGACGCTCTCGGCGGTGACCCGAACCGCGGGCATCGGGAGTCCGGCGGCGTCCATCCGGGCCCGGGCCAGGGCGGCGTCCGCCGAGGTGACGAGCGCGTGCGGCAGGTCCGCGATGGCCTGCATGAAGGCGGGGGCGCCCGCGACCGGGACGACGCCGTCGACATCGGCGGTCTCCTGGGCGAGCAGCACGCGGTTCTCCGCGTGGTTCTCCTCCATGGGCCGGTCCGGCAGCAGGACGGCCATGGTGGCGTAGCCCTGCCGGCCGTGGACGACCTTGAGCGTCTCGTCGGGGTCCAGCCCGTGGTCGAGGGCCCAGCCGCGCCAGACGCGCTCCACGACGGCGTCCGAGTTGACGATCGTGCCGTCCATGTCGAGCAGGAGGGCGTTGGCGGTCAGTACGGACGGGGCGGCGGTGGCCGGCATCGGTGTGCTCCAGCTCCAGGGAAGGACGGACCAGAGCGGTTCCCGCTCGCCGGTCAGGGAGTACGAGCGGGAACCACTTTGTTTTCTTACGATACAAAACAAAGGCGGTGCGGCGCCAGTCGACGTCGACGGGGGCTGTCACCGCCCGGGTCAGCCGCGGCCGCCGTGGCCCCCGCCGCCGTCCCAGTCCTCGTCCCCGTCCCAGCCGTCGTACGGGTACTCCGTCTCGGCCTCAAGGGCGCGGCGGGTCTCCGGGCCGTAGACGCCCACCGGATCGCCCGTGATGCCGCGGTCCTGCTGGTAGGCGGCCACCGCGTTCTCGACGCGGCCGTCGTAGCGGCCGTGGGACGGGCCCCGGGACATCCAGAGCTGGTCGAGGCGCTCCTGGAGCTCGACCACCTCGGCGCCGCTGTCGCCCGGGCCGAGCGTGATCCCCTCGGGCGTGGCCGGGCCTCGCGACACCTGTCCCGTCGCGCGGACCGTGGCGGACGGCGAAGCGGGAGCGTCGGCGACGCCGATCGGCGGCGACGAGTTCGCCCGCGCGGACGCCGATGCCGTGCCCGAGGGCGAGAGCGCCGCGGAGGGCGAGGCGCCGGACTTCTTCGACGCCGACGCCGACACCGAGGGGTCGGGGCCGGCGCTCAGGAACGGCGCCAGTGTCTCGATGTCGGGTACCGCCCTGTCCTGATCGCCGTCGTCCCCGGTGAGCAGTCCGCCTGCGTACGCCGCGGTGGCGAGCACGCCCACGACGGCCGCTGCCGCGATGAAGACACCCGGGCCGCGCCGCCGCACCGGCTGGTTGCGTCGGGGGGCCGCCGTCGGGGCCGTGAGCTCGTACGAGTAGCCGATCTTCTGGGTGTCGTCGGCCTCGGGCGGAGGGGCGAACGGCTGCGGCTGCGCACCCTGCGCCCCCACCGACAGCGCCTCGGGCGGCGGGCCGGCCGGATCAGGCTCCGCCATGGACGGGAGCGCTACGTACGGACGGATGCGCAGCGGGTCGTAGACCACCGCCTCCCCGCCCGTCATGGAGCGCTCCGTGGGCCGTGCGCAGCCGCATGTCTCCGGCGGCGGCGCACCGCATTCAGGACAGATGCGTCCCGTCATCGTGGGTTCCCTCCCCTTGAGCTGCCAGCGATTATGCAGCCCCTGTCCACAGCTCAGGACCCGAGCCTCCTTTCGGCGGGCCATAACGGGACAGACCGGACAGGATAGGAACACGCGCAGGACGAGCACGACGTGAAGGACGTGCAGGACGTGCAGGACGTGCAGGACGGGGATGCGGGGGATCCGGCGGACCCGAGGAGTACACATGGCGCAGGATGTGGGCAGCCCCGCGGTGAGCTCCGGCCCGGTGTCCGGACCCGGCGGCGGCCGGAGCCGTCGGGCCGTTCTCGTCGCGATCGGCGCGCTGCTGCTCGGCCTGCTGCTCGCCTCCCTCGACCAGACCATCGTCGCGACGGCCCTGCCGACCATCGTCAGCGAGTTCGGCGGCATGGAGCATCTGTCGTGGGTCATCACCGCCTACCTGCTGGCCTCCACCGCCGCCACACCCCTGTGGGGCAAGCTCGGTGACCAGTACGGCCGCAAGAAGCTCTTCCAGGCCGCGATAATCCTCTTCCTCATCGGCTCGGCCCTGTGCGGTGTCGCCCAGGACATGAGCCAGCTCATCGCCTTCCGCGCCCTCCAGGGTCTCGGGGGCGGCGGGCTCATAGTCCTGTCCATGGCGATCGTCGGCGACCTCGTCACGCCGCGCGAACGCGGTCGGTACCAGGGCCTCTTCGGTGCGGTGTTCGGTGCCACGAGCGTGCTGGGACCGCTGCTCGGCGGGCTGTTCACCGAGCACCTCAGCTGGCGCTGGGTCTTCTACATCAACCTTCCCGTGGGCATCGTCGCCCTCTTCGTGACCGCCACCGTGCTGCGTATCCCGGCGCGCGGGACCCGCCACACCATCGACTACCTCGGTACGTTCCTGATCGCCTCTGTGGCCACGTGCCTGGTGCTCGTCGCCTCCCTCGGCGGGACCACCTGGGCCTGGGGCTCGGCCCAGATCATCGGCCTCGCGGTCCTCGGACTCGTTCTCCTCGTCGTGTTCGTGCATGTCGAGCGGCGCGCGGCCGAGCCCGTGCTGCCGCTGAGGCTGTTCCGGATCCATACCTTCACGCTCGTCTCGGTCATCAGCTTCGTCGTCGGCTTCGCGATGTTCGGCGCGATGATCTATCTGCCGTCGTTCCTGCAGGTCGTCCAGGGTGTGACGCCCACCATGTCCGGCGTGCACATGCTGCCGATGGTCGTCGGGCTGCTGGTCACGTCCACGGCCTCCGGCCAGATCGTCAGCCGTACGGGACGCTGGAAGGTGTTCCCGATCGTGGGGACGGCCGTCACCGCCCTCGGACTGCTCCTGCTCCATCAGCTCCAGGAGGACACGCCCGCCTGGGAGATGGGCCTGTACTTCTTCGTCTTCGGGGCCGGGATCGGCCTGGTGATCCAGGTGCTGGTGCTGGCGGCGCAGAACTCCGTGAGTTATGCGGACCTCGGCGTCGCGACATCCGGCTCGACCTTCTTCCGCTCCATCGGTGCGTCGTTCGGGGTCGCGGTCTTCGGCACGATCTTCGCCAACCTGCTCAACGCGAAGCTCGCCGACGCGCTCGCCGGACACCGGCTGCCTCCCGGCGTGGGCCCCGAACAGGTCGCCGCCGACCCTCGTGCCGTCGCCCAGCTCCCGCCCGGACTGCGGCAGATGGTGCTGCACGCGTACTCCACGTCCATCACGGACGTCTTCCTGTACGCGGCCCCGATCGTCCTGGTCGCGTTCGTCGTCGCCTGGTTCCTGAGGGAGGACAAGCTGCGTGGCTCGGTCACCGCACCCGAGGTCAGCGAGACCCTGGCCTCCAACCCCGTCGAGCGCTCCTCCTACGACGAGTGCGTCCGGGCGCTGTCGGTCCTCGGATCGCGCGAGGGCCGCAAGGCGATCTATGTGAAGATCACCCGCGATGCGGGGCTCGACCTGATCCCGGCGGCGAGCTGGTTGCTGCTTCGCATCAAGCGGCACGGGACGGTCGAGCCGTCACGGCTCGCGGACGTCACTCCCGTACCGCTGAAGGCGATCACCGAGGCGTCCCGGCAGGTGGAGGAGCGAGGGCTGGCCCGGCGCGAGGGACTCTCGCTGATGCTCACCGACAAGGGCGTCGACACCGCGGCGAAGCTGGCGGCGGCCCGGGAGGACTCCCTGGCCGAACTGCTCGGCGACTGGTGGGGGCCGGAACGGCCGACGGATCTGACGCAGCTGGTACGGGAACTCACCGCGGAACTGTGCGGCTCGGACGGCGAGCGCCCGTACAGCGGCGTCCCGCACCGCGACCACGAGGCATGGCGCCGGCCGCGGGCGCGCTGACGCCCGCGGCTACAGGTCCTTGCCGTACCAGATCTCCATGTAAGGCCCCTCGCAGTAGGCCGGAATCTCCGCGTAGCCGTTCCGCGTGTACAGGGTGCGGGCCTCGACGAGATCGAGCCGCGTGTTGAGCACCATGCGCTTCGCCCCGAGCAGCCCGGCCGCCCCCTCCAGCGCGCCGAGCAGGGCAACCCCTCCGCCACAGCCGCGGAACCCGGGCCGTACGTACACCCGGGTCAGCTCGGCGGTCCCCGCATCCAGCATGAGCACCCCGCCGCACGCGCCGGCCGCTCCGCCGTAGCGCCCCACGACGAACTCGCCGGTGGGAGCCGACAGTTGCTCCACTCCGTCCCCGGTGAGTCCCTCGTCGACCTCGGCCTCGGTCGCGGGCCGCCCCCAGTAGCGGCTCGCGACCTCGTCGTAGTAGTCGCGCCGGAGGGCGGTGGCGTCGGGGCTGCCGAAGTGCTCGCGGCGTACGGACCAGATTGTCATGCGGCTGTCTTTACCAATCCGTGCGCGCGGGGGCGAGTGAATATCGATGCCTGCCGACCCGTCGGAACCGCCCGGTCTCAACCGCGCAGACGCACCCTCTGCATCGAGGCGAGCCGCCGCACCACCCCGATGCACAGCACTCCTGCGATGACATACAGCGCGGCCCCGGCCATCTCCGTCGACAGCGGGCCCCGGGAGGTGGCGGGATAAGCGAGAAGCTGCGCCGCCACGAAGAGCAGCCACCACGAAGTCAGCAGCACACCGGTGCGCCGCGGGTTGTCGGGCGGAGAGCTGGCGGCCCAGATGTCATTGATGATCCGCTTGGGCACGAAGAAGCAGACGACCGGAATCAGCCACCCGCCTGTGGTCCAGCCGCGTTTCATCCGGTGTCCGCCGGGCGCCAGCGCCTCGGCGTTCACCCGCATCTGCCACAGCCAGCGCAGGAAGACGAATCCGGTCAGCAGGAAGGCGAGCAGCCTGATGCCGGTGAGGTTGCCGACCCACATCTCCCTCTCGAAGGCGGCATACGAACCGTCGGCCGCGAGGTGGAGGCGCAGTTGCGCGACGAGCAACGCGGCGTTCACCAGCGTGCAGACCCCGAGCGCGGCCACGACCACGGTCGTCATCGCCTTCGGTACGAAGAGCGGCTCGCGCGCGGCCGACGGCACGGGCGGGGATATGGCGATGGCGTTGTCGTGGCTCACAGAGCCGCAAACTAATGCCGAGCTTGGCATTCGGTCCAGCTCGGACGCCACCCCTGGTCGTAGGCCCGGGCCCGGCCGGACAGCCGTCCCGCAATTGCCTGGCCGGAGCCCGGAGCCCGGAGCCCGGCCCGGCACGCACGAGGGCGCCCCGCAACGGGGGCGGGGCGCCCGCTCGCGTGGCGCCGGCCGTCGGCCGGCCGCGGCACTCGTACGAACGTGCCGCGACGATCATGCGCCCGGCCAACCGCCGTTCCGGCTGGGCGGGCTCGCCGAATTCCGGTCGGCGTAGTGGTGCGGGAGACCGGTCGGACGTCCGACGTCGCCGACGCTCAGGCCTGGTCACTCTTCGGCGCGGCCTGCTGCACGACCTCGAAGGACCACACCTGCGAGCCGCTCGCGGCCGGCCTGGCGCGCTCGCCGCCGCCTTCACCGCCGCCGCCCTGGTGGGCGGCCTTCATCGGGCCCTCCATCCACGCCTGGAAGGACTCCTCGTCGCGCCAGCGCGTGTAGACGAGGTACTGGTCGGTGCCCTCGACCGGGCGGAGCAGTTCGAACCATTCGAAGCCGTCGGAGGACTCCACCAGGCCCGCGCGGGCGCCGAAGCGCTTCTCCAGAGTTTCGCGCTGCTCCGGGGGAACGGTCAGTACATTGATCTTCACGATGCTCATGCAGGCAGGATATGGGGGCGGCCGCATTGGACGGGACGGGACTTGTCGGACACGCGTCGGCGGTGCGCGAGCTGGGGGAACGCTGGTTCCGGCTGCTGGGCGACGGTGAGGACGAGGACTTCGTCTGTTCGCCCGCCGGGCTGTGGCTGGCGCTCGGGGCCGTCGCGGCCGGGGCGCGGGGCGGGACGGCGGCCGAGCTGCGGGCGCTGCTCGGGGTCTCGGGAGAGGAAGCCGCCGGGGCGGTGACCGGCGCCGCGCGGGCGATCGCCGGGACGGACGCGGTGGCGGTGGCGACTCGGGTCTGGAGCAGGGTGCCGGTGTACCGGGCCTACCGGGAAGCGCTGCCGGACGTCGGCTTCGGGCAGCTGGACCCGGACGAGATCGACGCCTGGGTGAAGGAGGCGACGGGCGGGCAGATCGAGAAGCTGCCCGTGACTATCCAGGACGACACCCTGCTCGCGCTCGTCAACGCCCTTGCGTTGAAGGCGCGTTGGGGAACGCCTTTCGCCTCGCACCTCACCCGCCTCGCGCCCTTCACCGATGCCGCGGGCACCGTCCACCAGGTGCCGACCATGCACCGGCAACTCAGCAGGAGTGAGGCCTGGACCGTGGGTACGGCCACCGTGGTCGAGCTGTGCTGCGCCGCCGAGCCCGGCTCGGGCGCACCGGCGAGGGTGCGCTTCGTGCTCGGCGCGCCCGGCGCCGGCCCCGCGGAAGTGCTGCCCGCCGCCTGGGCGCCCCTTCATGCGTGCGGACCTCTTGACGCGGACGTCGTCAGCCTTGCCCTGCCCCGGCTGGAGCTCCGCACCACCGTGGATGTCACGCCACAGCTACCGGCGTTCGGCGTGCTCCGGGCGACTTCGCCGGATGCCGACTTCTCCGGTCTTTCCCCGGAACCTCTCGCGATCTCCAAAGTCGTCCAGGAGACGGTGATCAAGGTCGCCGAACTCGGCGTGGAGGCGGCGGCCGTGACGGTGGTGCTGGCCCGTCCGGGCGGTGCGCCCCGCCCGCAGAGGACCGTACGCCTCGCCTTCGACCGGCCGTTCGGCGTCGTCGTCCTCGACGGGTCCGGCGAGGTACCGCTGTTCGCCGCGTGGCAGGCGAACGCCCCCGCAGGTGAACCGATTCCCGGCACGGCCGGGCAGCAGGGCCTGCTTCCGCCGCCCTGGCCGCCCGTACCGCCTCCGCCGGGTCCCGCGCGAGGTTTCAGTCCTGCACCCGCGCCAGGAGGAACCCGTCGTAGCCCCTCGCACCCACCGTCTGCACCGCCGTCGCACTGAGCCTCCGGTGCTGCCCGACGAGCTCGATCAGGCGACGGGTGGCGCGGACCGCCGCGTCCTCGCTCTCCGCGTCGGCCACCGCGCCTTCGCGGACGACGTTGTCGACGATGACGAGGCTGCCGGGCCGGGACAGTTTCACCGCCCACTCGACGTAGTCGGGGTTGTTCACCTTGTCCGCGTCGATGAAGAACAGGTCGAACGGGCCCGCCCCCTCCGCCTCCAACCGGGCCAGGGATTCGAGCGCCGCCCCCGTACGCACCTCGACGGTCTTGTCGAGACCGGCCCGCGCCAGGTTGGCGCGCGCCACATCCGCGTGGGCCGGGCTGAACTCGAGCGAGATCAACCGTCCGTCGGCGGGCAGCGCACGCCCCAGCCAGATGGTGCTGTACGCGCCCAGCGTGCCGATCTCCAGGATCTTCCGGGCGCCCTGGGCGAGGGCGAGCAGATGCAGCAGCTTGCCCTGGTTCGGTGCGACGGCGATCTGCGGCAGTCCGGCCGCGTCACTGGCGGCGAGCGCCGCGGTCAGAGCGTCGTCGGCCGGGGCGAGATGATCGGTGAAGTAGGCGTCAACGGCGTTCCATTGGTCTTCGGTCATACCGGAGACGTTACGTGAGCACGGCCGCACCTTCGGCGGGATCGCCAAGGCCGACCGCGCGGTGTTCGCCCCGCTCACCGGGTTCCGCCGTCCCCCGCCTACGGGCCCGTTGCCTCACCGCCGACCATGGCGCGGAAGCGCTTGAGGGCGTGCATTCCCGGTCGATGGTTTCCATGGCTGTCGAAGCACGCGGTATCCGATGCAGCCGGCCCGGACGACGACGTAGCGCCCCGGACGACGACGTAGTGAGGACGACGTAGTGAGAGAGAGCGCGAGAGCGGTGCCGCGGCCCGAGGGGACGCCGGTGGGGCGCCCCCTCGGGTGGATCGCCGCGTTCAGTCAGGATCCGCCCCCGGTGGCGGCTCCGCCACTTGATCATCCGACCGCGGGGCCGCCGAGGAGGTGCGGCGGGCGTCACCGCGAGCACGTACGGGGTGTCGGATCAGGTCGGAAACGTACTGTTCCCGCCACGCGGAGTGCGTGACGGGACGCGCGGGACTACGCAGCAGGCTCGGCGATCAGGGCGGTGGCCACGCGGCGGAAGCCGAGTCCCGCATAGAGCCGGGCCACGTCCTCGTCCCCCGCGGACAGGAACACCGTCGAGATGCCCCGCGCCCGGGCGTCGGCCAGCAGCGCCGCCGTGACCACCCTGCCGAGACCGCGCCGCCGGGCGCTGGGCAGCGTCCCCACGCCGACGATCTCGCTGACCGGACCCACGGGCTGGTGCTGGCCCGCGCACAGCGCCGTCGCGTTCTCCTCCGCCACCGCGACCGCGGTCAGGCCTGCCCGGATCCGGGCGGCCATGCGGTCCACCGAACCGTCGTCCGCCCCGGCCCGCACGGCCCGGGCCAGGTCCTCTGCGCCCGCGGTGCCGATCCCGGTGCCGGGTTCCGCGAAAGCGAGGTGGGGGACGGCCAGCGCGTGAGCGAGCGCCGGATCCTCCGGACCGAGGATCCGCACCGAGATGCCTCCGGGCGGGCCGGGCGGACCGGACGGACCGGCCGCGTCGGGCAGCTGGGCGTCCGGAGCGAGGACCATCAGGGGGTGCTCGTGGACCACGAGTCCGGACTCCTCCACCGCCGCCCGCAGTGCCGGCGCGGTCTCTGCGACCCACTCGAAGCTCTCCGGGATCCCCAGTTCCCGCTGCCGGGCCCGGACCCGGTCCACGTCGGCCGCGGACGGCGCGCCGTGCCCGGGCCCCCGGGTCGGCCTGGCGTAGAACGGCCAGCCCTGTCCTTCCCTGACGAACAGGGTCAGTGGCCCGAAGTCCTCCGCACGGGCGCCTGAACGCGGCACCGCGTCGTAGTAGCCCTCGATCCGGTCGAGGAGTCCGGGACGATCATCAAGATCCGCAGAAGTCACGCCGCGCATCGAATCACCGGCTCGCCCGGCTCCGCCACCGGATTTTCGGGTCGGAACCGTCGGGACCGTCGGCACTGTCCGGCCCTGTTCGCACTATGCGGCGGCGCGGTCCGGCAGGGGACGGCGCCGCAGTGCGGTGTCGGTCAGTGCCGGGTGGCGCCAGACGCCGTCCGGCGGATACAGGTCGGTCCCCGGCGGCACGATCTCGTCGATCCGGTCGAGTACGGCGTCGTCGAGGCCGAGCGACGCGCCCTTCAGCAGGCTCTCCAGCTGCGGCAGGGTACGCGGGCCGATGATCACCGAGGTGACGGCCGGGTGCGCGGCGGGGAACGCGATCGCGAGCTCGGGCAGCGAGCAGCCGATGCCGTCCGCCAGCTCGACGAGCCGCTCGACCGCGTCGAGCTTCGCGGCGGTCACGGGGAGGGAAGGATCGAAGCGGCCCGGGGTGAGCGCGGCGCGGCCGGTGGTGAGATCGATGGGGCCGCCCTTGCGGTACTTGCCGGAGAGGAAGCCGGAGGCGAGCGGGCTCCAGGTCAGCACGCCCATGCCGTAGCGCCGGCACACGGGGAGCACGGAGGACTCGATCCCCCGGGCGAGTATCGAGTAGGGCGGCTGCTCGGTCCTGAAGCGGTGCAGGCCCCGTCGTTCGGCGACATGATGGGCCTCGGTGATCTCCTCGGCCGGGAAGGTGGAGCAGCCGAAGGCCCGGATCTTGCCCGCGCGTACGAGGTCGCTCAGGACCGAGAGGGTCTCCTCGACGTCCGTCGAGTGGTCGGGGCGGTGAACCTGGTACAGATCGATCCAGTCGGTACCCAGGCGCTTCAGGCTGTCCTCGACCGCCTTGAGGATCCAACGCCGCGAGTTCCCGCTCCTGTTGCGGCCCTCACCCATCTGGAAGTGCACCTTGGTGGCGAGCACGACCTCGTCACGACGGCCACGGAGCGCCTTGCCCACGATCTCCTCGGACTCTCCCGCGGAGTACATGTCCGCCGTGTCGACGAAGTTGATCCCCTGGTCGAGTGCGGTGTTGATGACGCGGGCGCAGTCGCCATGGTCGGGATTCCCCACGGAGCCGAACATCATGGTGCCGAGGCAGTACGTGCTCACTTCGATCCCGGTGCCGCCGAGGACGCGGTAACGCATGGTCATGCTCCTTGCCGATGGGTCCGGTTGCGGCCATGTGAAACACCGCATCCTGACCCTAGGACCTGGAGTGCGCTCCAGATCAAGGGGCTTTCGAGGCATTCGAACCGGACAGGGCGACGCCGGTGCTCGCCGGCACCGGCCGGCGGGAGACGGGGGCGGGGCGTAGGAGGGACGGCCCCCGTCTCCCATGTCCGGGTCATGTGCCGGCGGGCTCAGGCGCCGCCCACGCTGACCTGGAGTTCCTTGATGCCGTTCAGCCAGGCTGCGCGCAGCCGGCGCGGGTCGCCGGAGAGGCGGATGTCCGGCAGGGCGTCGGCGACCGCGTTGAA
The DNA here is from genome assembly GCF_042802855.1 of Streptomyces sp. NPDC057445. Classification (NCBI taxonomy): domain Bacteria; kingdom Bacillati; phylum Actinomycetota; class Actinomycetes; order Kitasatosporales; family Streptomycetaceae; genus Streptomyces; species Streptomyces sp. NPDC057445. Next base: position 323,869 of record NZ_JBHVDH010000001.1, on the reverse strand, counting down.
GATGAGGTCGATCTCGTGGATGGCGAGTGACTTGCCGAGGCAGAAGTGCGGGCCTCCGCCGCCGAAGCCCAGATGCGGGTTCGGGTCCCGGGTGATGTCGAAGGACTCGGGGTTGTCGAAGACTTCGGGGTCGTTGTTGGCGGACGAGTAGAACAGGCCCACCCGGTCGCCCTTCCTGATCTTCTGGCCGCCGATCTCGGTGTCCTGGGTCGCGGTGCGCTGGAAGGAGATGACCGGCGTGGCCCAGCGGACGATCTCCTCGGCCGCGGTCACGGGGCGTTCGCGCTTGTAGAGCTCCCACTGGTCGGGGTGGGTGAGGAAGGCGTGCATGCCGTGGCTGATGGCGTTGCGGGTGGTCTCGTTGCCGGCGACCGCCAGGAGCAGGACGAAGAAGCCGAATTCGTCCGACGACAGATTGCCTTCGCCCTCCGCGGCGACGAGCCGGCTGACGATGTCGCCGGCGGGGCACTCCTTGCGGGCGGCGGCCATGTTCATCGAGTAGCCGATGAGTTCCATGGCCGCCTCGGCGCCGATCTCTTCTGTGATGGCGTACTCGGGGTCGTCGTACGCGACCATCTTGTTCGACCAGTCGAAGATGCGGGCCCGGTCCTCCTGGGGTACGCCGATGAGTTCGGCGATCGCCTGGAGCGGCAGCTCTACGGCGATGCTGGTGACGAAGTCGAAGCTGCCTGCCGCGCCCGCGTGTTGCTTCGCCTCGGCGACGATCTTCCTGGCGCGGTCGCGCAGCGCCGTCTCCAGGCTCCGTATCGCGCGCGGTGTGAAGCCGCGCTGGACGATCTGACGGACCCGGGTGTGTTCGGGCGGGTCCATGTTCAGCATGATGAGCTTCTGGACCTCGATCTGGTCGCGCGTGATGTGCTCGTTGAAACGGATGACGGCGGTGTTCTCGGTGGAGGAGAACAACTCCGGGTGCGTGGACACGTACTTGACGTCCGTGTGCCGGGTCACGGCCCAGTAGCCGTCGTCGTCGAAGCCGGTGATGCCGCGGGGCTGCGGGCACCACCAGACCGGTGCGGTCCGGCGCAGCTCGGCGAACTCCGGGAAGGGTATGCGGGTGTGGAGGAGGTCGGGGTCGGTGGCGTCGAACCCTTCGGGGAGCGCTGGACAGGGCATCGGCAACTCCATGTCTGACGGCCCATCAGAATTGCCCGCAAGGTAGTAACGGGTTCTACAACTGGCAAGGGTCGTGGCGGGAACTGTTGCGCGCCAGAACGGTGCAAGGCCCTTGCGTACCGGGGGTAATGCTCATAACACTGCTAGAAGAACTAGAACGCGTACTAGTTCTTCGCTGGGCACGTACGGGGCGCCGGGACGCCCCGTCGATGTGCGAGGAGAGGACGAGCTCATGGCCGCGGAACCCGTCATCGTCGAAGCCGTACGCACACCCATTGGCAAGCGCGGCGGCGCGCTCGCCAATCTGCACCCGGCCTATCTGCTGGGGGAGACCTACCGTGAACTCCTCGGTCGCACCGGCATCCAGGCCGACTGCGTCGAACAGATCGTCGGCGGGACCGTGACCCACGCCGGCGAGCAGTCCATGAACCCCGCGCGCAACGCCTGGCTGGCGATGGGGCTTCCGTACGAAACCGCCGCGACGACCGTCGACTGCCAGTGCGGTTCTTCGCAGCAGGCCTCGCACATGACCGCGAACATGATCGCGGCCGGGGTCATCGACGTCGGCATCAGCTGCGGGGTCGAGGCCATGTCGCGGGTGCCCCTCGGCAGTGGCTCCAAGCACGGGCCGGGCAAGCCCTGGCCGGACGAGTGGAACGTCGATCTGCCCAATCAGTTCGAGGCGGCGGAACGCATCGGGCGCAACCGGGGGCTGACGCGCGAACGCGTCGACTCGCTGGGGCTGCTGTCGCAGGAGCGCGCGGGGATCGCCTGGTCCGAGGAGCGCTTCAAACGGGAGACGTTCGCGGTCCAGGTGCCCACGACGGAGGACGAGCAGGCCGCGGGGCAGGGCATGTGGCGGCTCGTCGACCGTGACGAGGGCCTCCGGGACACCTCGATGGAGGCGCTGGCAGGGCTGAAGCCGATCATGCCCACGGCGATCCACACGGCGGGCAACTCGTCACAGATCTCGGACGGTGCGGCGGCGATCATGTGGGCGTCCAAGCGGATGGCGCGGGCGCTGAAGCTGAAGCCACGTGCCCGGATCGTCGCGCAGGCGCTGGTCGGGGCGGACCCGCACTACCACCTGGACGGGCCGGTCGACGCGACGCGCGCGGTGCTGGGGAAGGCGGGGATGTCGCTGAACGACATCGACCTGGTCGAGATCAACGAGGCGTTCGCTTCGGTGGTGCTGAGCTGGGCGCAGGTCTTCGAGCAGGATCTGGAGAAGGTCAACGTCAATGGCGGGGCCATCGCCCTCGGGCACCCGGTGGGGGCGACCGGGGCGCGGCTCATCGCCACGGCGCTGCATGAGCTGGAGCGCAGGGACAAGGAGTTCGCGCTGGTGACGATGTGTGCGGGTGGGGCGCTGGCGACGGCGACGATCATTCAGCGGCTCTGACCGTGCCGTAGGGCCCTCGGGGAAGTCCGCCCGGACAGGGGGCAGGGCTCCCGGAAATGGGAGCAGGGCTCGGGAGCGACGATGTCGCTCCCGAGCCCTGACGGTCCGGTCCGGCTCAGTACCAGTGGTTGGCCTGCCAGAAGTTCCAGGCGCCGCAAGGGCTGCCGTAACGCTCGTTCATGTACTCAAGACCCCACGTGATCTGGGTCTTGGGGTTGGTCTTCCAGTCGGCGCCGGCGGAGGCCATCTTGCCGCCGGGCAGGGCCTGGACCAGGCCGTAGGCACCGGAGGAGGCGTTGGTGGCCTCGTGGTTCCAGTTGGACTCGTGCGACACGATCTTGTCGAAGCACTGGAACTGGCCGGCGGGCATCATCGTCTTCGCGATTTCCTGCGGCGTGGCGGCGGCGGCAGAGGCCGTCGTCGTCGTCCCCATCACCGCACCGGCCGCACCGAGAAGCACGGCGGCACCGGCGACAACGGACTTGTTGCGGGCAGTGAAGCGGGTAATCAGCGAGCGGGACAAGGTGCTACCTAACGTCGGGGGCGTGGGAGTCGCGAGGGCGGGGCCGAGCAACGCTTGTGTGTACCGGGCTCGAGGCCCTGCGGCGCCTTGCGACGAGAACAGTTGTAGCGGCGGTCCCAGAGGCTGCGCCGTGACCGGGCTCACCCCCTATATACGAAAAAGGGAGGGCAGGTCCGGACTAAAGTCCCGAACCGGACATAAGGGGTTTATGTGCAGGTCGGGGGCGGTGCGTCGGTGACCGTCGTTCTCGGACGGTGACTACGAAGCCCGATAGTTTCGGGACTTTGGTCCTGTGGGCCGCCTCACGGACCGGGGAGGTTTCCCGGGGCCTCGAATGTGACCTGGGCCTCGAAGGCGGCACGCCGTGTGGCCCGGCGCAGCGCCTTGAGGAGCGTGGCACCGACGGTGAGCGTCAGTACGGCGGTGAGCACCGCACGCCCCAGGTCCCATCCGAGCGAGGTCGCGAGGCAGTACGCGAGGAAGCGCACCAGGTTCTCGTGGACCGGGTCGCCCGCCTGGAAGGCGATCCCGGAGGCGAGGCCCGGGACGATCGTCCAGCCGTACAGATTCATGACCGTGCCGTAGGCGAAGGCCGCGGCGAAACCGTACACGGCGAGCATCCCGAGCTCGGCACGGCCCCGGAGACGGTCCTGCCCCGGGAGGAGCCCCGCGCCCATCGCGAACCAGCCCATGGCCAGCATCTGGAACGGCATCCAGGGGCCGACACCGCCTGTGAGCAGGGCGGACGCGAACATCGTGACCGAGCCCAGGACGAAACCGAAGCCGGGGCCGAGCACCCGGCCGCTGAGGACCATGAGGAAGAACATGGGTTCCAGGCCCGCGGTGCCCGCGCCGAGCGGGCGGAGCGCGGCCCCGAGCGCGGCGAGTACGCCGAGCATCGCGACGGCCTTCGCGTCGATGCCGCCGTCGGAGATCGTCGCGACGACCACGGCGACGAGCAGGGGGAGCAGCGCGGCGAAGAGCCAGGGGGCGTCCTGGGCGTGCCCGACGACACCGGCGCCCGCGTCGGCGAGCAGGGGCCAGCCGAAGGCGACGACGCCGATGGCGCTGATCAGCGCGAGCGCGGCGACGGAGCGGGGGCCGAGACGCACGGGGCGGGCGGCGCGGTCGGGGCGGTCGGGGCTGGCCTTGTGGTCCGGGTGGTCCCCACGCTCGGGCCGGACGCCGTGGCCGGGGCGTGTGCGGGGGGCGCTCACAGGGCCGCCTCCACCTGGGCGACGGTCAGCCACGGCCCTGGGGCGAGAACCTTGGCGACCTGGGGAGCGAACGCGGGAGAGGAGACGACCACGTCGGCGGTCGGACCGTCCGCGACGACCTCCCCGCCCGCGAGGATCACCACCCGGTGCGCCAGCTCGGCCGCGAGCTCCACGTCATGGGTGGCGAGGACGATGGCGTGCCCCTCGGCCGCGAGGTCCCGCAGGACGGCGACGAGGCGGGCCTTCGCGGCGTAGTCCAGACCACGGGTCGGCTCGTCGAGAAGGAGCACCGGGGGGCGCGCAGTGAGCACGAGCGCGAGGGCGAGCGCGAGCCGCTGGCCCTCGGAGAGATCACGGGGGTGCGTCGGGTCCGGTACGCCCGGCAGCAGCGCGCTGACAAGCGCCCGGCAGGTCCCGGGCGCGGCGCCCGCATCCGCGTCGGCGGCGGCGCACTCGGCCGCCACCGTGTCCGCGTACAGCAGATCCCGAGGCTCCTGGGGGACCAGGCCCACCTCGCGGATCAGCTCACGGGCCGAGGTCCGGTGCGGTACGCGGCCTCCGACCGTGAGGCCGCCCGAGGTGGGCTCGATCATCCCGACGAGCGTGCTCAGCAGTGTCGACTTCCCGGCGCCGTTGCGCCCCATGAGCGCCACGGCCTCCCCGGCCCGCACCTCGAGCCGGACGGCCCTCAGGGCCTCGGTCCGACCCCGGCGCACGGACAGCCTGTCGACGGCGACGAGAGTTCCGGGCGCGGAGGCGGATCCACGGGTGGTGGGGGCCACGGGCCCGGCGGGCCGCCGCCACAGGCGCGCGAACGCGGCCCGTGGGCCACGGGCCTGCGGCGCCTGGGCGCCCGGCCCGGGGGTGAGGTCGGTCGCTGCCGTGACCCGCCCGACGGCGGAGTCGTCCGGCGCCTCCGCGGGCGTGGCCGATATGCCCGGGGCGGCTGTGGGCCGCCCGCCCGCCGAGGCCGGTGGGGTGTCCGTTCCGGGCCTGGTGGGGGTTGGGGCGGCGCTCTGCGCAGCGGTGTCCCCGGACCGGGCAGCGCCGACGGCCCGCGCCTGTTCGCCGGGGGCGGCCGGCCGTGGCGCTCCCGCGGGTGCCCCCGGTCCCGCGCCCGCGGGGCGCCCTTCGGCGACGGCGCCTGTGCCCGGTGCTCCGTGCCGTACGGCCGATACGTCCGGCACGCCCGCGGCCCGTGGCCAGGCCGCGGCCGCGGCTGCGCCCGCTCCGGGCCCGGTGGGGGCGGTGGCTTCCTCCGCCGTGGCACAGGACCGTGCTTCTGCGGACCGGGCAGCGGGGACCGCTCGCGCGGGGGCCTGCGGGCCGGCGGCTCCGGAGCCCGCCCCGGGCACGTCCGGTGCCTCCACGGCGGCGGCCGGTCGTGGCGCTCCCACGAGGGGCCGCGGCCCGGTGGTGAGGCCGGGGCCCGTAAGGCGCCCTTCGGCTGCGGCCGGGGGAGGCGGGGTCTTTCCCGACAGGCGGTCGCGGAGGCCGACCGCACGGCGGCGGGCGTCGCGGACCGTCAAGGGGAGGGGGGTCCAGCCCGCGTAGCGGCCCAGGGCGACCACAGGGGGGTGGACCGGGGAGGCCGCCATGATCTCGGCCGGGGGGCCCATGACCGGCTCCGCGCCGGGGGACGGGAGGAGGATGACCTGATCCGCGTACTGGACCACGCGCTCCAGGCGGTGCTCGGCCATGAGGACCGTCGTGCCGAGGTCGTGGACCAGACGCTGGAGGACGGCCAGGACCTCTTCCGCGGCGGCGGGGTCGAGGGCCGAGGTCGGTTCGTCGAGGACCAGGACCCTGGGGTGCGGGGTGAGGACGGAGCCGATCGCGACGCGCTGCTGCTGGCCGCCGGAGAGCGTGGCGATCGGGCGGTCGCGGAGGTCGGCGAGGCCCAGGAGGTCCAGGGTCTCCTCGACGCGGCGGCGCATCACGTCAGGGGCGAGGCCCAGGGACTCCATGCCGTACGCCAGCTCGTCCTCGACCGTGTCGGTGACGAAGTGGGCGAGCGGGTCCTGGCCCACCGTGCCGACGACGTCGGCGAGTTCGCGCGGCTTGTGGGTACGGGTGTCCCTGCCGCAGACGGTGACCCGGCCGCGGAGCGTGCCGCCCGTGAAGTGGGGGACCAGCCCGGATACCGCCCCGAGCAGGGTCGACTTGCCGGCGCCCGACGGGCCGACCAGCAGCACCAGTTCGCCCTCTGGGACGGTCAGGTCGACTCCCCGGACGGTGGGCGCCTCGGAGTCGGCGTACGTCACCGAGACGTTCTCGAAGCGGATCACGACGACTCCCTGGGCGGTACGGGGGCAACGAACGCGGGCAGCAAACCCACCAGGACCGACGCCGCAGGCAACAGCGGCAGCACCGGCGCCGTCAGCGGTACGACGCCGGGATGCAGGGCCTGCGGTGCGTGGACGCCCGCCCGGATCATCAGTGCGGCGACCGCGACGCCCGATCCGGCCACCAGCCAGGCGCGGACGCCCCAGCGGTCGGGGCGGTAGCGGGTACGGACCTGGCGCCTGCCGCCGAGCCACAGCCCGGCGGCCGCCGCGGCGAACCCGCTCAGCAGCACGGGCGGTCCGTACCCCGCTCCTTCCGCCGAGAGCAGTCCGTACGAGCCGGCGCAGACGCCGAGCAGGCCGCCCAGCGTGAGGGCGGTCGTGGTGTGCCGGACGGCGCGCGGCACCTCGGCCGTACGGCCGTAGCCACGTGCGTCCATCGACGCGGCCACCGCGACCGACCGCTCCAGCGCCCCTTCCAGGACCGGCAGGCCGATCTGGACGATCGCCTTGATGCCGCCGGAAGGGCGGCCTCGCAGCCTGCGCGCCGTGCGCAACCGCATCACGTCCGCGACCATGTTCGGCGCGAACGTCATGGCGACGACGACGGCGACCCCGGCCTCGTACAGCGCGGCGGGCAGCGACTTCAGCAGCCGTGCCGGGTTGGCGAGCGCGTTCGCCGCGCCCACGCAGATCAGCAGCGTGGCCAGCTTCAGTCCTTCGTAGAGCGAGAACACCAGCTGTTCGGCCGTCACCCGGCCGCCGATCCTGATGCCCTGCGCCCAGTCGGGCAGAGGCACTTCGGGAAGTGTCAGCAGCACCTGCGTGCCTGGGATCGAGGAGCCGAGGACGACGGAGAAGACCAGCCGGATCGCGAGGACGGAGAGGCCCAGCTTGACGAAGGCGCCGTAAGAGCGGGCCCACGGCGCGTCGGTGCGGCGGGCCGCCACGACGTACCCGGCGACGCCGACCAACAGGGCGAGGAGCAGCGGGTTGGTGGTCCGGGAGGCGGCGGTCGCGAGCCCGAGGGCCCACACCCACCACGCCCCGGCATGCAGCGCGTTGCTCCGGTTCGCCTCGGGCGCGCGGAGGGCCGCCGGTGCTCGGCGTACTGCCCGTACTCCCCGTACTCCCCGTAGGACAGGGGCCGTCCGCGACATGGCCGCGGTCATCCGCGGCGGCGGCGTGCCTGCCAGAACGCCGCGGCGCCCAGTGCGGCGACGGCCGCGACACCGGCGATGACGCCCACAGAAGGGCCGCTGTCGTCCTTCGGACCGTCGTCCTGCGCGCCGGAGGCGTCGGGCTCCGAGGCCGGGGCCGGCTCGGCCGCCGCGGGGCCGTCGCCCTGGATCTGCTCGCCGCAGCCCGACTCCGGGTAGCCGGAGATCGCGCAGAGCAGCGCGTCGCTGTTGTACCGCAGGGGCTTGGCGACCGCGGCGAGGGCGTCCGCGCTCGAGGCGGACGGGTCGACCCGGGCGCAGGCCGTGCGGCGGCCGGGGGCCGGCGGGCTCTCGCCCTGGGGCGCGTCCGCCGGGGTGCCGAAGTCGATGACGACGCCGACGCGCTTGGTGCCGGATTTCGCGGGCGTGCCCGCGCACAGCGCCTTGAAGTCGGGGGCGGTGCGCGGTTTCGCCGAGTCCGCGGAGTCGGCACTGACGGAGAAGCGGAAGCCGTTCACCTCGCCGTCGGCAGGGCGGGCGGTGGCCGGGCCCTGGGTGGCGTACGTCCAGGAGCCGCCGGAGGTCCCCGTACCACCGGAGCCGCCCGTGCTGCCGTCGGACTGCCAGAACGACCAGTACCGGTATCCCGCGGCGTGCGCGGGCGCGCCGGCCATCAGCGTGAACATCACGCCGAAGGCCAGCGCCAGAGCGGCAGCCGGGGCCGGCCCTGCGAACCGCCTGCGGATCACTTCTTGTTCTTCCGGCGGCCGCTGAACAGGAAGCCGACGCCGACGCCCGCCGCCAGACCCGCGCCGACGATCCACCAGATGCCGGCACTGTCGCCCCCGGTCGTCTCGGCCTCCTCGGCCGCCGCGGGCGGGGTCGGTGCGACCGTGGACTCGGGTGCGGGTCCGGTCGCGTTCAGCTGCCGGACCAGGTCGGCACCGCCGAAGTTCCGGGGGTCGGCGCCGTAGGCGTGTGCGGCCAGGACGAGCTGCGCGTACGCCGCGGGCCCGCCCTGCTTCGCCCAGGCTGCGGAGTTCTTCTCGAGCCAGGCGACCGATGCGGCCGCCTTGTCCTTGTGTCCGGCGGCGGAGAGCGCGACGACCGCGTCGGCGGTGTTGCCGAAGTCGGGCTGCGGGGCCGGGTCGGCGGCGCCGGGCAGCGGCGGGGAGTCGAGGTGGCCGGTCTTGGCCAGGGTCTTGGCGAGGTAGGCCGCGCCGTTGCGGGCGGACTGCTCGGGCGTCGCCTTGGCGGGGGTGTCGCACTTCGGGGCGCCGCCGGGCTTCGGGCCCTTGACGACCATGCCGCGGCCGAGGCCGCCGAGCACGGCCGCCGCGGTGGCGTCACCGTTGGCGATCAGCTTGCCCGCCTTGTCCGGCTGGTACGCGAACGCCCCCCCGGCGGCCTTGTCCGTGCACGGGACGGCGAACGACACGAGCGCGTCGTACGGCGTCTTCCCGCTGTCGGACGTCATCGTCGCCGGCCGGGCGTCCGCCGCGGCGAAGGCGCCGATGACGATCGCGGTGGAGTTGGCGTCGGACGGCATCCCGGGGTTGTAGCTCCAGCCGCCGTCCGCGTTCTGCACGGACTTGAGCCAGGCGAGGCCCTTCTTGATCTCGTCCTTGTGTCCGCCGAGTGCGGTGAGGGCCTGCAGCGCCGCCGCGGTGGCGTTGGTGTCCAGCACCGTCTTCACGTCGCACGGCTCGGTGGCGTCCGCGCGGTACGAGGCGAAGCCGCCGTTCGCGCACTGCTGTCCGGTCAGCCAGTCCACGGCCTTCGCCGAGGGGACCTCCTTGAGGGCGTCCTGGGCGCTCAGCGCCAGCGACTGCCGCCAGACGCCGTCGTAGGTCGGGTCCGTCGTGCCGAACAGCCCTGCGGGGATCACGGGCTCGGGCGTGGGAGAGGGCGCGGCGATCGCGGCCGGGGCGCCGGCCACGGCCCCCCAGAGCACGGCGGAAGCGGCGGTGAGCGCGGCTGCGCTACGGCGAACGGTCATGGCGGGCGGTGCCTCTCCTGCGGGGAGGCCGGGCACAGGCACGCTAGGCACCAGACTCCGGCCCCGTATACCTCGACGGTGCCTCAGCCACCGGGTTCCCGATGGCACGAGCCGGTCATGTCCTGGTACGAGGCATTCCGACTGACCGCCTGCGACGGCGGTTCACGGCTGCGGGTCAGTGCCGGATTTGCACCGGCTTCCCCTCGTACGGGAATGATGACGACCCGCTCACTGTACCGGCCCGTAGCCGCCCGGCCCGGGCCGGATACCGGGGCGTAGGTCACACCCGCGGCCGGTGGCGCGCCGCGGCGTCGCCCACAGCGTCCCCCGTCACAGCCGTGGCCGGTCCCTCCTCCCGGTCACACCGCCACGTAGGTCACCGGGGCGCTGCCCGGCACGGCCTCTGCGCGCCCCAGTTTCACCAGACGGCGCAGATGGGCCTCGGCCTCCGAGGCGGCGATGTTCCGTGAGCCGTACGGGATCTGCTCCCAGGGGCGGTTCCACTCCATCCGCTCGGCGAGCTGCCAGGGGGTGAGCGGGGTCGCGAGCAGTGCCAGCAGTCCGGTGAGCCGGGCCTCGTGGTGGACGAGCAGTTCACGGACGCGGGCCGCGGCGCCGGTGAAGGCGTGCTGGTGGGCAGGGAGGACTTCGGCGACGCCGAGACGGCCGATGCGCTCCAGGGAGTCGAGGTAGTCACCGAGCGGGTCCGTGACGGTGGAGTCGTCGGGGTCCTCGTACAGGCCGATGTGGGGTGAGATCCCGGGGAGCAGATGGTCGCCGGAGAAGAGGCGGCCGTGGCCCGGGAGGTTCGCGGGGTGATCCTCCTCCAGATGGAGGCAGACATGGCCGGGGGTGTGGCCGGGTGTCCATATCGCGCGCAGCCGTCGGTCCGCCAGGTCGAGGAGTTCGCCGGGGACGATCTCGCGGTCCGGCAGAGCGGCTCCCAGGCCGGGGAGCGTCCGCATCCGGCCGCCTGCACGGGCCGCTCGGAGAGGGGCCAGATGCTCTTCCGGGGCGCCGACGGCGGCGAGCTTGTCGGCGAGATAACCGAGCCAGACGCCCGGGCGGGCCTCGCGGGTGCGGCGTACGACGGCCGTGTCGGCGGCGTGCATCGCGATCCAGGCGCCGGACGCCTCGCGCACCTGGCCGGACAGGCCGTGGTGGTCGGGGTGGTGGTGGGTGATGACGACGCCGTGGATGTCGGCGACCGGGATGCCGAGCGCGTCCAGGCCCCCGGCGAGTGCCGTCCAGGAGGCCGGGTCGTCCCAGCCGGTGTCGATCAGGACGGGCCCGCGGGCGGTGTCGAGGACATGGACCAGGGTGTGGCCGAGCGGGTTGTCCGGGATGGGGACCCGGAGCGACCAGACCCCTCCGCCGTGCTCCGTCACCTGTGACATACGACCTCGTCTCCCCTGTGCGGCACGGGCATTGCTCACTGTACCGAGAACTGACGAATAGTCAGACGGGTCGTCGGGAAGTCCCTCCCGCGCTCCCGTCGTCGGCCCGGGGCCGGTCGCACCGGGGCCTGTTCACCGGCCCGCGGCCGGATCTCCCTCTCCGAGGGCGATCCACCAGTCGCCGTCGTCGTGGACGAGGAGCAGGTCCTGACGTCGCCCGGTCCTCTCGTACGCGAGCGTCACCTGGTTGAAGTACGGCACCGGACCTTCCGCGACGGTGACGTCGACATGGCCCTGCGCGCCCGCGGCGTAGGCGTCGACGAACCGCTTCGCGTCGCCTCGGGGCTGCGGGTAGGCCGGACCCGCGAGCCGCGCCAGGCCCTCGGCGTCCCTGGCCCTGAGGCGCTGGACGTACACGCGCACGAGCGTGTCGACGTCCTCCGCGGTCTCTGCGACATCCTGGTACCGGGATCTCCCGGCGCTCACCGTGACATCGACCGGCGGGGTGTCCGCCAGTACGTAGGGCGGACGGAACCAGATCGGCCAGGCGCCGACGGTCAGGGCGGCCGCCGCGAGCACACCGCCCGCAGCCGCCGCGAGACGCTTCTTCATCGGTTTCCGTCCGTTCCGGGGGGAGGGGCCTGCGCATGACCGGCACGGCCGGCGGTCGCTGGGCAGGCGGGCGTGCACCTTCGACACGCAGACCGTCGGGGGACTTCTTTCGGTTCCGAGGGTGGCTTAGTCCGACCGGAGCTGGTATCAGTTCTGACACTGCGTCAGAAACCTGAGACGGATCCCCGGTGCGCGGAGGCGGCGTCATGGCCGAGCTGGTCGAGCACGGAAAGCTGTTCATCGGCGGGGAGTTGGCCGATCCGCTGGGAACGGACACCATCGAGGTGATCTCCCCGCACACCGAGCAGGTCATCGGCCGCGTCCCGCACGCCTGCGAGGCCGATGTCGACCGCGCGGTAGCGGCGGCGAGGGCCGCGTTCGACGAGGGGCCCTGGCCGCGGGCGACGCTCCAGGAGCGGATCGAGGTCGTCGGCAGGATCAAGGACGCGATCGCCGTGCGCCACGAGGAGATCGCGCGCTCGATCAGCGCCCAGAACGGCTCCCCGTACTCCTGGAGCGTCCTCGCCCAGGCTCTCGGCGCGATGATGGTGTGGGACGCGGCCGTCACCGTCGCCCGGGGCTTCGGTCACGAGGAGCGGCGCGACGGTGTGCTCGGGCCGATCCTCGTGCGGCGGGAACCGGTCGGGGTCGTCGCGGCCGTCGTGCCGTGGAACGTCCCGCAGTTCGTCGCGGCGGCGAAGCTCGCGCCGGCGCTGCTCGCGGGCTGCACGGTCGTCCTGAAACCGTCGCCGGAGTCACCGCTCGACGCGTACATCCTGGGCGACATCGCGCGTGAGGCCGGGCTGCCGGAGGGTGTGCTGTCGATCCTGCCCGCGGACCGCGAGGTCAGCGAATACCTCGTCGGGCACCCGGGAGTCGACAAGGTGTCGTTCACGGGGTCGGTCGCCGCGGGCAGGCGCGTGATGGAGGTCGCCTCCCGCAATCTCACCCGCGTCACGCTGGAACTGGGCGGAAAGTCCGCCGCGGTGATCCTGCCGGACGCCGATCTCGAGTCGGCCGTCCAGGGCATCGCCCCGGCCGCCTGGATGAACAACGGCCAGGCGTGCGTCGCCCAGACCCGGATCCTGGCCCCGCGCTCCCGGTACGACGAGATCGCCGAGGCCTTCGCCGCCGCGGCGGGCGCGCTGGTGGTCGGCGATCCCCTGGACCCGGCGACCCAGGTCGGCCCGCTGGTCGCGCAGCGCCAGCAGCGCAGGTCCCTCGACTACATCAGGATCGGCCAGGAGGAAGGCGCCAAGATCCTGGCCGGCGGCGGGCGCCCGGCCGGGCTCGACCGCGGCTGGTACGTCGAGCCGACCCTCTTCGGAGGTGTCGACAACTCCATGCGGATCGCCCGCGAGGAGATCTTCGGACCGGTCGTCTGTCTGCTGCCGTACGGCGATGAGAGCGAGGCCGCCAGGATCGCCGACGACTCCGACTACGGGCTCAGCGGAAGCGTGTGGACCGCCGACGTCGAGCACGGCATCGACTTCGCGCGGCGGATCAGGACGGGGACGTACAACGTCAACACCTTCAGCCTGGACATGCTCGGGCCGTTCGGCGGCTACAAGAACTCCGGCATAGGGCGGGAGTTCGGGCCCGAGGGGTACGGCTCGTACCTGGAGCACAAGATGATCCATCTGCCGGCCGGATACAGCAGCGAGGGTGAAGGTGAGGGCGAGGGCTGATGGGCGATCGCTGGCACGTCGAGGTCGACCGGGGCGTCTGCATCGGTTCCGGTATGTGCGTGAACCACGCCCCGGACGGCTTCACGCTGGACACCGCCCGGCAGTCGCATCCGCAGGCCCCCGACACGGACGCCGACGAGCGGATCCTCGCCGCGGCGGAGGGCTGCCCGGTCGAGGCGATCCTGATCACCTTGCCGGACACCGGTGAGGCGGTGTTCCCGCCCGAGGAGTAACGGGCGTGGCCTCCCGGGGCTTGTTCGGGGATCCCGGCCCGGCCGGGGGATGATCCCGCAGCTCTGCGCCACGCCCGGGCGCACGGGGCTACGAGTGCTCCGCCAGGCTCCCGGGATCGAGCTGTATGCCGCGAATCAGCCGCGCGAAGGACTCCCCGTCGAGGAGCACCCCCGAATCCGGAGGCACGAGCATGCCGTTGACCGTGGCGGAGGGTGTGCCGGGTCCTCGTCCGTCCGCTCCGGCCTGGTCGTAGGCCAATTGGGAAAGGGTCACGAAGTCGCGGTACTTCATCGACTCGACCGCCGCGTCGAAGGCGGGGCTTCGCAGACCGTCGACCCTGTCGGCGAGTTCCAGGAGGAACTCCGTGGTGAAACCGTCAACGCCCTCCGCGGGCTGGTTCTCGTAGAGCACGGCGTGGTACTCGACGAACTTGTTCACCTCCAGTGCGGCTCTGAGCGCGTTGACCGCTCTCTTCGAGCCATCGCCGCCGAGCCGGTCGTCCAGGAAGGAGGCCAGAACGTATTCGGTCTGCACCTGGCGCTTCCGAGTCAGGCCGCGCAGCACCGGAGCGGCCCCCGTCAGCTCGTACTCCTTGCAGTAAGGGCAGCGCGGATCCTCGTAGATGCGCACGGTCAGGGGGGCGTCCGGGTCCCCGACGACCACGGTGTGGCCCTCCAGCCGTTCGGGCAGCTCCTCCGCCCCGCCGTAGGGCGCCCTCTCCTGCGGAGGGACGGTTCCCCCGCACCCGGCCCCCGACAACGCCAGCAAGGCCGTCAGCAAGGCCCCTGCCAGCCATCTCCCGCCACGCTTCACCAGCACCTACCCCCCAAAGGCAACGGGACAGTAGAGCACGTGTACGAAAAACAGACCAGGCGGGTGCGACAAAGGGCGAAGCGGGAGCCGGCAGCCCCTGGGGGAGAGGTGCTAGCCGGTCTGCCGACGGGCCCCGCGCTCCGGGTCCGTGAGGTCGATCAGCCGGCACACCGTCTCGATGTCGATCTTCACCTGGGCTATCGACGCCCGCCCCGAGAGCCAGGTGATCAGCGCGGAGTGCCAGGTGTGCTCGATGACCCGGACCGCGGAGAGCTGCTCGGGGGTGGGGTGCTCCAGGCCCATCGCGTCCAGGATGATCGCCGTCGTCTGCCGCGAGACCGTGTCCACCTCGGGGCTGACGCTGCGGTCGGCGAAGGTCAGCGCCCGCACCATCGCGTCCGCGAGATGCGGCTCGCGCTGCAGTGCCCGGAACGCCCGCATCAGCGTCTCGGAGACCCGCTCCGCCGCGCTGTCCGCAGCCGGTGGCCGCTTGCGCAGGGTCGTGTGCAGGTGCTGGAGCTGGTCCTGCATCGTGGCGACCAGCAGATGGACCTTCGAGGGGAAGTACCGGTAGAGCGTGCCCAGCGCGACCTCGGCCGCCTCTGCGACCTCGCGCATCTGCACGGCGTCGAAACCGCCCCGGCTGGCCAGCTGGGCGCTGGCGTGCAGGATGCGGCGACGGCGGGCCTCCTGGCGCTCCGTCAAGGGAGGAGAGGCCGCAATGGCTGCCCTGACTTCCGCTGTCATGTCTCGCGTTCCCCTGGGTTCCGGAGGGCACAGCATGGCAGGGGCGTCCGCCGTGGCGCGAATCACCTGATCCAGGCCTTACAGCAGGACTACCTGCCGGTAGATTCGATGCTCCTTGAACGCTCGAGAACGATCAAGTCTGTAACTTGTTCTAGATTAGCGCGAGCGGTTACGCTCCGGCAGAAGTGCAGTGAGGAAGGGGCCGTGAGTGACCGCTGAGGCCATAGCCGCCGGGCCCCGTCCGGGTGGCACCGGCGCCGGTGACCGACCGCTGCGCATCGCTCTCCTCACCTACAAGGGGAACCCGTTCTGCGGGGGCCAGGGCGTGTACGTAAGGCACCTGTCCCGCGAGCTGGCCCGGCTCGGGCACAGCGTGGAAGTGATCGGCGCGCAGCCGTACCCCGTGCTCGACGAAGGCGTTCCGCTCACCGAGCTGCCCAGCCTCGATCTGTACCGGCACCCCGATCCCTTCCGCACGCCCGGACGCGACGAGTACCGGAACTGGGTCGACCTGCTCGAGGTCGCCACGATGTGGACCGGCGGCTTTCCCGAGCCGCTGACCTTCTCGCTGCGGGCACGGCGGCACCTGGCCGCGCGGCGCGGGGAGTTCGACGTCGTCCACGACAACCAGACCCTGGGCTACGGGCTGCTCGGCGACCTCGGCGCCCCGCTCGTCACCACCATCCACCACCCGATCACCGTCGACCGGCAGTTGGAGCTCGACGCGGCGGCCGACTGGCGCAAGCGCGCGTCGGTACGGCGCTGGTACGGCTTCACCCGCATGCAGAAGCGGGTCGCACGGCGGCTGCCGTCCGTGCTGACCGTCTCCGGCTCCTCGCAGCAGGAGATCGTCGAGCACCTCGACGTGCCGGCGGAGCGGGTCCGGGTCGTGCACATCGGCGCGGACACCGAGCTGTTCTCGCCCGACCCGGCCGTTGCCGAGGTCCCGGGACGGATCGTGACCACGTCCAGCGCGGACGTCCCGCTCAAGGGGCTCGTCTTCCTCGTCGAGGCCCTCGCCAAGCTCCGCACCGAGCACCCGGACGCCCACCTCGTCGTCGTCGGCAAGCGTGCCGAGGACGGGCCGGTGGCGCGGATGATCGAACGCTACGGGCTCCAGGACGCCGTCCGGTTCGTGAAGGGCATCTCCGACGCGGAACTCGTGGACCTCGTCCGCAGTGCGCAGGTGGCGTGCGTACCGTCGCTGTACGAGGGCTTCTCGCTGCCGGCCGCGGAGGCCATGGCCACGGGTACGCCGCTCGTCGCCACCACCGGCGGGGCGATCCCGGAGGTCGCCGGACCCGACGGGGAGACCTGCCTCGCGGTGCCGCCGGGCGACGCGGGTGCACTCGCCGCCGCGACCGGCCGCCTGCTGGGCGACCCCGGACTCCGCCGGCGCATCGGCGCGGCGGGCCGGGACCGCGTCCTGACCCGCTTCACCTGGACCCGCGCGGCCCAGGGCACCGCCGACCTCTACCGCGAGGCGATCGCCGCGCGTGCGGCCACCGGGGGTCCTCGGTGACACCCCGCCGCCCCGCACGGCCCCTCGCGGCCGGCTCCGCGACCCCGGACGCCGACGGCTTCGGTGCCTCCGGCCGCGGGCGTTCGGTGCTCGCCGCCGTCCCCGGGCGCTCGGCGCTCTCGTTCCCCGGCCGCTCCGCGGCCGTATGTGTCACCCGCCACCCCGACCTCGAAGGCAGGCCGACCCCGTGCTGACCGTCGACTTCTCCCGCTTCCCGCTCGCCCCGGGCGACCGTGTGCTCGACCTGGGCTGTGGGGCCGGGCGGCACGCGTTCGAGTGCTACCGGCGCGGGGCCCAGGTCGTGGCCCTCGACCAGAACGGCGAGGAGATCCGCGAGGTCGCCAAGTGGTTCGCGGCGATGAAGGAGGCCGGGGAGGCACCGGAGGGCGCGAGCGCCACCGCGATGGAAGGCGACGCGCTCAACCTGCCCTTCCCCGACGAGTCGTTCGACGTCGTGATCATCTCCGAGGTGATGGAGCACATCCCGGACGACAAGGGCGTCCTCGCCGAGATGGTCCGGGTGCTCAAGCCGGGCGGCCGTATCGCCGTCACCGTGCCCCGCTACGGCCCCGAGAAGATCTGCTGGGCGCTCTCGGACGCGTACCACGAGGTCGAAGGCGGACACATCCGCATCTACAGAGCCGATGAACTGCTCGCCAAGATGCGCGAGGCGGGCCTCAAGCCCTACGGCACCCACCACGCGCACGCGCTGCACTCACCGTACTGGTGGCTCAAGTGCGCCTTCGGCGTGGACAACGACAAGGCCCTGCCGGTGCGTGCGTACCACAAGCTGCTGGTCTGGGACATCATGAAGAAGCCCCTGGCCACCCGGGTCGCCGAGAACGCCCTCAACCCACTGATCGGCAAGAGCTTCGTGGCCTATGCGACCAAGCCCCACCTGCCGCTCGCGGCGGCCGCCAAGTGACTTCGCCCGGACGAACCGAACATCTCGTCCTGCCCGGCGTCCTGACCGCCGAGCAGGCAGCCGAGACCGTCGCAGGAATCCTCGCCGTGCAGCGCGAGGACGGGGCGATCCCCTGGTTCCGGGGGCACCACCTCGACCCCTGGGACCACACAGAGGCGGCGATGGCGCTGGACGCGGCCGGTGAACACGACGCCGCCGCCCGCGCGTACGCCTGGCTCGCACGGCATCAGCTCGCGGACGGCTCCTGGTACGCCGCGTACCAGGACCGCGAGAACGGCGTGGACACCGCGGAGCCGACGGACCGGGGCCGGGAGAGCAACTTCTGCGCGTACATAGCCGTAGGCGTGTGGCACCACTACCTCGCCACCGGCGACGACGCGTTCCTCGACCGCATGTGGCCCGCGGTCATGGCCGCCGTCGAGTTCGTGCTGCGGCTGCAGCAGCCCGGCGGCCAGATCGGCTGGAAGCGCGAGTCCCCCGAGAACGGGGACACACCGGTCGACGACGCCCTGCTGACGGGCAATTCCTCGATCCACCACGCCCTGCGCTGCGCCCTCGCGATCGCCGAGGAGCGCGAGGAGCCGCAGCCGGACTGGGAGCTGGCGACCGGTGCGCTCGGGCACGCGATACGCCGCCACCCGGAGCGGTTCCTCGACAAGTCCCGCTACTCCATGGACTGGTACTACCCGGTCCTCGGCGGCGCACTGACCGGCGCAGAGGCGAAGGCGCGGATCGAGGAGCACTGGGACGCGTTCGTCGTCCCCGGGCTCGGCGTCCGGTGCGTGCTGCCGAACCCCTGGGTCACCGGCGGCGAGAGCTGTGAACTGGCCCTCGCGCTCTGGGCGATGGGCGAGTCCGACCGGGCGCTGGAGATCCTCCAGTCGATCCAGCATCTGCGCGCCGAGGGCGGCATGTACTGGACGGGGTACGTCTTCGAAGGCGAGCGGGCCGTATGGCCCGAGGAGCTCACCACCTGGACGGCCGGCTCGCTGCTGCTCGCGGTGGCCGCCCTGGGAGGGGACGAGGCGACCACCGCGGTGTTCGGCGGGGAGAGGCTGCCGAGGGGACTCGACCCCGAGTGCTGCCAGTAGCGGGCAGCAAGGATCAGTTGCGGCGGAGCCGGCCGGCCACGGCGTGTCCGACGAAGAGGTACACGACCGCGGCGAGACCGTAGCCCGCCACCACGCGCGCCCAGGCCTCGTCGAACGTGAAGAGGTCGTACGACCAGCCGGCCAGCCAGCGGGCCACGTCCTGGACGAAGTTCACCAGGTCGTTGGCTCGGTTGGCGTCCAGCAGGTACATGAGAATCCACAGGCCGATGATGAAGGCCATGACGTCGGCGACGACCGATATGACGGTCGCCGCCTGGTGCGTTCCACTGCGCTGTCTGATGGACATGAAGACCGCGTTGCCGTTTCGCCTTAAACGAAACCCGTTCGGGTTCGCCCGAGTGGCGCAACCGGACGCCCCGGGTGACCCTGGCCCATGAAGCCTCGGGGAGGTCAGGGAGGTCTGCCATGCCCATTCCGGGTCCGGTTCCCGCGGCGGTGCGCCGTACGGCGGTGGCTCTGCTGCTCTGCTGCGCGCTGCTGGTCACCACCACCGCATGCGGCGGCGACAGCCAAGCGGGTGGTTCCGCGACGCCGACCAGCTCGGCGTCGGCGCAGAAGTTCGCCAAGACACGGTTCGTGGCCAACGCGGGCCTCGCGGCGGGGGCGACCTACCAGTGGATCGTCAAGCCGTACCGCGCGGGCAAGTTCAAGAAGGGCGCGGACGGCCAGAAGGCCGCCCTGGCGAAGGCGGGCCTCGCCGCCGCCTTCGCGTACAACAGGCTCAAGGCCGCGGCGAACAACGCCAAGGGCGATCCACTGCTGTCGAAGGCGGTGGCACCGGTCACCGCCGGAATCGAGTCGCTGAAGTCCCTGAGCACCAAGCTGCGCAAGGGCCAGGCGGGCGAGGCCGACATCACCTCGCTCGAGAACGTCGTCAAGAACGTCAAGGACGCGGGGACGAGCGCGGGCGTCGAGGTGAAGGACAAGGTCCCGTCACTCGCCCAGCTCAGCGGCGGCTGAGACGTCTGCTGCATCCCGCCGCGAAAGGGTGACCCCGGCCGCAGCGGGGCGGCCGGGGTCGAGCTGGTGTGCTTGACGGTCAGCTGCTGTAGCCGGCAATCAGGCGGGTGCGGCCGAAGGACCAGTCGTTGGCCGTGGCCGACCAGCTTGAGACGGCAGGACTGAAGGTGCCCTCCGACTTGGTCGTCCAGGTCCACATCTTGACGCTGTTGTCGGCGGGGTAGTTGTACATGGCCGCAAGGTCGTCGAGGCCGTCACCGTTGTAGTCGCCCACGACGAGACGGCTCCTCTCGAGTTCCCAGCCGCCGCTCACAGTCAGGGCTTCATGAGTCGAGCCGAAGGCGTCGCTGGACGTGGACACCGCCGTGGTGATGTGCACCTTGTCGGTGGTGTCGGGGTAGACGTACCACAGGGCGATGTCGTCACGGCCGTCGCCGTTGAAGTCGCCGGAGTGGGCCTGAGAACGAATCCAGTCGAACGATTCGCTGTGCCACCAGGCCTCCGGAGCGGTGAAACCGCCTGAAGGATTGGTGGCGAATACCCAGATCGTCGCCTCGTTGTTGTCGTAGCCGTACAGGGCAGCTAGATCTTCACGGCCGTCGCCGTTGTAGTCCCCGGTGACGAGCCTGCTCATGCTGCGTTCCCAGCTTCCACCGCCGGACTCCCAAGAGGCGAAGGGCTCGTTGAAGCCGCCGGAGACAGTGGATGTGAAGGTCCAGAGCTTGTCGCCGCCGTCGGCGTATCGGTACCAGAGCGCGATGTCGTCCCGGCCGTCACCATTGAAATCACCGGCTTCAAGCGTGGACGAGGCGAGGCCGAAACTGCCCGCCGACCTGTGCCACACCCTGTTGGGGGCATTGAAGCCGCCGCCGCTCTTGCCGAGCGCGGTCCACAGAGCGGCACCGTTGTTGTCGTAGCTGTACAAGGCGCCCATGTCACCGAAGCCGTCGCCGTTGAAGTCACCGGTGGTGAACTTCGAGCGGGAAACGTCCCAGTTTCCATCGGTGCCCATGGGCGACTTGACCGGAGCATTGAAGGTGCCGTTCGAGTTGGTCAGGAACGACCACGTCGCGTCACTTCCATCAGTGTGGTCGTACCAGGCGCCGATATCGCTACGGCCGTCTCGGTTGTAGTCGTGCCGGATCGTGGTTCCGCTTGACCAGACCGACTGGGATTTGGCGTTGTAGACGACGAGGTTGCCGCGGTCATGCAGGTGGACGTAGCCGTCGGCCGTGAGGCCGGGTGTGCCCGCGGTGATGCCGGTGGCGGACTTGATGAAGACGTCAAGAGAGGCTAGATATGAGGTTCTTGACCGACGACGGTCGATTCGGATTTCTTGTCGCCCCGTTGAAGGGCCGCGGCATGTTCCGGTTCCAGCTCATCATCGACAGTCAATTGATCGGTGATACCGAACCGTGCATTCTGGGCACAGCCATGGCCAGGCTGAAGGACCTGACGCATCTGGACGACGATCGGCTTAATCTCTTGTTCTCGGACAGGGATGTTGTACTCTCAGCGTTGCTGACTGAGGAGGAGCTCCACGACCGCACAATCCTGTCTATCGCCGAGTCTTTGGATGACTGGTTGATCCATGGATATGTATACAAGGGGAATGTAGTTGTGGTGGCGCGAGGCGACGAGGATGGTTCGTTGATGGGCCCTACGCTGGTCGCCGTCGTAGCATCTGCCGAGTACGATCCGATCGTCGAGGCAGCTCGCAATTATTGGTCGAGCGTCAATAGTTCCTCTATTGCGTGATTTTGCTGATTTCGACGGAAGGGATTCACGGCCAGATTGTTGTGGACGGCTAGATGCTCCTGCCGAGCGATCCGGCAGTCTGGTCCTATCGAAATGGGATCTCCACCAGGGCCGCGTGAATTTCCAAGCGCTAATCTGAAGCCCCATCAGTTGTGACTGATGGGACTTCGGAGGTGCTGACGGCAGTAGTTGACGGACGACCTCTGGGCCCTGCCCGGAGGCGGTATGGACCTCACCGACTCCCTGCCAGGCACGGCCGTCCGCGAGGTCAAGGAAGAGACCGGCCTCGACGTAGAGATCACCGGCCTGGTCGGCACCTACACCGACCCGAAACACATCATCGCCTACACCGACGGCGAGGTCCGCCGCCAGTTCAACGTCTGCTTCACCGCCCGCATCACCGGCGGCCAACCGGCAATCTCCGACGAGTCCACCGAACTCCGGTTCGTGCCGCCGGAAGAGATCGAGCAGTTGCCGATGCACCACACCCAACGACTCAGGCTCCAGCACTTCCTGGAACAGCGAGAGAAGCCGTACCTGGGCTGAGCCACGTGACGGCAGTAGCGACGGCAACTACCCCGCACAACCACGGACACCCACGCACTTCACCGGACCAGCAAACCGCACTTGACCTGCATAAAAGCAGGTAGATGGAGCCACGCAGCACACGTACTATGTGCTGGCGGGCGAGACTCCGGTCCTCGTTCACAGTAGCAATGGAGCTTGTGGTGTCACCGGTATCTCCAACCTTCACGGGAAGACTCTGGATGACGCCGAGCAGGGCATGTTTGGTCAAGGCTTCTCATTCACGTCGGAGGCTAAGGGTGGATTCCGCCGCTACGACCACCCTGACGGTAGTCAGATCTGGATCAGGCCGAACGGCGAAGTGCAGAGCGCGGCTCGGCCCCTCGATTGATCCCGGCCCGAACCAGAAGAACTACCGTCAGAGGTGCGGCCCGGATGGTCAGGTTGCGCAGGAACATTCGACTGGGGAGATGGTGATCCGGTGAGCTCACTTCAGACGTTTCTCGATGTCGCCCCAGGTTGTCAGGGATATTTCCTGGATCGCCTCTCGCTAGAGCGCATCGATGACGTCGATGCGCTGGATATGGGTCTCCGCTGGGGGCCCGAGAAGCCGGATATGACGCTCGCATTTCGGGACGTCTATTTTTGCTCGATTGAGCGGCCTTCGGGTCCTGGTGACGCACCGTTGGATCAGGTGGCGGTAACACTTCTGGAGCCGAGCGACTCGCCTTGGCCTGAAGAGCTGGCTCTCGAACTGATCCGCTCATCGTCGCTCCCGGCGTTGATCTGGTTCCGAGCGGAAGGGCCAGTTCAAGTCAGTGTGCTTGCTGCGATCGCAAGCGTGTCGCTTGAGGTCATGTAAGCGACCGCAAATCTGAAGCCCTGCCAGGCAGCGCCTGGCGGGGCTTCAGCGTGGGGTGACGGCAGTAGTTGACGGCAACGTCAGTGGACGAGGGCCGTCGCGGGTAGCGGCTCGTTGCCGTCGACGATGCCGGTGTCGGCTTGTGCAGGGCCATCGAGTGCTACGCCAAGGGTTTCTATGGCGTAGTGCTGGAGGCGGAGTCGGACGTGGGCGTAGCCGGTGGCGGTGACGCCGATGTGAGCGTGGCCGAGGAGTTGACGGCAAAGGTGACGGCAACGTGGGGCTAGGCCGTGTATCGAAAGTGAATCTTGAGCGATAAATGATCTCGGTTCATGGGGCGGCGAGATCTCACGGACGAGCAGTGGGCGGTGCTGGAGCCGGTGTTGCCGAAGGGGACGAAGGTGGGACGGCCGCCTGTCTGGCCACGGCGGCAACTGATCGACGGCATACGGTTCCGGGTCCGGACCGGTGTTCCGTGGCGGGACGTGCTAACTCCGCCCCCGCGCACTCACGTCAGCCAACCTAGAGCGCTTCCGGCACACGCCCCTAGGGGCACTGCGACAACAGGGCCGGTCAGGTGACCAGGGTGCGCAGAAAACAGCACGGCGGACGACCGGAAGCGCGGAGAGTGCCGGGCGCGCCCGCACGGCGAGCGCCGGGGCGATGGTGAGGCGACGGCGAGGAGTGCGGCGATGCCAGGCAGCGCTCCATTGGTCCCGTCGTCGCTCCGAGCCGTCCGCGCGATGATCTGGAAGAAACTTAACCGTTCAGTTCGGCCAGTACGCGAAGGGTGCGCTGGTCCGGTGCCGTCACCAGGAGGTCGGTGACCGGGCCCTTGCGCCACAACTCCAGCCGTTCGGCGATGCGTTCGCGCGGGCCGATGAGCGAGATCTCGTCGGCGAAGGCATCGGGGACGGCGAGCACCGCCTCCTCGCGCCGGCCCTCGGCGAACAGCCGCTGGATGCGCCGGGCCTCGTCCTCGTACCCCATGCGGGCCATCAGGTCGGCGTGGAAGTTGCGGGCCGCGTGGCCCATGCCGCCGATGTAGAAGCCGAGCATCGCCTTGACGGGCAGCAGCCCCTCGGTGATGTCGTCGCAGACGGCGGCCCGCGCCATCGGCGCGATCATGAAGTTCTCCGGGACCTGGTCCAGCGATGCCCGGTAGACGTCCGTCCGGAGCGGGGACCAGTACAGCGGCAGCCAGCCGTCGGCGATCCGCGTGGTCTGGGCGATGTTCTTCGGCCCCTCCGCGCCGAGCAGGACGGGCAGGCCGGACCGGAGGGGGTGGGTGATCGGCTTGAGCGGCTTGCCGAGGCCCGTGCCGTCCTGGCCCGTGTACGGGTGGGTGTGGAAGCGGCCGGCGAGCTCGACGGGGCCCTCACGCCGCAGGACCTGGCGGATGACGTCCACGTACTCGCGGGTCGCGGTCAGCGGGCTCTTCGGGAACGGGCGGCCGTACCAGCCCTCCACGACCTGCGGTCCCGACAGCCCGAGCCCGAGCAGCATCCGGCCGCCGGAGAGATGGTCGAGGGTGAGCGCGTGCATCGCGGTGGCGGTGGGGGTGCGGGCAGACATCTGGGCCACGGCGGTGCCCAGTCCGATCCGGGAGGTGTGCGCCGCGATCC
Organism: Streptomyces sp. NPDC057445; assembly: GCF_042802855.1. Taxonomy (NCBI): domain Bacteria; kingdom Bacillati; phylum Actinomycetota; class Actinomycetes; order Kitasatosporales; family Streptomycetaceae; genus Streptomyces; species Streptomyces sp. NPDC057445. Next base: position 299,369 of record NZ_JBHVDH010000001.1, on the reverse strand, counting down.
AGGTCAGCGGGGTGAAGGCGTCGGAGCCCCAGGCCTCTGCGGTCCAGACGGAGTCGTAGCCGAGGCGTTCGGCCTCACGGGCGAGTTCGAGGTGGGCGGGGTTCGGGCCGCGCCCCCAGTAGCCGAGTGCGAGTCCGAGCCGCATGGGCCCCGCCCCTCTCTGACGGACAGTCAGTCTGCCGGTGCGGGGCGACTGTACGGCAACGGCCCCCCGCCCGGAAGGGGATGCTGTTGGCGAATAGGTGCCTTGCTTCGCCCCATCGATGTCATTCGGTGGGGCGAAGTGCTGCCAGGTGGCTGGTGCGGGTGCGGGCGTGTGGTGTCCCGGTGAGATGGGCGTCGATACGGACGAGGTTGATCGCTGCGCCGGTGAGCTGGTGTTGAAGGCCGGCCTTGCTCAGGCCCCGGTAGCGGGATCTACGCAGGCCGTGGGCGAGGACGCCTTGGGAGATGGTGCCCTCGACCCCGGCGCGGATCCTGTAACGGGCCTTCCAGCCATCGGTCTGCTGGAGAGCCCGGGCCTGGTGGATGGTGTCGTACTCGTTGCGGGGCCGCAGGGTGAGGTCGCGCCGGATGAGCTTGCGGCTGCCGGGTTTCGATTTGATGCAGTCGGGCCGGTGCGGGCAGGGGGTGCAGTCGCGTGGGGAGAACTGGACGCGGATGACCGGTGTCCCTCGCTGTGACATGGCCTGACGCCACACGGTGCTGGTGTGTGTGCCCGGACACGTCACTTGCTGCTGGTCCCAGTCGATGTTGAACGCGTCCTGTCCGAAGGCCGCTTCACCTCTGGACTGGGCGGAAGTGACGGCCTTGAGAGGGCCGTGCACGGCCACGCCGTGGTCCTGGCGGGCTGCGCTCATCGCGGGACCGTTGGCGTAGCCGGTGTCCACCCAGTGCTCGCCGGGCAGCAGGTCCCGTCCGGCGAGGGCAGCATGGACGACAGCGGCCATGCGGTCATCGCTGACCTCGCCGGTCGTGGTGGCGACGTTGGTGATCAAGTGGACGGTATCCGGCTCGCAGGTCTCGGTCAGGTGGACCTTGTAGCCGTCCCAGAACACGTCCTTCTTCCCACCGTTGCGGGCCTCGGGGTCATACGGGGTGGCCAGGCGCGTGGCGCCCGGCGGACGGTCTTTTGGGCCCCGGCGAGCCACCTCGCCGTCGACCAGGTGGAAGTGCTGGACCCACACCTGCCGCAGGATCTCCGCCTCGGGCAGTGTCCGTAGCCCGGACGGGGCATCGTTCGCCCAGATCATCCGCAACAGGTGCATGCCGTCGGCGCCGATCCGCTCGTAGGCCCGCGTACGCTTCGTCCGGTCCTTGGGAAAGCGGGATTCCTCGGCGCGGGTGGCATAGTGCCTGAACCAGTCCGGCCGGGCACGCTCGCGCAGCCAGTCCGGCTCAGCGCGAGCCACCGCGTTCAGGGCTGCCCGCAGGCTCTCCGCAACCAGCTCCAGCTGGTTCAGCTCACGCACCGCGGACAGCACGTGCGTGGAGTCCGTCCGAGCTCGGCCGGCGGTGGTGATCAGTCCCCGATGCCGGGCCGCAGCCAGAATGCCGTCCAGGATCTCCCGTCCGCCGTCCGCACCGATCAGCCGGTCCCTGAACTCTGAGAGGACCGAGTAATCGAATCCCGCGTCGGTGAGTTCCAGTCCGAGCGCGTACTGCCAGTCGATCCGGGCCCGCACCGCCTCGGCGGCCTGCCGGTCCGTCAGGTTCTCCACGAACTGCAACACGAGCACCACAGCCAGTCGGCCCGGTGACCAGGCATGCTTGCCCCGCACCGGGAACAGACCGGCGAAGTCCCCGTCCTGGAACAGCGCCCCCAGCTCGTCCCGGACCCTGATCGCCAGGCTGCCTTTCGGAAACGCAGCCCGTGCCACCCGCACGGTCTCCACCGGAACGTCTCCCGACACCTGCGGCCTCATCGACACGCGAACCCACCCCAAACAGCAACGTCGGCCTTCGAGACCACAACTGGGTCTCGAAGGCCGACGTCACGCCACAGGCCCTATTCGCCAACAGCGTCCCCGGAAGGGCGAGGGGCCGCTGTGCGCTGTCGGCCTGCGTCAGCCGCGCTGGATGCCGGACGTGTCCTGCAGGACGCCCCGGCGGCCGTCCTGCGTCTGGGCCACCAGGCCCGGACCGCGCTGCTCGACCGCGAGGTACCAGGTGCCGGGCGCGAGCTCCGCGATCGGGTTCGGGGAGCCGTCCTCGGCGAACAGCGGACGGGCCACCGGCACCGCGAACCAGAACGGCGTGAAGTCGCCGGCCGGGGCGCCGGCCCCGCCCTGCTGCGGCGGCTGGCCGCCGAACGGCTGCTGCTGGGCCGGCTGGCCGCCGTAGGGCTGCTGCTGACCTGGCTGGGCGCCGTAGGGCTGCTGCTGGCCCGGCTGGGCGCCCGGGTAGCCGTAACCACCCTGCGGCTGGCCGCCGTAGGGCTGCGGGGCCGCCGGACGCGGGGCGGGCAGGAGGGGAGCCTTGAGGGCGGGTACGAGCGGGGTGGCGATCGCGGCGGCGGCGAGGACCAGTGCGGCGATCAGGCCGAGGATGAGGGCGGAGCCCGCTCCCTCCGCCTCGAAGATCCACATCAGGAGCGTCCACGCCGTGATGATCGTGAAGGCGGTCCCGACCTGGCCCAGCTCGAGACCGGCGACCTTCCGGGGCTGCGGCAGTGCGCGCGCGACGACGATCAGGGCGGCGCCGACGATGCCGGGGAAGTACGTGCCCCACCCCAGGTAGGACCACTCCCACGTGTTGGGAACGGCGTCGCACAGGGCGCCGGAGCAGTCGCTGATGTTGAGGAACGAGGCGATGAACAGCACCACCGCTGCTCCGATCACCACGCCATCGCCTCGAGTGAGGGAGCGGATGTTCACGTGTGGGTCCTTAGTCGGTTGTGTATCGGGCGGTCGTCGGTGCCGCCGGTCGGCGGTGCTTGGCGCGAAGGTCGGGGGTAGCCCTCATCGTACGGACGAATCTATCGCCTGCTCCGCCTACCCCAGCAGGTAGGTGCTGATGCCTTCCGCGAGTCCCTGCGCCGCCTTCTGCCGCCACTGAGGGTTCTTCAGCTGTGTCGCGTCCTTCGCGTCACGCATGTTGCCGCACTCGATGAACACCTTCGGAACCGTCGACAGGTTGAGGCCACCGAGATCCTCGCGCACGTCCAACCCGGTGTCTTTGCCCACGTAGTTGGAGGGGGCGCTGCCCGTGACGCGGGTGAAGGCCGCGGCGACGTGCTTGCCGAGGTCGCGCGAGGGGCCGACGATCTTCGTCGTGTCCGCGGTGCCGCCCTTCACCAGGGCGGGGAGGATCACATGGAACCCGCGGTTGCCGGTGGCGGAGCCGTCCGCGTGGACGGAGACCACGGCGTCCGCCCCCGCCTTGTTGCCGAAGCGGGCGCGTTCGTCCACACAGGGACCGTAGGGGCGGTCGTCGTCCTGGGTGAATCGGACGGTTGCACCCTGTTTCTCCAGCAGGGTGCGGAGGCGGTGTGAAACATCGAGGGTGAATTCGGCCTCGGTGTAACCGTCGTTGGTGGACGTGCCCGTGGTGTCGCATTCCTTACGGTTGGTTCCGATGTCCACGAGCTTGTTGATCTCACGGGTGTGCCGGAAGTTGCCGGGGTTGTGGCCAGGGTCGACCACCACGGTTTTCCCGGCGAGCGGGCGCCCGCTCGCGGACGGAGCGCCCGACGGGCTGCCCGACCCCGTCCCTGCGGGGGCGCCGGACGGCCCGGACGGCGGCTCCGGGGTCCCGTCCGGTCCAGAGGTTCCGGTGCAGCCTGCCAGGCAGGCCGCGAGGGCGGCGCCCGCGAGAAGGACGCCGGCGCGGGCCCGGTGGCCGCGGGTCGGGTGCTGGTTCTCGTCGTACGGCATGGTTGTCGATACGTTCGTCGGCACGTCGCGATGCTAGTCCGGCGCGCTCAGATCCCCTGACCGGTGCGGCGCAGCACCCGCAGCGAGTCCTTGGCGGACAGCTCGGTGAAGGCGCCGGACGACAGGGCCCGCAGGTAGATGCGGTACGGGGCCTGACCGGTCCACTCGTCGACCGGGTCGGGGAAGACGTCGTGGATCACCAGCAGGCCGCCCTCGGCGAGGTGCGGCGCCCAGCCCTCGTAGTCGTTCGTGGCGTGCTCGTCGGTGTGGCCGCCGTCGATGAAGACCAGCCCCACCTTGCCGCCCCACACCTTCGCGACCTGCGGCGACCGCCCGACGACCGCGATCACATGGTCCTCGAGGCCCGCCTTGTGGAGCGTGCGGCGGAAGGTGGGCAGCGTGTCCATGAGGCCGACCTCGGGATCCACGACCGTCGGGTCGTGGTAGTCCCAGCCCGGCTGCTGCTCCTCGCTGCCGCGGTGGTGATCGACGGTGACGGCGACGGTCCCGGCCTGGCGGGCGGCGTCCGCGAGCAGGATCGTGGACCGCCCGCAGTAGGTCCCGACCTCCAGCAGCGGCAGCCCGAGAGCCCCGGCCTCCACGGCCGCCGCGTACAGCGCCAGGCCCTCCTGGGCGGGCATGAAGCCCTTGGCGGCCTCGAAGGCGGCGAGGATCTCCGGTTTGGGGGCGGCGGGGGCCATAGGGGTTCCTCCGGGGCTCCGGCGGGTGTGCTGGACGTCGTACGGGCGTACGAGGCGGTCACATCGTAGGCGCAGGCGGATCAGGGCTTCGCGTCGCACTCGAACCAGACCGTCTTGCCGGTCGGCAGCTCCACCGTCCCCCACCGGTCCGTCACGGTCTCGACGAGCAGCAGCCCCCGCCCGCCCTCTGCGAGCGCGTCCTCCCCGCCCCGCACGGGCCGTACCGGGCGCGCGCAGCCGTCCGCGACCTCGACCCGCAGCCCCTCCGGCCGCCGCAGGATCAGCGTGGTGCACCGCCTGCCGGGCACGTGCCGGACGACGTTCGCGACCAGCTCGGTCAGCGCCAGCTCGGCCGGATCGGTCAGCTCGGCCAGGTCCCAGCGGACCAGGAACATCCGCAGGATGCGCCGAAGATGCCGGGCCGAATGCTCACCGACGGTGAGGCCCATGCGGTAGCAGCCCGCAACGTCCGCTGGTGAGGAGTCAGTTGCGTGATTCATGTCACCAGCGTGCAGCCGCATGATTACGCTCGGCTACGTACCGAAACGAACGCCGCACGGCGTGTGCTTGCGTGAACTGGGGGACCGCCTCATGGCCAACATCCGCGACCTGGATCCGAGCGCCTCGCCGCTGGACTACTACGGCTCCGAGCTGCGCAGGTTCCGCGAGGAGGCCGGGCTGAAGCAGGGCGAGCTGGGCGGCTGCGTCTTCTGCACGGCATCGCTGATCGGCCAGATCGAGACGGCGCGGAAGGTGCCGACGCGGGACTTCAGTGAGCGGGTGGACGCGGCGCTGGGGACGGGCGGGGTGTTCTCACGGCTGGTGGGGCTGGTGCTGAGGAGCCAGCTGCCGAGCTGGTTCCAGGCGTACGCGGAGATGGAGGCGAAGGCGGCGTACATCTCGTCCTTCCAGGCCCAGTTGGTGGACGGGCTCTTACAGACGGAGGGCTATGCGCGGGCGGTGCTGGGTGTACGGAACGGGAACAACCTCGACGCCAAGGTCGCAGCGCGGATGGAGCGGCAGCGCATCCTGGAGCGCGAGCATCCGCCCCTGTGCTGGGTGGTGCTGAGCGAGGCCGTGCTGCACCAGGAGATCGGTGGCCGGATGGTCATGCGGAACCAACTCGCCCATCTGTTGGGTCTGCGCAGACGGGAGTGGGTGAAGGTCCAGGTGCTGCCCTTCGGGGCGGGAGCGCATGCGGGGCTGCCGGGTTCGTACTACCTGCTGCGGTTCGACGACGATCCGGATCTGGTCTACACGGAGGACTTCGTCCAGGGCCATATGACGGCCAATCCACAGGCTCTCAGGGAGGGTTCGCTCCGTTACGATCACTTGCAGGCCGCCGCGCTCTCTGTGGAGGATTCGGCGGCACTCATCGCCCGCGTATTGGAGGAACGGTATGGACACCATCCAGAATCTGACGGGCATGCGGTGGCGTAAGTCGTCCTACAGCTCCGACACCGGAGGCGCGTGCATCGAGTGCGCCCCCCTCGGCGCCGCCGCCTGGCGCAAGTCGACGTACAGCGGTGACACCGGCGGCGACTGCATCGAGGTCGCCCCCCAGCCCTGCCGTATCGCCGTCCGCGACTCCAAGAACCCGGAGGGGCCTGTATTCGCCGTCGCGCCCACCGCCTTCGCGGCGTTCATCGCCGCCGCCGCCGAGGGCACCGTCTGACGAACGTCATGGCCGCCATACGGGGTGGACGAGGCTACGGTCACCGTGTCAGCTGGCCTGGCGCCCACCCCGTACCGAAAAGCTCGGCGCCATGGAAGCCGCGCTGGATGCCGTACTGCACGCCCTCGCCCTCGCCGGGTCCATGGCGTGGGAGATCACCTGGGCCCTGATCCTCGGCTTCACGCTGTCCGCCGTCGTGCAGGCCGTGGTCCGCAAGTCCACCGTGGTGTCCCTGCTCGGTGACGACAGCCCCCGCAGCCTCGCTGTCGCGGCGGGCCTCGGAGTGGCCTCCTCGTCGTGCTCGTACGCGGCCGTCGCCCTCGCCCGCTCCCTGTTCCGCAAGGGGGCGAACTTCACCGCCGCGATGGCCTTCCAGATCGCCTCGACCAATCTCGTCGTGGAGCTGGGAGTCATCCTGGCGCTGCTGATGGGGTGGCAGTTCACCGCGGCCGAGTTCGTCGGCGGACCGGTCATGATCGTGGTGCTGGCGGTGCTGTTCCGGCGGTTCCTGAGCGAGCGGCTGGTGCGGGAGGCGCGTGATCAGGCCGGGCGCGGGCTGGCCGGCGCCATGGAGGGCCATGCGGCCATGGACATGTCGATCCAGGGGGAGGGGCCGTTCCTGCGCCGGCTGCTGTCCGGCGAGGGCTTCACCGCCACCTCGCACGTCTTCGTCATGGAGTGGGCGGCGATCCTGCGCGACCTCGTGCTGGGCCTGCTCATCGCCGGTGCCGTCGCCGCCTGGGTGCCGGACTCCTTCTGGAGCGCGTTCTTCTTCGAAGGGCATCCGACGGCCGCAAAACTCTGGGGGCCGATCGTCGGTCCGCTCGTCGCCATCGCGTCGTTCGTCTGCTCGGTGGGCAATGTGCCGCTCGCCGTCGTGCTCTGGAAGGGCGGGATCAGCTTCGGCGGGGTGATCGCCTTCATCTTCGCGGACCTGCTGATCGTGCCGATCCTCAACATCTACAAGAAGTACTACGGAGCGCGTATGGCCGCGTTCATCCTCGCGACGTTCTACGCCGCCATCGTCGTCGCCGCGTACGTCGTGGAGTTCGTCTTCGGCGCCCTCGGGCTCGTCCCCGACCAGTCCACCGCGAAGATCCCGGACGAAGGGGTGTCGTGGGACTACACCACCTGGCTCAACATCGTGTTCCTGCTGCTCGCGGCCGCGTTCGTCGTGCGCTTCCTGCGGACCGGGGGAGCCCGGATGCTCCGCGCGATGGGAGGCGCCCCGGGAACCGGCTGAGGCATGCCTCCAGGGCCGGAGCGGGGGCGTACCGGGTTCCGGTCGCAGCGCCAGCAGGGCATGGTGACCGGAGCGCGCCTACGGGTGCCCCGGCAAGAATTCGGACAAGATGGGTATATCTGCTCAAACGCTCGACACTGGGACCGTAGCGGAGGCGCCATGGACACCTGGGCGACGTGGACCACTCAGGGGATCATCGCCGGCTCCGGTGGCGTCATGACCACCGAGGGCGGCCCGATCACGGGAGACCTGACCGTGCACACCACCTGGATCGACGGCCAGGCCCAGGTGACCGTGCAGCACACCGGCGCGTCTGAGTGGTACGTCATGGAGGGCAGCCCCCTGTCCGCGTCCGACGAGGACGCCGGCCGTTCGGTGCACCAGGCGGCCGTCGAGGCGGTCAAGGCCGGGGGCGGCGCTCCCCTCGCGTTCCCTGCCTGAGCCGGGGCGCATGACCCGTCCGGCGGCGCGGCAGCACCCGTTCGCGTGAGACCCGTCGCGGTGTGCGCCCGCGTCGCGATGCCGCCCGTCGCGGTGCAGCCGGGTCGGGCATCGCGACGTGCGGTTGATCTCACGCGCGCAAACGGGTGCCGCGCACATCCGGGCTCGGACCTCGCCCTGGCCGGCGACAACGCCCCCACAGGCGGCGCCAGCCACACCGACACCCCGTCCGCCGGTGGCGGCCGTTCGGAGACCCCATCCAAGGGCTCCGGAGACGGGCAGAACGTCCCGGGCAGTCACCGGGGAGAGCCATCTGGCGGAGATGACGGCCCGGACTCGTCCGACATCGGCTCCGGAAGTGGCAGTGGCTCTGACAGTGGCCGAATTGGAGCGGAGACCCCTGATCAGCCTCCTGTGCACCTGGAAGGCGATCGCATTGCGCAACAGCCAACTGGCAAGATGGCCTCTGAGTACGAGGAAGCGGTCACCGCAGCTCTGGTGGAGTCGAAGGTAGCTCCGGTGGATCAGGGGCGTATGTTGACACAACTCCGAAAGTCGGACTACGGGGCAGCCGTCGCCGAATACATTGCCAGTCGAAGGTTTGCAGACGCCCCAGGGTACAAGGAGTTGATTTTCCAGGTAAAGCAGCCCGACATGATGCCAGCTGTTCATCAGGCAATGGAGCATGCGGCAGAACTGCAGGCCAAGAACGTGAACAACATTGAATTAGAGCTGAAGCTCCCCGAGAAGAAACTTGACTTGGACGTCCTGGTCAGGTCCGAGGGCGGCATCGAGTATGGCGCTCAACTCAAGGACGTGCAGAGCGCCAACGGGATCAAGTCGGCAGTGGCGAAGATCGCAGAGAAGCAGTTGGCGGGCCCTGGCGTGAAGGTGAAAGTGGCGATTCTCGACATCAATGATGTCAAAGGTGCACTGACGGATAGGATCCTGAAGAATGTGCAGAGGGCCGCGGATCGGACCAATGCCTCCTTCGGCCTTCGCTTCAAAGATGGTTCTCTCACAGTGTTTCCAACCAAAGCGACCAATCCGTAAGGAAGTTCCATGTCGATTCTGATGCGCGCACCGCGGGAGTGCGCCTCCTGGTTCTGGGACCTTGAAGACGTGACAGCGCCGGGGCTGGAATCGGCGCTCGAAACGGTCGCGCGCATGTCCGCCGTCCTACGGGAGAATGAGTTGCTGGATCCTGCTGCACTGGAGTGGAGTTGGTTCCAGGTGGGGATCGGTGGGCTCGGTGTTCACAGCCGCCTCGACATCGTGGGGCGTTTGGGAGATGCGGAGATCGCCGATCAAGTGCGGGCCTGTCAACCGACCGGCTACCCCCACGCAGAGATGTCGGCGATCCTTGTGGTCGGTTCGGGTACGTGGCTCGATGCGGAAGGTAGCCGTCATAGCGAACCCCGACTGGTCGAACTCACGGTGTCTCCCGATCCGGTCGGTTCCTCGGCGGAGCTATCGGTCCACCACGATGTATGGGGCCCATGTGACTTCCGAGGGAAGCCGCATCCTGCCGTGTATGCGCACAATGCCCCGCGCCTGGAGACAGCACTGCGGGGGCTGGATGGCCTGCTGGGAGTTGTGGCCGAACCAGGTGAGCCGACCTATTTCGGAGTCGCTGAGGGTCACGGGATCAAAACTCCCGACATTATCGACGGGCTCGGTCCCGATCTCACCGACCTGCTGTGATGAAGTAGGTACGGCTACGGCTGCGACCCCTGCAACGTTTCTCCGGGAGCACGCAGGTGACTCCCTCTTCGGCTTCTTCGTCGACCGTGTCTGAGGCACTATCAAGAGCCTGGGCACGCTGGTCGGTTTCGACGGCTGGGACGCCGCGGGGCAGGCGGTGGGGCGGGCTACCTGCCCGGCGGGGGCATCGGCGACAAGGTGCCGATCGGCCGCGCGGGCGACAACTTCCCGACGAACAACTGGAGAACACCGCAGGCGGCGCTGGACGGTCTGGCGACGATGCGCCCACGGGCGGCGCCAGTCACACCGACACCCCCCGTCCACGGGCGGCGGCCGCGATGTGCCGGGCGGCTCGACGGCGGACAACGGCGTTCCGGGTGGCTTCTCCGCCGACAGTGACGTCCCGGGTGGCTCCGGCCACCCGGATACGCCGGGCACGGGCGGCCTGGATGATGCGGCTCGCACGGGCGACGACGTGGAGACGCCAGGGGATGGCGCATCCACGCCGCCCAGAGTGATCGAGCGCCCCAGCTTCATGCGCGACGGCGACAACCCGTACGGTCCACGTGGTTCCCTCACGGACGAGCAGATCGCGGAGATCCAGGTCTAGCGCACCAATCATGAAGGCGGGTATTTCGAGAAGTACTACGCGATCGATGGTCGCCGCCTGAACACGAAGGCCTTCGACGAGAGCCTGCGGGTGCCACCGCAGTTGATCAAAGAAGCTCCGGGCAGCCGCCCTGGACTGATATAGAAGCTGCAGTCGACAATTGACGCGTCGTAGGGAGAAATGCGTTGGTCGCGATCATCCCCCGCCACCCCTTTCCGACGGGTAACGCGGAAGCGGGCCTCGCCGTACTCCAGGAGAGTGCGGAAGGGTGGATTGACGGTCTGGAGCGCGACTCCACCGGTCTGGGCGAAGCCCTGGACACCGCGCTCATGCTGGCCAAGGCGCACTGCCTGCTGGACCCGAGGGGATCGATCTTCCCCACGTGGGATGCCTGGGTGAACGCGATGCAGGTCGGCTCCGCCGTGTTCGCCGCCGCGACCGCGACCGAGGAACACGTGCAGTGCCGCATCGCGCACAAGGACCGCACGCTCGAAGCCACCGGCACGCAGCCGTACGTGACCCCGGGTACCTGGCTCACCGCCTTCTACCTGGCCGTGGTGTGCCGGGAACGGGACCGGATCACGGCCCTGTGCCGGGTGCCGCTGTCCCTGCTGAGGGAGAACGGTGCGCACTTCGACGAGTTCGAGTACGCCTGGATCGACACCCTCCAGACCCACTGGCTCGGTGGCCCCGACCTCGGCCGGAAACTGGTGGCCGCGGTCGACGGCACCGACCCGGCAGCCGTCAGCACGGACCAGGAGGCGATTGCCAAGCTGCTGTACCCGCCGATGGAGATGTTCCACCGGATCATCCGCGACGATCACGCGGGCTTCAATCGTGCCCTCGCCGCTGCCCTCCAGTGGCACAAGGAGTACTGGAGTGAGGAGGGCCGTGGCAGCCGTGTCTCAGGCCTCGTCGCGCTCGCGCCGCTCGCCATCGCCTGCTTCGCCCACGACGCAGGCATCGCCATCGAGGTCGAATCGGAGTACCTTCCCGCTACCCTCCTCAGCCGCAACTGGTGCGGCGAGTTCCCCACCTGAGCAGACTCCGGACGCATCTGACCTTCCGTCAGATTGGAACGTGTTCTACTCTGCGGCGCATGGGCATGGGAAGCGCCGGAGGCATCGGAATCACCCAGGAGCAGGGCGAGTTGGCGGCCTCCGTACGCCACTGGCTCGCACGCGCCGTGCCGCCGGAAGCTGTCCGGAAGCTCCTCGACGCACCCGGAGTCGGTACCGGTGGGCGGCCCGGGTACTGGGGCGGGGCCGTCGAGCAAGGCCTGCTCGGCGTGCATCTGCCCGAGGAGTACGGCGGCGGGGGTGGCACGCTCCTGGACCTCGCCGTGGTGCTGGAGGAGACCGGGCGGGCCGCCCTGCCCGGGCCGTACCTGCCCAGTGTGCTGGCCTCCGCCGTGCTGGCCCGGGCGGGGCGGGGCGGGCTGACACGGAGCCTCGCGGGCGGCCGGCGCATCGGGGCCGTCGCTCTCGGGCCCGGCTCTCTCACCGCCACCCGGATCCCGGACGGCCACCGCCTCGACGGCACCGCCCCTCCCGTGCTCGGCGCCGGGCAGGCGGATCTGATCCTGCTGCCGACCCCGGCCGGATGGCTCGCCGTGGACGCCGCTGAGCTCTCGATACGGGGACACGAGTGCGCCGACCCGACCCGCCCCACCGCCGAGGTCACCGCGCACGGTGTGACCGTGCCCGAGGACCGCGTCCTGGACGTCGACCCCGCTCTCGTCCACGACCTCGCCGCCGCCCTGTTCGCCGCGGAGGCCTGCGGGACCGCCGCCTGGGCACTGCGGACGGCCGCGGAGTACGCGAAGGTACGCGAGCAGTTCGGGCGGCCCATCGGGCAGTTCCAGGCGGTGAAGCACCTGTGCGCGGACATGCTCGTACGCGTCGAGCAGGCGCGGGCCCTGACCTGGGACGCGGCCCTGGCGGCCGACGACGCCGACACCGCCGTCAGAGGCCTCACCGCCGCCCTCGCCGCGGCCACCGCGCTCGACGCCGCCTACTCCTGCGCCAAGGACTGCATCCAGATCCTCGGCGGCATCGGCTTCACCTGGGAGCACGACGCTCATCTGCATCTGCGCCGGGCCGTCGTCGCGCGTCAGCTCCTCGGCCCCGGTGACGCCCACCGCCTGCGCGCGGCACGCCTCGCGGCGCAGGGGGCGCGGCGCGAGTTGCGCCTGGAGCTGCCCCCGGAGGCCGAGCCGTACCGCCGGGCCGCCCGCGAGACCATCGCCCGGGCCCACGGCCTCGACCCGCGCGCCACTCGCCGCGCCCTCGCGCCCACCGGCTACGTCGCCCCGCACCTTCCTCCCCCCTACGGCCTCGGCGCCGGCCCCCTGCAGCAGCTCGCCGTCCAGCAGGAGCTGCGCGCGGCCGGGGTGAAGGTGAGCGAGCTCGGTATCGCGACCTGGGTGGTGCCGTCCCTCCTCGCGTACGGCACCGACGAGCAGAAGGCCCGCTACCTTCCCCCGACCCTGCGCGGCGAACTCCTCTGGTGCCAGCTCTTCAGCGAGCCCGGCGCGGGATCCGACCTCGCCGGCCTGCGCACCCGCGCCGAGCGCATGCCCGACGGCCGCTGGCGGATCACCGGCCAGAAGGTGTGGACGAGTGCCGCGCAGTGGGCCGACCACGGGATCCTCCTGGCCCGCACCGACCCCGAAGCGCCCAGACACAAGGGCCTCACCTACTTCCTCGTCGACATGCGGACCACCGAGGGCATCGACATCCGTCCGCTGAAGGAGATCACCGGCGAGTCCCTCTTCAACGAGGTGTGGTTCGACGGTGCGCTGCTGCCCGCCGATGCCGTCGTCGGCGAGGTGGACGACGGCTGGCGGGTGGCCCGCGACACGCTCGGCAACGAACGTGTCCACATGGCCGACCAGCTGACCTTCGACACGGGCCTGGAGGAACTGATCGCGCGGGCGCCGGGCCTCGACGACAGCTGCCGGACGCGTATCGGCGCGCTCGCCGCCGAGGCCCACGCCCTCGCCTGCATCGGGCTGCGGACCACCCTGCGGCAGGTCGACGGCCTGGAGCCGGGCGCGGGCGCGTCCGTACGCAAACTCATCCAGACCACGCACCAGCAGAAGGTCGCCGAGCTGACCCTCGAACTCCTCGGCCCGGCGGGTGCGGTGAGGGAAGGCGCGGGCGAACGGGCCGTGCACGGACTGCTGATGAGCCGCTGCCTGACCATCGCGGGCGGCACCACGCAGGTCCAGCTCAATGTCGTCGCCGAGCGCATCCTCGGCCTGCCACGGGACTGAACGAGACCGAAGGGGAGCAGGGGACATGAAGGCGTACATCGTCGGCGTCGGAATGACGAAGTTCGAGAAGCCCGAGTCGCGGGACTGGCAGTACTGGGACATGGCCCGGGAGGCGGGCACCGCAGCTCTCGCCGACGCCGCCGTCCCGTACGAACTCGTGCAGCAGGCCGCCGTCGGCTACTGCTTCCAGCCCTCCACGGCGGGGCAGCGCGCCGTCTACGAACTCGGCCTGACCGGCATCCCCGTCCACAACGTCAACAACAACTGCGCGACCGGGGCGACGGCCCTGATGACGGCCCGGCAGTTCGTCGAGGGCGGGATCGCCGACTGCGTACTGGCGCTGGGCTTCGAGAAGATGAAGCGGGGCGCGCTGGGCGGCGGGGGAGGAGAGGGCGACCTCAGGACCTCGCCGGTGGCCCGCCACTACGGGATCATGGCCGCCGCCCACGGCTTCGACATGACCCCGCCCACCGCCCAGATCTTCGGCAACGCCGCCCGCGAGCACATGGAGCGCCACGGAACCACCGCGCGCCAGCTCGCCGCCGTGGCCGCGAAGAACCACCGGCACTCGGCCGCCAATCCGTACGCCCAGTTCCGGGATGTCTACGACGTCGACGAGATCCTCGCCGCGAAGCCCGTCCACCGGCCGCTCACCAGACTCCAATGTTCGCCGACCTCGGACGGGGCGGCGGCGGTGCTCGTCGCCTCCGAACGGTTCGTCGTCGAGCACGGACTGCACGACAAGGCCGTGGAGATCGCGGGTCAGGCCATGACCACCGACACCGAGGACTCCTTCGCCTCCGGCTCGTGCATCGACGTCGTGGGCAGGCCCATGTCGAGGGCCGCGGCCCGGCAGGCGTACGAGGCGTCGGGCCTCGGCGTCGAGGACATCGACGTGATCGAGCTGCACGACTGCTTCTCGGTCAACGAGCTGCTGACGTACGAGGCGCTCGGCATGTGCGCGGACGGCGAGTCGGGAAAGCTCGTCGAGTCGGGTGCGACCACCTACGGGGGCCGCTGGGTGGTCAACCCGTCCGGCGGCCTGATCTCCAAGGGGCATCCGCTCGGCGCGACGGGCCTGGCCCAGGCCGCCGAACTGACCTGGCAGCTGCGCGGGGAAGCGGGGCCACGTCAGGTCCCGGGGGCCAGGACCGGGCTCGCGCACAACATCGGGCTGGGCGGGGCGGCGGTCGTGACCGTGCTGCGGAAACCTCAGGCCGTGTCCGCAAGGTAGTGCCGTCTGGCCGAAGGGCTACGAGGGCTGCGTTGCTGGGGTCGCGTGCGGTACGGGTCGCACATCTGCCGTCTAGGCTTGGTCGATTTCCAGCCAACTTATGGCTGGTGATCGTCACCATCTGCACCCCTTCTTCACAGCTGTCACACAGGCAACCCCTGTCATGAGCACGAGATTTGCGCACATCGCATCGGGCGGACATGTGCAAGTGCTTTCGCATCATGGGCCCGGGACGCTGAAGTCACCTCTTTTCCGGAGGGTTACCTGTGCGTATGGTGATCGCCGCGCGCGTAGGTGGACCTTGACCGCTCTGCCATGACGCGCACATCAGTTGGCGGCCGGGGGGACAGTGCCGCCACGGGGGAGGGATGGTTCGTCATGCCGCGATTCCGGCTCGTTGTGAACGCCGCTTTGGTCGCCGCTGCCTGCTGCCCCTGTCCCCGTATCGGGACACCCGGCTGACCCGCGCGTAACGCCACCGCCCCTTCGGGCGGTCGCCCCCGTCTGCCCTCGTTCACGACGAAGGATGCCCCTTTTGCGTTCCAGACCAGGGTTGTTCAGACCCGGATCACGAACAACATCCACCACTTTCACCTCGCTCGTCACATCCGTCGCTGCCTTGGCTGTCCTCGGTGGCCTGGCTGTCCAGCCCGGTCTGCGGGACATCGGACAGCGCATGGCCCCGGTGGGTGACGACTACGACTGGTACACGGACACCGCCGTCGAAGAGTTGCGGCAGGACCAGTGCCTGATGGCCGATGTGCTGCGTCTGGGCGGGCCGACCATGGCCACCACCGCGCAGGACGGTCTCAATCAGCCGCAGGACAAGCTGCACGAGCTGGCCAACCGGATGCACTGGGAGGACACGCCGCTCGCCCAGGCGTACCAGAAGGACAAGGACGCGGCGTCCAAGGAGCTGGACGCGCTCAACGCCGTGCGGGACACCTGGAAGAAGCCGCTCGACGGTCTTGAGACTCCCGGTGGCTTCAGTGTGTCCGGCTTCCACTGGCCGCCCGGCTCGCCGGGTGACGGCAAGAAGGACTTCTACGGTCAGACGGGTCTGACCAAGTGGGTCGCCGACCGGTTCTGGAAGAGCGAGAGCGACTTCTACGAGGACTCCACGCCCAAGGCCGATGCGGCGACGGTGAAGGCCGTCAAGGACCTCGGTACGCCGTTGTACGGCAAGGATCCCGATCCGCAACTGCCCGAGTGGGAGCGTCAGCGCGCGGAGCACGGCGCGTTCGAGCATCTGTCGGACTGGTCGCTTGAGCCCACGGGCGCGGACAACGCCCGTCTCTTCCTCGCGGCGGGTGGCTTCCCGCGCACCGCGCCTCAGCCGGGCACGGCGGAGCACCGCATCGCGGTCGAGGACATCAAGACCCGGTTCGCGTCGTGTGCGTGGCGTGATCCGATCGACCCGAACAAGGTCCAGGGCGACATCTCCACCACGGCCGCGAAGGAGTGGCAGCAGGAGATCGCCGCCCAGGCCACGCAGCGCAACCAGATCCTGGCCGCGAACAAGAGCGCGACCACGTCCCTGGCCACGGGTGCGAAGGCGCTGGGCGATCTGCTGGGTCATTCCTGGGTGGCCGACCACCTGGTTCGCTGGCAGGACTACTGGTCCGCGGGCGGGGTGGGCTGGATCGGTGACAGCTATGTGACGATCGAGGTGCCGGGCGCGAAGGGCAACTGCCTGGACGTCGCGGGCGGCGCCAAGACCAACGGCACGCCGGTCCAGGTATACACCTGCAACGGCGGCGCGGCGCAGGAGTGGATGGTCGAAGGCAGTGAGGACGACCTCCATCTGCGTAACGTCGGCTCGTTCAAGTGCCTGGATGTGGCCGGGAACAAGTCGGCGAACGGGACGAAGATCCAGATCACGGACTGCTACAGCACTCCGGGGCAGTCCTGGGCGGGTGACGTCCGGGCGTCTTCGCCGCTGAAGAGCGTGTCGACGGGCAAGTGCCTGGATCTGAGTGCGTTCACCAAGAGCACGGACGCGCGGCTGTGGGACTGCAAGGATTCCAGTGCGCAGAAGTTCCTGATCAAGCCGTCGGGTCACAAGGGCACGGACAGCCTCTCCTATCCGGACAAGGCGCAGTTCGACAAGGCGAAGAAGGGTGTCACCGACACGCAGGCGGCGGCGAAGAAGCAGGTCGCCGCGCTGAAGACGCAGTTGGAGAACGCCAAGAAGGCTGCCGCCACGTCCGATGCGGCTGAGCAGGCGGCGTACGGGATCGCGGACGCGGCGGGTGCGCCGCGGGGTCGTGGTCTGCTGGTGGGTCAGCAGAAGGCCCAGGTCACCAAGGGCGCTGTGGCGGCGCTGACGGCGATGGTGAAGGCCGCAGAGACCGCCGAGGCCGCCACGAGGGCTGCCGCGGGTGACAGTGACACCATCGCGCAGCGCGCGCTGGCGCAGGCCGCGCAGGTGAACGCGGAGTTCCGCAAGGAGGCCGCGCACATCGCCGAGTTGCAGGCGAAGGCCGCGGCTGATGCGGCCAAGGTGCACCGGGACAACGCGAAGAAGGACAAGGAGACGGCTGAGGCCAAGCTCTCCGAGGCGCTGAAGGCCGAGGGCGACGCGAAGGCCGCTGCCGCGGATGCGAAGGCGAAGCGGCTGGCGGCGGAGGCCGAGGAGAAGACGGCCAAGGCGGAGAAGGAGACCGCCGCCGCCAAGCAGGCCGAAGCCAACCAGCACAAGCAGACCGCGCAGGCCGAAGCAGGCAAGGCACAGGAGGCCAAGGAGAAGGCGGAAGCCGCCGAGCGCACCGCTGTCGAGCGGAAGAACGGCGCGGTCGGGGCCCGGGACAACGCGAAGGCCAAGCGGGACGACGCGTGGGACGCCGAGCAGAAGGCGGAGGTGGACCGCGCGAAGGCCGACGCCCTCGGCGCCTACGCCGACTCTCTGGAGGCCGGCGACGAGGCGACCGCCGCTCGGGCCGCGGCCAACGAGGCGGACGGGCACGCGGACGACGCCGAAGCGGCCGCAGGCCGGGCCCGCTCCGCCGCGAACGCCGCCACCGAGGCCGCGGCCGCGGCAGACGCCGCCGCCACCCGCGCGGAGGCGGCTGCCAAGAGGGCGCGTTCGGACGCGGATGCCGCTCAGGCCGCGAAGCTGAAGGCCGACGCCGCGGTGAAGACCGCGACCAGCGCCGTGGCGGATGCCATCAAGGCCTCCGAGCACGCCATGGCCGAGGCCAAGACGGCCGTGAAGCTCGCCCAGGAGGCCGAGAAGCTCGCCAGGACCGCCAAGACCCAGGCGGACGCGGCGAGCAAGGAGGCCGCCAAGGCGCGGGTGGCTTCGGCGAAGGCGGCGGGCTTCGCCCACGTCACCGCGCAGGCCGCGGTGGATGCCGGGAACGCCGCAGCGCAGGTCGCCAAGCCCGCCAACGACGCGATCCAGCTCGGCTCGCCGTACGTCACCACCGACTCGGCCGCGAGCCTGGTCGTGCTGACCGGGCAGGCATCCAAGACGATCGCCGACCAGCAGAAGGCCGTCGCCGACGCGCACGCCAAGAACGCGCAGGCCGAAGCAGCAGCCGCCAAGAACCTCGCCGACCAGGCCACCGGCGACGCGAAGATCGCCTACCAGTACGCGGCCAACGCCGCCGGCCACGCGGCCAACGCGCGCACCTACTCCAAGGAGGCCCTCGGCTACGCGGCCGAGGCCGCCGCGGCCGCGTCGAAGGCAGCACAGTCGCTGGCCCGCACCGTCGAGTACGACCGCCAGGCCACCGAGGACGCCGCAGCAGCCGACAAGGCAGCCGGGCGCGCCGAGGGCTACGCGACGCAGGCACGCGCCTCCGCCGACCAGGCAGCCCTCGACGCCGCCGCAGCCCGCGAGGCCGCAGCCGCGGCCGAGCAGGCCGCCAAGGACGCCCGCGCCGCCGCCACCCGCGCCGACGCCGCCGCCACCGAAGCCGAACAGGCCGCCAAGGACGCCGAAAGGTACGCCAGGGAAGCCCAGGAAGCCGCCGACCGGGCCGAAAAGGCCGCGAAGAGCGAGGACATCAATGCCGGCACCGTCGTCGACAAGGACGGCTCCATCGGCAACATGTTCTACAAGGTCGACCGCTACGAGGAGATCGGCGAACCCAAGACCGTAGAGAAGACGGCCGCCTGCGACGCGTGGTACACCCCGCTCGTCTACACCGGCGGCTGCACGATGACGGTCGAGTTCCGCCTGAAGGCCTACCTCAGCCTCTACATGTGCGACGCCGACATCGACCCGATGGAATACATGTGCCCGGCCGGCGCTACCACCTATGTCGGCCCGCACGTCACCGAGGTGAAGCAGAAGGTCACGCACACGATCACGATCGCCGAGTTCCAGAAGGGCATCGACCCGGTCGACGTCGTCTTCGGCAGCTGGATCAAGTGCTTCCAGAAGCTCATCCCCGGTGGCGCCAAGGGAGACGGCGGCCAGTGCGGCTGGGTGGTCTTCGACGTCGCGACCCTGTTCGCCGGCAAGATCCTCAGGCCCATCGCCGACGCCATCAAGGCAGCCGACGCCGCCGCGAGGACTGGTATCGGGTTTGCCGACGCCTACAGGGCACTGCGTACCGCCGGCCTGTCGGAAGAGGCCATCGCCGGTATCAGCAAGGCGCAGTTCCTGCGGCTGAAGGCAGCCTGTGCCACTGCTCTGGCCCCGTCCAAGGCTCGCGCGCTGCTGGCTGCTGGCAGCGCGAAGCGGCTCAGCGCGACCAGCAGCGCCAAGTGCCCCGACTACGTTGACGTAGCGCCAAGCGGACGGGGAATCGTCGCGGGCATCAACGACCAGGGCATCGTTTCCATGGCCGTCAAAATAGGTAAGGACACGCCGAGTGGTGGCGAAATGTTCAATGCCGCCCTCGCGCACTTCGGAGACAAGGTCAAGGGCGTAAAGGCTTACTGGCAGAACGGTGGAGATCTCAGCGACAACCTGAACTCCTTCAACAAGGCTGTGCGTAGTGGCCAGTACGCGTCGCTTGAGGAAGCCGCACTTCGGGGAACGTTCACGGGTCATATGTCCGCGAAGCACGGGTTCACGAAGGTGGAACTCATTGAGCTTCGAGGTATGTGGGGTGAGTACACCGAGGTTGGTGTGCTCTTCCACTAGGGTATCGGCCTCGCGATTCGCGAGATGATGTGTGTCTGTGAGGGCGGGTGTCACGTGAAGCGAGACCCGCCCTCACGCGGCAGTCAGTGCTCGGAGCAGAACGGAAGTCAGGTGCAGGATGGGTGATCTGGAAAAAACGGCAGACGAGCTGAGGGCGGCGGCTCACGCGGAAGGCAAGGGTGCAGTGGAACTGGCCTTGCTTTCCCGGGAGAAGTTGGGTTCGGCGTTCGGCGTCATCTCTTTCATTGCCGTTTTTCGTGCTGCGTTTGACATTCCGATTCCCGTTCTTCAGCGGGCGCAGGCATGGGAGAGATTCGGCTGGGGAGGTGTCCAGATTTCTGACCAGGAGTTCTCCGAGCTCCTCTCGCCTTGGCTCACCAACTGATAAAGTCGTGGGTCGCGATCCTCATGTCTGATTTGCCGTCTGTTGACGGTGATGCGGTCCAGACGAGCCGGTGGGCCACGCCGTGTTCGAGTGGCTGTCGAGTGTGGCGACCAGCCGCTGGATCTCGTTCGGAAGACCCTGCGGAATACTGGAAGAGCATCATCGTCATCGATCTTCGACCCATTTGCTCTGGCCAGTTGGCCGCCGCCCGCCAGGAGTGATCGGCGACTTCGGAGAGCAACGCGCTGACGGGCGTGCCGGCATGGCCATGCCCATGCCGACGAACAGTTGACGGAGGCGGTGGCTTCTCGGGGCCACCGCCCCACTTCTCAACCGCAGTGCGGCAGTGGCGCCGTGTCCTCCCACCCCAGCGGATACGCGTCGGCCCCACTCGTCGGCATCGACGGCTCGCCGCCCGCCTCGTTGAAGGCGGTCAGCGCGTTGACCAGCGCGGTCCGCTGCCGCGGGGCCATCCGTTCCACGATCTCCGAGACTTCCCGGCGGCGCCTGGCCATGACGTCCTCGACCAGGGCGCGTCCCTCGTCGGTCAACCGCAGCACCGTCTCCCGCCGACTGTCGGGGTTGAGCTGCCGGTCCGCGAGCCCCGCCGCGATCAGCCGGTCGATCATGCGCATGGCCGTGGAGGGATTGACGCCGAGCCGGTCGGCGAGTGTGACGAGCTTGGACGGGCCCTGCGTGGAGAGCACCACCAGCAGCCGGAACTGGGGCAGGGTCACCCGCTCCTCGACAGCTGCCAGCGAACGGGCGGAGACCGCGACCAGCAGCCGGGAGGCGGTCAGCACCGCGCGCGTCACCGCGTCGATGTCGTCGACGGGCTGCGGGTACTCCCTCATATCGGTCATACCTCATTTCTATCGTGCCGTGCCGTACGGTCGGCGTCGGCCCCGCGCACCGCTGCCGCCCCAGGGGCGACGGCCCCGCCCCGGGGAATCCGGCGGCCCACTGAACGCACGGCCACCGGCCCCCGTACTGGAGGCTGCGCGCCGTGCCAGCCGCACCACACAGCTCCCGACGACATGAACGAGCACCACTCCATGCCGAACCGGGAGGCATTCCATGCGTCCGAACCGACACGCCGGCGAGGCCGGTTTCCCGCTGCCGACGATCGCGGTCATCGCGGTCGTCTGCGCCATCATCGCGACCGTGGTGGTCCTGACCCGCGGCGGTGACGACGAGGCGGCGGCGACCCAGGCCCCCGCCGGTGTCGCCGCACAGAACGGCTACGGGCATTCCGCGGGCTCGGGCTACGGCCACTCCGGCGCCACCCACTCCGGCGGAACGGCGGGGGCCGAAGCGGCGGACGGGGCGCAGGCCGCACCCGAGGGACCCCAGCCGGTGACCGAGGTCGACAAGACCTTTCTGACCAAGGTGCGCCAGGCGGGTCTGTGGGAGATCCCCGCCGGCCGGCTCGCCCAGTCGAATGCCTCCAGCGAGGCGGTCAAGCGCGCGGGCCTGCATCTGCTCGACGGGCACAGCAAGCTCGACCAGTTGGTTCGTGAGGACGCGAAGATCCTCGGGGTTCCGCTGCCCGACGAGGCGACGGAGGAACAGCAGGGCTGGGTGCGGCAGATGGAGGGCGCCCGGGGGGCGGAGTTCGACCGGATCTTCGCCAACCTGCTGCGCGCCTCGCACGGGAAGATCTTCGCCACGATCGCCGAAGTGCGGGCCGCCACCCAGAACGACCTCATCCGGCGTCACGCCCGCCAGGCCAACCAGACCGTCCTGGACCACATGGAGGTCCTGGAGGACACCGGCCTCGTGGACACTGCGACCTTCGAGGACGTCGAAAAGGCCGTGACCCCGCAGCAGTGACCGGTGCGGTGCGGTCTGCACGGTGGGGGAGGGCCGTCTCCCACCGGCCGTCTCCTCCCGGCCGGTTCGTGACGCGCTGTCCGGTACGCGACTGCCTCGGTTCGTACGCGACCCCTTGGCGCGTACGTGGACGCCCAGCCCGCCGCCCCAGCCCGCCCCTGCCCGCCCCCGACCCCCGGCCGCGGTGCGAGCACGTCCCTGGAGCACATCCTTTGCACTGTGCAATACTTTCGAGTGACGGGGGTTCGGCGGGGGCCGGTCCTTGCCTGGGAGCTGTGTGCTGCTGGCACGGCGCCGCAGTCGTCCAGGGCGCCCCGGCCCTCGGCCGAAACCCCGATCGTCATGGCGGACCGCCTACAGCCAGCCCTGGCGGCGGGCGGCCCGTACCGCCTCAATACGGTTGCGCGTCCCGGTCTTGCCGATCGCCGCCGACAGATAGTTCCGTACCGTCGACTCCGACAGATGCACCTTCACGGCGATGTCCGCGACGGTGGCCCCGTCCACGGCGGCGTTCAGGACGTCCCGCTCACGCGGCGTCAGCGGGCTCGGCCCCGCGCTCAGCGCCGCCGCCGCGAGCGCCGGATCGATGACCGTCTCACCGCGCAGCACCGCCCGGATCGCCTCCGCGAGCTCCTCGACCGGCCCGTCCTTGACCAGGAATCCCGCGGCCCCGGCCTCCATGGCCCGCCGCAGATACCCGGGCCGCCCGAACGTCGTCAGGATCAGCACCCGGCAGCCGGGCACCTCATCGCGCAGGTCCGCCGCCGCGTCCAGCCCCGACTTTCCCGGCAGTTCGATGTCGAGCAGGGCCACGTCGGGCCGGGCCACGAGCGCCGCGTCGACGATCTCGTCCCCGCGCCCCAGCTGGGCGACGACCTCGATGTCCTCCTCCATACCGAGCAGCAGCGCCAGGGCGCCGCGCATCATGCCCTGATCCTCGGCGAGAAGGACTCTGATCATTGTGCTCGCTCCCACTCCGTCGACACCGGGAGCTCCACGGGGAGTTCCGCGGCCACCCGGAATCCGCCGCGCGTCGCCGGGCCCGACTCCAGGGTGCCTCCCGCCGCGGCGACACGCTCGGCAAGACCCCGCAGCCCGCTGCCGGGTGTGCCAGAGCCTACGCCCCGGCCGTTGTCCGTGATCAGCAGTGCGACCCGCTCGGGCGTGCCGCTCACCTCGATCTCGCAGTGCGAAGCCTCCGAGTGCCGTACGGCGTTGGTGACCGACTCCCGCACCACCCAGCTCAGCAGCGCCTCGGTCGCAGGCTCCAGGGGCGGCCCCGACCGGCGTACCACCGGCTCGATGCCCACCGTGGACAGGGCGTCGCGGGCCCGGTCCAGCTCCGTGGCCAGGCTGCCCTCCCGGTAGCCGGTGACCGCCTCGCGTATCTCCGTCAGGGCCTGGCGTCCCACCGCCTCGATGTCGGAGACCTGTGCGAGGGCCGCGTCCAGGTCGCGGGGCGCGAGACGGCGCGCGGCCTCGGACTTCACGACGATCACGGAGAGGGTGTGGCCGAGCAGGTCGTGCAGATCGCGGGAGAAGCGCAACCGCTCCTTCTCCACGGCCGTGCGGGCCAGTTCCTGCCGGGTGGCGCGCAGTTCCCTGACCGTCTCGGACAGCCGCAGGATCGCCGCCGTCACCATGCCGGAGATGAACGTCCCGTAGGCGACGTTGATCGCGCCCCAGCCGTCCCGCAGACCCGCGACCAGCCCCGCCACCGCGCTGAGGGCGAGGATCACCGGTCCGATGCGCGGCCCCCGCAGCACCGCGCCCGTGGCCAGGCCGAGCAGCGGGAAGAACAGCAGCCAGGAGCCGCCGTAGCCGGCGGCGAGAGCGAGGGTGACCGCCCCGAGGGCGAGCAGCAGCAGGCGGGTGGCCCGTGTCTCCCGCGTCGCGCCGAAGGCACGGAAGACGAGCGCCACATAGAGGGAGTTGAAGGCCAGGAGTCCGATGCCGCCGACCCAGGGGTTGGGGGTCTTCCCCTGGAGGACGTTGGAGAAGGCGCCCATGCCCATCAGCAGCCATGGCAGCAGCGCGAAGCCGTTCGGCGGGCCCATCTCCTCCGGTGCGCGGCCCCCCGTCCGGCCGAACCTCCCCAGGATGCTCACGCGCGTCTCCCCTCCGCTCACGCGGTCCTCGCGGACCGACGGTACGAGACCACCGCGTACGAGCCGAACAGCAGGGCCCAGGCGGCGAGGACCACCAGGGTCATGAGGCCCGGCACACTGCCGTCGGTCATGTTCCGGCCCAGCTCGGCGAACCGGTTCGCCGGGGTGTACCCGGACAGGGCGCGCAGCCAGCCGGGGAACAGCTGGACCGGGAACCAGAGGCCGCCGACGACCGCGAGCCCGAGGTTGCAGGCGACGTTGACGACGCCGGTGGTCTGGGCGGACAGCCGGTAGCCGTTGCCGATGCCGAGCAGGGTGAAGGGGAGGGCGCCGGTCCACAGAGCGGCGGCGACCGCGGCCCACTGCCACGCTTCCATGCGTACGCCGTTGACCAGACCGCCGGCCAGGAGCACCGCCGCGACGGACGGCAGGACGATCACCGATCCGGTGAGGGCACGGCCGGTGACCACCTGGCGCGGGCTCAGCGGGGTGATCCGCAACTGCCGCAGCCAGCCGATCGACTTGTCCTCGGCGACCCCGGTTCCCGTGGAGAGCGCCGCGCCGAGCGCACCGTAGGCCGCCATGCCGACCATGGACGCCGTCCTCCACTCGGAATCGGCGGTGCCGAGGTTGGTGAAGAGCAGATACATCAGGACCGGCATCCCGACACCGAAGACCACGAATCCGGTGTCGCGCAGGGTCCGGCGGACTTCCAGCTTCACGTAGTCGACGATCATCGGACGGTCTCCGGTTCATGGGAAGGGACGGCGGAGGTCAGGGAGAGGAAGGCGTCGTCGAGCGAGACGGGGGCGACTTCGAGGCCACGTACGGCTCCGAGCCCGGCGAGCGCCATCACGGTGGCGTCCGAGTCGTCCGTACGCAGACGTGCGCGGTCGCCGCGCACCTCGACCGACACCACACCGGGCAGGAGGTCCAGGCCCTCGGTGGACCCGCCCGCGAGATCGAAGGAGACGAGGTTCCCGCCGGCCGCGCGCTTGAGCTCCTCGCCGCTGCCGTCGGCGACGATCCGGCCCCGGTCGATGACGACGATCCGGTCTGCGTGGGTATCGGCCTCCTCCAGGTAGTGCGTGGAGAACAGCACGGTGTTGCCACGGCGCGCGTAGGCGCGCATGGACGCCCAGAACGCATGGCGTGCCTCGACGTCGAGGGCGGCGGTCGGCTCGTCGAGGACGATCAGCTCGGGGGAGCCGGCGAGCGCGACGGCGAAGCGGACGCGCTGGGCCTGGCCGCCGGAGAGCCTGTCGACGCGGCGGCCGGCGAGCTCGGTGAGCCCGGCGAGTTCGAGCGCCTCTGCGACGGGCAGCGGGTCCGGATACGTACGGGCGACGAAGGCGACGAGCTCGCGGACGGTGACCCGCGGGACCGGGCGGCCCTCCTGGAGCATCGCGCCGACGCGTCCGGAGCGTACGGCGGCGGCCGGGGAGTCGCCGAAGAGTCGTACGGAACCCGTGTCGGGCTCCTCGATGCCGAGGAGCAGGCTGATGGTGGTGGACTTGCCCGCGCCGTTGCGGCCGAGGAGGGCCACGGTCTCGCCGCGCCGTACGGCAAGGCCGATGCCCGCCACCGCCCGTACGGAGCCGAAGGCCTTCGTGGCCCCGGTGAAGTGGACCGCGGGTGCGGCTTCCGGTGTCTTCGTCATGGCCACGACGCTACGGATCGGGCCCCGGGGCCCGGCAGATGCGCTTGTACGGACCGGGCAGTGACATATGTCCTTGTCGGCAGGCCCGACACCGGATCTGACGTGACGTCAGGAGTCTTCACAACCTGTGAGGGGTGCGTTATACATAGGGGCCAACCGGCTAGAACGCGTTCTAGAAAGGGCGCGGGGAGCGGCCGGTCCCGCACGGCCTCGGTGCGGCCGACGGTGCGGACGGCCGTACCGAGGTCTTCCACTCCTCAAGGAGCAGCATCCCCATGCCCATCGATGCCGCCAAGGCGATCGCCGCCGAGCCGCGCAGTACCGAGATCAGCTGGGACCACAAGGACATCCAGCTCTACCACCTGGGTCTCGGCGCGGGCGTCCCGGCGACCGACCCCGACGAACTGCGCTACACCCTGGAATCCCGGCTGCAGGTCCTGCCCAGCTTCGCCACCGTCGCGGGGGCGGGCATGGGTGTGGTCGGCGGCCTCTCCGCCCCCGGCATCGACATCGACCTCGCCGCCGTACTGCACGGCGGACAGACGATCACCCTCCACCGCCCGATCCCGGTCAAGGGCAGGGCGACCAGCACCTCACGCGTCGCCGCCGTGTACGACAAGGGCAAGGCCGCGATCCTCGTACTGCGCTCGGAGGCGGCCGACGAGGACGGGCCGCTGTGGACGAGCGACGCCCAGATCTTCGTACGGGGAGAAGGCGGCTTCGGTGGCGAACGCGGGCCCTCGGTGCGTGTGGAGCAGCCCGACCGGGCCCCCGACAAGGTCGTCGAACGTCGGGTCCGCGAGGACCAGGCGCTTCTCTACCGGCTCTCCGGCGACTGGAACCCGCTGCACGCCGACCCGGAGTTCGCCAAGCTGGCGGGCTTCGACAAGCCGATCCTGCACGGCCTGTGCTCGTACGGGATGACGCTCAAGGCGGTCGTGGACACGCTCCTCGGCGGGGATGTCACCCGTGTCCGCTCGTACAGCACACGCTTCGCCGGGGTGGTGTTCCCGGGGGAGACCCTGCGCATCCGGATGTGGCGGCAGGACAGCGGGATCCAGCTGACGGTGACGGCCGTGGAGCGGGACGACGCGCCGGTGCTCGCCGACACCGTCGTCGCGATCTCCTGACCTGATCGCCCGGCCGCAGGCCCTGAATCTCCCGACCTCACCTCCCTCCTCATCTCTCGAGCACATTTCCTGACCTCCTGAAGGGAGCCGCACCATGCGCGCAGCCGTACTGCACGAGATCGGCCAGGACAAACTCGAAGTCCTCGACGATGTCGAGGCGGTGGGATTCGGCCCCGGAAAGGTGAGGATCCGGGTCAGGGCGACCGGGTTGTGCCACTCGGACGTCTCCGCGATGAGCGGGGTGCTGCCGCAGCCCGCGCCCTTCGTCCCCGGCCACGAGGGTGCGGGCGAGATCGTCGACGTCGGAGACGGGGTCGGCGGTCTTCAGCAGGGCGACCGGGTGCTGATGTGCTGGCTGCCCGCGTGCGGTGCCTGTCCGGCGTGCAGGCGCGGCCAGTCGCAGCTGTGCCTGGCCGGTTTCCTGAACGCCGGCACACCCAACTTCAGGCGCCCCGGCGGTGACGTCTTCGGCTTCGCCGGGACGGGCACCTTCGCGGAAGAGGTCGTGGTCGGCGCCGGCTGCGCGGTGCCGATACCGGACGATGTGCCGTACGAGATCGCGGCCCTCATCGGCTGCGGCGTGACGACGGGACTCGGCGCCGCCATCAACACCGCGAAGGTGACGGCCGGTTCGTCGGTCGCCGTCATCGGCTGCGGCGGCGTCGGCATCTCCACGATCCAGGGCGCGCGGGTGCAGGGCGCGGCCCGGATCGTCGCCGTCGACCCGGTCGCCTCGCGGCGTGAGGCGGCACTGCGCTTCGGCGCGACCGACGCCGTCCCGCCCGACGAACTCGCCGACGCCAAACAGCGCATCACGGGCGGCGAGGGCTTCGACTACGTCTTCGAGGTCGTCGGCAGGTCGGCGACGGCCCGGACGGCGTACGACACGACGCGGCGCGGCGGCACGCTGTGCATCGTCGGTGCGGGCGCTATGGACGACTTCCTGCAGCTCAACATGTTCGAGCTGTTCTTCGACGAGAAGCGGATCCTGCCGTCGATGTACGGGGGCGGGGACGTGCTCCGCTCGTACGAACGGGCGATCGCGCTCTGGCGGGCGGGCCGGATCGACCTGGAGTCGCTGATCACGCACCGGGTGCAGCTTGCCGAGATCAACGAGGCGCTGACCCAGATGCGTACGGGCGAGGCGCTGCGCACCTGTATCGAGATCTGAGAGGACGGTTCATGTCACTCCCCCTGGAGGGTCTGTCCGCCGTCGTCACGGGTGCGGGCCGCGGGCTCGGGCGTGCCGAGGCGCTGGAACTGGCACGGCTCGGTGCGAGCGTCGTCGTCAACGACTACGGGCAGCCGGGACGCGACGGCTCCGGCGAGGCGTCGGCCGCGCCCGCGGAGGCGGTCGCCGACGAGATCCGTGCGGCGGGCGGCCGTGCGGTGGCGCATCTGGGCGACGTCTCGGACTTCGCGGCGGCCCGCGATCTCGTCGGCCTGGCGATCGACACCTACGGCAGACTGGACATCCTGGTCAACAACGCGGGGATCCTCCGGGACCGGATGGTGTTCTCCATGAGCGAGGACGAGTGGGACTCGGTGGTCCGGGTCCATCTCAAGGGCCACTTCAACACGACCCACTTCGCGGCGGTCCACTGGCGGGAGCGCTCCAAGGCGGCCGGCGGTCCGGTGTACGGGCGGATCGTCAACACCTCGTCGGAGGCGTTCCTCGCGGGATCGGCGGGACAACCCAACTACGCGGCCGCGAAAGGCGGCATCGTCGGACTCACGACGTCGACGGCGCTCGCACTGGGGAAGTACGGCGTCACCGCGAACGCGATCTGCCCGCGGGCCCGGACCCGTATGACCGAGGACGTCTTCGCGGCCCGCCCCCCGGACGAGACCTTCGGGGCAGGCGGTGGGCCGGGCCACGGTCAACTCGACCCGCTCGCCCCGGAACATGTCTCCCCGCTCGTCGGCTACCTGGCCTCCCCGGCCGCCGAACGGATCAACGGTCAGCTCCTGGTCGTCCACGGAGGGATGGTCGCGGTGGTCGAACGCCCGCGGGTGGCGGCGAAGTTCGACTCGGCGAAGGAGACGTTCTCGTACGAGGAACTGGACGGCGTGCTCTCGCCGTACTACGCCTCCCGCCCCCCGAACGAGACCTTCGGGGCGGCGGAGGTGCTGGGCCTGAAGCGGGAGTAGCCGCCCCCGCGGGCACCCCCGCACGGCCGGAAGGGGCCGCCGCGACCTGAACGCGGCGGCCCCTTCCGTCATGCCTACGACGCGTTGCCACCCGAGGGGCGGCGGTGGCGGCCGTGTGCCGGAGTCGACGAGTCCTCCCTCGCCGCCGCACCGCCTCGGTGCTTTCCGGCGCCGCCGGCTGCGGCCTGGTTCGCGGCCGCTCCCTGCGGACGCGCCTGGGTCGTGTCGGTTCGGGCTTCAGACATGTGGGAAGTTCACCCCGTTGTGATCGCTGATTTCATCTCACGGGGGACCCGTCACCGTCGGCGTACGTACAGTGCAGCTGTGGAGCCCCCCGGCCGGAAGTCTAACCAGGTGTCACACGCCCGATGAGGGGCGCCTGCTGCAACGGGACGGGTCTTCGTACGACAGGGCTCCCGCCGCCCCGGAACAGCTCCCCACCTGCGGATTCCGCTTGTGCCGATTCGGTGACCGGACCAGGGGGAAGCGGCAAATCGGGTACCTCCACCCGGGCCACTCCGCAGGGCACCGACCCTGTTGTGTACGGCAGTTGCAGCTGCCCCTCCCGGTTCCACAGCCCTGCTCCTGCCAGCCAGCCGGCCGGGCCCGCGAGTTGCAGCAGCCGACGCCCGGACGGTCGCCACACCCCCACCCAGCTGCCGGCCGCCGCGTCGATGCGCAGTGCCACCGCGCAGCTCTCGGGCATCAGCATCCGCCCGGGCTGGATCGCGAACGGCGTCACCGCGGCGTCGGCGAGCCGCAGGCACTCCGGGAACCGCGCCGGCTGCAGGCTCCCCAGCACACCCCACCCCAGCCGGTCGTGCCCCGCCGCGTCCGAGCGGATGAGCAGCAGCCCGCTCTCGTGGTCCGCGAGCACCAGCCGGTCGTTGCTCTCCTCCGTGATCTGCAGCAGCGGGGTGACCTCACCGCCCCGCTCCAGATCGACCGCCACCGCCTTCGTGATCCCGTCCTTCTCACGGTCCAGGGCGAGCATCCGGCCCGTAGGGTCCAGCCAGACCCCGCCCGAGCAGCGGCCCGGCACCTCCGCGACCCGCTCGGGCCCGGACGCCCCGCCCGTCACCAGCCACACCGCCGTCGAACGCTCCCCCGGCACCAGCGCGTAGCCGCCCCTGCCGTTCGGAGCCGGCGGGAGCAGGGTCGCCGCCGTGG
This sequence comes from Streptomyces sp. NPDC057445, assembly GCF_042802855.1. NCBI lineage: Bacteria > Bacillati > Actinomycetota > Actinomycetes > Kitasatosporales > Streptomycetaceae > Streptomyces > Streptomyces sp. NPDC057445. The sequence goes on along the minus strand of NZ_JBHVDH010000001.1, from coordinate 269,074 downwards.
ACTCGACCGTGCCGAGGGGCAGTTCGCCCGTCCCCTTCCCCGCGGGATAGAGCAGCGAGAACGCCTGCCGGTCCGCCACCCGCCGCCGGATGAGCACCCGTCCGTCGGTCATCGGCGCCACCTCGGCGTCCGGCTCCTCCGGCTGGCCGAGCGGGAGCGGCACGGCGTACGGCTCGTGGCCGTCCAGCGTCCACCGCTCCGCGAAACGCGCGTCTCCCGTACCTGCGAGACGCGCCGCGTAACAGCCGTCCGCGCTGATCGTGAACCCGGAATCCGCGGACCGTACGGCCATGTCGTCCCCGGCCGTGTCGCCGGCCTCCGTCGCTTCGATGGCACACGCTGTCATCGGCTGGTCACCTCCGGCCATCGAAGCTAGTTTTCGCACTTCAAGCCGAACAACGCATGCCGGTCCACTTCACACATAAGGGTGGCCGTTTTGGGATTCTCCTGAGCGTGAGGGATCAATTGTGCTGGGTGGGGGCACCGTTACCGCCGGGCACACCTGTCCACCGACGTGTACGGGCAGGCGCGCGGCGGCCGTGAAAGGAAGCCCACCTGGTCAGGCGAGCCGCCCTGCGCGGACGGCACAGGGCGGCCGGGCACGGATGGCGGGTAGCCTTTCCCCCGTGCCCCGTCTGTCTGAAGTCATCGCCGCGCTCGACGCCCTCTGGCCCCCCGAGCGGGCCGAGGAGTGGGACGCCGTCGGCACGGTCTGCGGAGACCCCGGCGCCGACGTCACCCGCGTCCTCTTCGCCGTCGACCCCGTCCAGGAGATCGCCGCCGAGGCGATCGGCCTCGGCGCGGACCTGATCGTCACCCACCATCCGCTCTATCTGCGCGGTACGACGACGGTCGCCGCCTCGCACTTCAAGGGCCGGGTCGTGCACACCCTCATCAAGCACGACATCGCCCTGCACGTCGCGCACACCAACGCCGACACCGCGGACCCCGGTGTCTCCGACGCCCTCGCCGGCGCGCTCGACCTGCGGGTCACCGGTCCCCTCGTGCCCGAGAACGGCCTCGGCCGGATCTGCGAACTCGACCACCCGGTCACACTGCGGGAGTTCGCCGCCCGCGCCGCCCGACGGCTGCCCGCCACCGCGCAGGGCATCCGGGTCGCCGGCGACCTCGACGCGACCGTACGCCGCGTCGCCGTGAGCGGCGGCTCCGGCGACAGCCTCTTCGACGTCGTACGGGCCTCGGGCGTCGACGCCTACCTGACCGCCGACCTGCGCCACCACCCGGCGTCGGAGGCGATCCAGCAGTCACCTCTCGGGCTGGTCGACGCCGCCCACTGGGCCACCGAATGGCCCTGGTGCGAGCAGGCCGCCGCACAGCTCGACGAGATTTCCGACCGCCACGGCTGGGGCCTTCGGGTCCATGTCTCGAAGACGGTCACCGACCCCTGGTCCTCCCACCACACATCTGGAGCCCCCAACTGAACGCCGCGCCCGCCGACCAGATCCGACTCCTCGACGTCCAGGCACTCGACGTACGCCTGTCGCAGCTCGCGCACAGGCGCAGGTCGCTGCCCGAGCACGCCGAGATCGAGTCGCTGAACAAGGACCTCACGCAGCTGCGCGACCTGCTCGTCGCCGCGCAGACGGAGGAGAGCGACTGCGCCCGCGAGCAGACCAAGGCCGAGCAGGACGTCGACCAGGTGCGCCAGCGCTCCACGCGGGACCAGCAGCGCCTGGACTCGGGCGCGATCACGTCCCCGAAGGACCTGGAGAACCTCCAGAAGGAGATCGTGTCGCTCGCCAAGCGCCAGGGCGATCTCGAGGACGTCGTCCTCGAGGTCATGGAGCGCCGCGAGTCCGCGCAGGAACGTGTCTCCGAGCTGACCGGCCGGGTCTCCTCCGTGCAGGCCAAGGTCGACGACGCCACGGCCCGCAAGGAGGCGGCGTTCGAGGAGCTCGACCGCGAGACCGCCTCCGTCTCCAAGGAGCGCGAGGTCATCGCCGGTTCCGTACCCGCGGACCTGCTGAAGCTGTACGAGAAGCTGCGCGAGCAGCAGGGCGGCGTCGGCGCGGCGCGCCTGTACCAGCGCCGCTGCGAGGGCTGCCACATCGAGCTCAACATCACCGAGCTGAACGACGTCCGGGCCGCCGCCGCCGACACCGTCGTACGGTGCGAGAACTGCCGGCGCATCCTCGTCCGCACCTCCGAGTCCGGTCTCTGATGCGCGAGCTGATCGTCGAGGCCGACGGCGGCTCCCGGGGCAATCCGGGCCCGGCCGGGTACGGCGCGGTCGTGCTCGACCCGGCGACGGGGGAGGCGCTCATGGAGCGCGCCGAGTACATCGGGATCGCGACGAACAACGTCGCCGAGTACCGCGGTCTGATCGCGGGCCTCAAAGCGGCGAAGGAACTCGATCCGGAAGCCTCTGTCCTCGTCCGCATGGACTCCAAGCTGGCCGTCGAGCAGATGTCGGGCCGCTGGAAGATCAAGCACCCCGACATGAAGCCTCTCGCGGCGGAAGCGGCGCGGATCTTCCCGCTGGGCCGGGTCCGCTACCAGTGGATCCCGCGCGAGAAGAACAAGATCGCGGACCGGCTCGCCAACGAGGCGATGGACGCGGGCAAGCGGGGCAAGCAGTGGGAGCCGTCGGCGTCCCGGGCAACCCTCGACGCTCCGGCCGCCACCGTGTCCGGCGCCTCGGACAGCCGCGCGGCGCGGGTCGTGGGCGACGCGGCCGCGGGCGCGGCGAAGGCCCGCGCGGCGCTGTCCGGCGTGAGCGTGAGCGCGGGCGCGGGCGCGGACGCGGCGCGGCGCGGTGCGGGTGTGGTGCCGGGCTCGGTCGTGGCCACCGTCCCGGCGCCGGGACGCGTGGAGCCCGCGGACGCGGCTGCGGAAGCTCCGGCCGTCGGCTGGGGGCCCGCGGACCTGGGCCCGCCGACGACGTTCGTCATGCTGCGGCACGGCGAGACGCCGCTGACACCCGAGAAGCGGTTCTCGGGCAGCGGAGGCACCGACCCGGAGCTCTCAGAGGCGGGTCTGCGCCAGGCGGAGGCGGGTGCGGCGGCGCTCGCCGAGCGCGGCAGGATCCAGGACATCGTGTCGTCCCCGATGCGGCGGTGCCGGCAGACGGCCGAGGCCGTGGCCCGGCGCCTCGGGCTGGACGTCCGGGTCGACGACGGCCTGCGCGAGGCGCATTTCGGCGCGTGGGAGGGCCTGACGTTCGCGGAGGTCCGTGAACGGTACCCGGACGATCTCGAAGCATGGCTCGCTTCCCCGAAGGTGGCGCCGACGGGCGGCGGCGAGAGCTTCGCGACGGTGGCCCGGCGCGTCGCGGCGACGCGGGACCGGCTGACGGAGGAGCACCGCGGCCGTACGGTCCTCCTGGTCACCCATGTGACCCCGATCAAGACCCTGGTCCGCCTGGCCCTGCAAGCCCCGCCGGAGGCGCTGTTCCGCATGGAACTCGACGCGGCGTCGTTCTCGGCGGTCTCCTACTACGCGGACGGCAACGCGTCCCTGCGCCTCCTGAACGACACGTCGCACCTCCGGTGACGAGGGGTTGTCGTGGTCGGGCCTGTGCGGGTCCGCTGCGCGGTGCGGGTGTGGGTGTGGTTGTCGTGGTGGGCGGTGCCGTGACGGTTGGCCGGTGTGTCCGTCCTCAAGCGCCGGACAGGCTGGGTTCACCGGACTGGCCGGTGCCGTGACTGCGGCCGGGGTGTCCGTCCTCAATCGCCGGACGGGCTGTGGGTGGTGGGGCGGGGCCCCTCCGGGCTCGACTCCTCGGGGACGGCGGCGTACCGCCCACCTCAGGGGCGTCCGGTAGTTCCGCCGTCCCCTGCGGGGTCGACCCTGCACGGCCCCGCCCCGGCCGCGTTGCCGACTGCTCCCCGGTGGATGGGGCACAGACACGCGACCACGGCGATCGGCCCCCACCCCCGGCCCCCAACGCCAGCCAACAGGTCCGGGCCGACCCCGTATACCCAGCCCGTCCGGCGCTTGAGGACGGACACACCGGCCAACAACACAGCACAGGCCAACCCCGACAACCACACCCGCACCGCGCAGCGACCCGCACAGGCCAACACCGACAACCACACCCGGAAAACGCCCTGCGCCGCGTCCCCGTTTCGTAGCAAGATCGCCGCATGCCCTGGCACTTCACCCACGACGTCGAAGCCTTCCGCGCCGCCGCCGGCCCGTATCTCTCCGCCGACCCCGGCCGGAACACCGTTCTGCTGACCGTCAGCGAGATGGTGCGCCGCCACGGCCCGTTCGTGTACGGCAAGGGCGCGCCCGTGCTCTTCGGCTGGTGGCGAGCCGCCCCGGACGGGCCCGTCGGCGCCGCCTGTCTGCAGACGCCCCCGATGCCGCTCCAGCTGAGCGTGATGACCGATGACGCGGCCCGTGCCCTCGCCCGGGAGCTGCAGGCCGACGCCCTCCCGGACGCCCGCGGCTCGCGCGGCGCCACCGGCGTCACCGGCGCACGCGGCGCCACCGGCGTCACCGGCGAGAGCCCGAACGCGCGGGCGTTCGCCGAAGAGTGGGCGAGCGGCGGCTTCCGTGTCGCGCACGAGACCCGCCTCTTCCGGCTCGGGGAGCTGACCCCGCCCCGCCCGGGTCCCGACGGCCGGGCCCGCCTCGCGACGCCCGAGGAGATCCCCTTCGCCGCGGCCTGGCTGAGCGCCTTCCGGGTGGACATCGGGGAAGAGGCCGCGGACTGCACCGACGCCGCGACGACCCGTGTCCGCGACGGCAGGCTGCTGTTCTGGGAGACGGGCGGACGCCCCGCCGCCATGGCCGGGGTGTCACCGGTGGTCGCGGGGCAGGCCCGCGTCGCGCCCGTGTACACGCCGCCCGAGCTCCGCGGACGCGGCTACGCGGGCGCCGTCACGGTCGCCGCGACCCGCCTCGCACAGCGGTCGGGCGCCGACGAGGTGCTGCTCTTCACGGACCTGGCCAACCCCACGAGCAACGCGCTCTACCGGCGCCTCGGGTACCGCCCGGTGACGGATCACCTGGAGCTGGTCTTCACCTGAGCGTCACGCTCACGGGAACGTCACGCTCACCGGAACATCGCGCTCACCCGGAGCGCCGCGCTGACCCGAGCCCCGCCGCCTCGTGTGCGAGGGCCTCGACCCGAGCCCAGTCCCGGGCCGCGAGCACGTCCGCGGGAAGCATCCACGTACCGCCCACGCAGTCGACGTTCGGCAGGGAGAGGTACGCCGGGGCCGAAGTGAGCGAGATCCCTCCGGTCGGACAGAAGCGGGCCTGGGGGAGTGGTCCGGCAAGGGACTTGAGGTACGCGGTGCCGCCCGCCGCCTCCGCGGGGAAGAACTTCATCTCGTTCACCCCGCGCTCCAGCAGGGCGACCACCTCGGAGGCGGTCGAGACGCCCGGCAGGAACGGCAGGGCGGAGGAGCTCATGGCCTTCAGCAGCGCGTCGGTCCAGCCGGGGCTGACCAGATAGCACGCGCCCGCGGCCACCGCGTCCGCCACGCCCTTCGGCGAGATGACGGTGCCCGCGCCGACCACCGCCTCCGGCACCTCGTCCGCGACGGCGCGGATCGCGTCGAGCGCGGCCGACGTGCGCAGCGTGACCTCGATCGCGGGCAGGCCGCCTGCGGCGAGGGCCCGGGCCAGCGGTACGGCATCGGCGGCGTCGTCGATGACGGCGACAGGGATCACGGGGGCGAGATCGAGCACGGAGGCCATGGAGGCGCATCCTGCCGAAGCGCTTTCGCTCCGCGCAACGGGTGTTGCGTTCCGTGCAACGCTAAGCAGGCGGCCGGACGCGAACGGACTCCACGGGGAACGCCAACGCCAACGCCAACGCCAACACCAATGCCAACGCGAGCGCCGGCGCCTCAGTGGATCTCGGTCACCACCACGTCCAGCGACCACGTCTTCCCCGCCCTCGCCGGGGCCTCCGTCTCCACCGTGTACCCGAGGTCCCGCAGCGCCTCCACCAGCTCGACCGGCCCCTTCGGCGCCGCCCCGCCCTCCAGCAGGCTGCGTACGATGCGGCCCTTCGTCGCCTTGTTGAAGTGGGAGACGACGGAGCGCTTCTCGACCCCGTCGACCGTCTGCGAGTGGAGCACCCGCACGGTCGCCGTACGCCCCGCGACCTCACCCTTCGGGCGCCATGCCGCCGCGTAGGCGGAGGAGCGCAGGTCCAGGACGAGCCCGTCCCCGGCCGCCTCGGGCAGCACGGACGCCAGCGGCTCCCGCCAGTACGCGCCCAGCGCCCCGAGCCCCGGCAGCTTCACCCCCATCGAGCAGCGGTACGACGGGATCCGGTCGCCCACCCGGACCGCGCCCCACAGCCCGGAGAAGACCAGCAGCGACTGCCTCGCCCGCCTGCGCGCGGCCGCGTCGAGCGTGGCGAGGCCGAGGGCGTCGTACAGCACGCCCGTGTAGATCTCCCCGGCCGGACGCGCCCCGGCCGTTCGCAACTCCGCGTTCTTCGCGATCTCGCCGCGCAGACCCTCGCTCAGTCCGAGCACCTCCCGGGCCTTCTCCTCGTCCCCCGTGCACAGCTCGACCAGCTCGTCGAGCACCGCGGCCCGCGCCCCGTCCAGCCCGGGCAGCGACAGGGACTCCGGCTTGAGCGGCGCCCCACGGCCCGAAGCGGCCTTGCCCTCCGACGGCGGCAACAGCACAAGCACGGCGGTTCTCCTCTGTGTACGTACGGAAGGGGGTGCGGCCCCCGCGCCAGGGTAGTCGGGGTGGACCCGCCGCGACCGCGCCGCCGTCGGGACGGGACAGCGGGTCACAGCCCTCGCACCCCGGGTCCCCCGCACCCGCCCCGACCGCGCCGCCGCCGGGACGGGACAGCCGGGCCCCGCACCCCCGGGTCCCCCCACCTCCCGGTCGCCGCCCCGCACCCGCGGCCATACGCTCGGTCCATGCCCCGCCGCCGGATGCATGTGATCTGCGCAGCCGAGGACCCCCTGCGGGCCGCACTGCGTGCGCTGCGCAGGACGCTCCACGTGCCCGAGGGCTTCCCGGCCCGGGTTCTCGCGGAGGCGGAGAGCGCGGTGCGGGAGCCGCGGCTGCCTGACCGGGACGCCACGGACATCCCCTTCTTCACGATCGACCCGCCGGCGTCCACCGACCTCGACCAGGCGATGCATCTGGAGCGCAGGGTGGGCGGCGGCTTCCGCGTCCACTACGCGATCGCGGACGTCGCGGCGTTCGTGCTGCCGGGGGGCGCGCTCGACGCCGAGGCGCACCGGCGGGCGCTGACGCTCTACTTCCCGGACGGGAACGTGCCGCTCCACCCGATCTCACTGTCCGAGGACGCGGCCAGCCTGCTGCCGGGCCGGACGCGCCCGGCGCTGCTGTGGACCATCGACCTCGACGAGGACGGGGCGAGGGTGGCGACGGAGGTACGCCGCGCCCTTGTGCGCAGCCGCGCGAGGCTGAACTACGCGGACGCGCAGCGGCAGATCGATTCCGCCACCGCCGAGGAGCCGCTCGCGCTGCTCAAGGACATCGGGCTGCTCCGGGAGCGACTGGAGGCGGAGCGGGGCGGAATCTCCCTCGACGTTCCGGAGCAGGAGATCGTCGAGCGCGATCACAGGTACGCGCTCCAGTACCGCTCCCCGCTTCCCTCGGAGAGCTGGAACGCCCAGATCTCCCTGCTCACGGGCATGGCCGCGGCCGACCTCATGACCGCCTCCGGGACCGGTGTCCTGCGCACCCTGCCGACCGCGCCGGGCGGCGCCGTCGCCCGGCTGCGGCGCACGGCGAAGGCCCTGGGCATCGACTGGCCGCACCATGTCTCGTACGCCGATGTCGTCCGCTCGCTGGACCCGGCAGACCCTCACCATGCCGCCTTCCTGCAGGAATGCACGACGCTGCTGCGAGGCGCCGGCTACACGGCGTTCAAAGGCGGCCGTCTGCCCGACCCGGCGGTCCATGCCGCCGTCGCCCACGAGTACACGCACTGCACCGCCCCGCTGCGCCGCCTCGTCGACCGGTACGCGGGCGAGCTGTGCGTCGCCGCCGCAGCAGGTCAGGAGCCGCCCGCCTGGGTGCGGGAGGCCCTGGACGCGCTCCCGAAGGAGATGGCCGACGGCTCACGGCGCGCCAACGCCGTCGAGCGGGCATGTGTGGACACCGTCGAGGCGGCCGTGCTGACGGGGCGGGTCGGCGAGCTCTTCGACGCCTTCGTGGTCGACGTGAGGGAGCATGAACCGGACGTCGGCACGGTCCAGTTGCGGGAGCCGGCCGTGGTCGCGCCGGTCGAGGGGGGCGGGGCGGAGCTCCCGCTCGGGGAGGAACTGCGGGTACGGCTCACACGGGCGGACCCGGAGACGGCGCAAGTGCGTTTCGCGCCTGCGTGAGGGCCCGCAGGAAGGCGCGGGCGTCGTCGGCGTGGCAGCGCACGGTACGCACTTCGTACTCCCTGCCCAGCAGCCGCACAGCCGTGACGGGCTCGCACAGCTCCAGGGTGAGGGAGGTCTGCGAGCCGACGGCCATGTTCAGCACGCCTTCCTCCTTGGCGTGGGTGAACACCACGTCGTACCTGACCGATTCGATCCGCTCGAGCGGGATGCGCAGGTCGATGTGGGCGCCCTGGCGCAGTCGCAGCGTGTCACCGGACAGGGTGTGCGGGCGGGTGACAGACGCCGCGTGCAGGCCGATGACGAAGATGACCGTGTAGACGTCGAGGAAGAGGACGATCCCGTGCGCGATCGGCCAGTCCCCGAGCAGATACGACATCCCCACGGTCTCGACGACGCAGACGAACGCGAAGCCGTAGAGGAGTGCCGCCTGGTCGCGGGCGTGTCCGAAGGCCTGCTCGCCGGGCCCGACGCCGCTGCGGCGGCGCGCGGTCCACAGCACGATGCTCCACATCAGCTTCAGCTCGTGGCCGATGAGCCGCAGCACGGACTCGGGCACCAGCTCGCGTACAGCCGACCGGTTGCTGTGGCCCTGCCGGCGCAGCCGTACGAACACGGCGGCCTCGGCGAGGAGCAGGAGCAGCATGGCCGCCTCGGTGGCGGTGACGGCGGCAGCGGGTGGCCGTACGCCCGCCAGCAGACAGACCACGAGCGCCAGTTCGGCCGGTATCACGGTGTAGGCGACGCCTCTGAGGGCCTTGATCAGTCGCTTCACCGGGCACGCTCGGCGACGATGCGCAGCGCGCGGCGTACGGCGGCGGCTTGGGCGGGGGAGAAGTCGGCGAAGAAGGCGTCCTGGAAGGGGCCTTCGGGCAGCGTCCCGTCGGCGCCGAGTCCCTCCGCGACCGCGTCGGGAACGGAGTCGGCCAGTGCCCGCGCCGCTTCCTCGACCCTCGGGTCGTCCGTGCCGGTGTCCTCGTCCGCGAGCGCGTCGAGCAGCTCGTACACCTCGTAGGCGCGCTCCACGGCGCCCGGCGCCTCGGCCATCCGCTGCATCGCTTCGAGCAGCCGCTCGCGCTCGGCGTCGGGCGCGACCGTGTCCAGCAAGGCGAGCAGTTCCCGGTCCTTCGCCGCCATGGCGGACTCGGGACGCCCGGCGGGCGCCTCGGCCAGATTCCCGAACAGCGCCGCCAGCTCCGGCGATACGGGCCCCTCGGCCGTCAGCCGCCCGGCCCGCGCCTGTTCCAGCAGTGCCCCGAGTCGCCGGCGCCGCTCGGCGAGCTGCCCCTGCTGCCGGCCCAGATCCTCGTCCAGCTCCTCCAGGACCTGGACGAGCTCCCTTCCGGCGTCGTCCGCGAGCACGTCCCGGACCTCGTCGAGTCCGAGCCCCAGCTCGGTGAGCCGCCGGATCCGCGCGAGCAGCACGGCGTCCCGCACCGAGTAGTCCCGGTAGCCGTTGGCCCGCCGGGTGGGCTCGGGCAGCAGGCCCTGATGGTGGTAGTGCCGCACGGCCCGCGGGGTGACCCCGACGAGTGCGGCGATCTCTCCGATCCGCATGGCCTCAGTAGAAACCCTGACGCTGCGGCAAGGTCAAGCGAGACCGCCGCCTCGGCGGCGAATGCCTCCGGGCCTGGTGACCGTGTGCCACGATCGAGGGAAACAGTCCCCACTCCAGGACGGCCGGTGCAGCGATGTCCCAGTCTGGCGAGCGACCGAGGAAGGAGCGCGACATGAGTGCCATGCCGCATGAACCGCTCACGCAGGCGGACGTCCTGCTGGAGGGCTTCCTGGCGCTGGACACGCCGGAGGGCTTCCGCGCGGAGCTGATCGAGGGGGAGATCGTCGTGACACCGCCGCCGGACGGGGACCACGAGGACTACATCAACCTGATCGTGAAGCAAGTGATCAGGCGTTCACGCACCGACATGGATTTCTCCGCGAACAAGGGCCTCAAGCTGAGGGGGGCGCCCGACAGCTCGAGGGACCATGTCATCCCCGACGGCACCTTCGTGCCCACCGAGCTGCGACTGTTCCGCGGCGCCGACTCGTGGATGTCCGCTGACGGCGTGGCCATGGTCATGGAGGTGACCTCCACCCGGCCGAACTCGGACCGCGAGACCAAGCGCCGCTGCTACGCACGGGCCGCCATCCCCCTGTATCTGCTGATCGACCGGGGTACGTCAGCGCTCACCCTCTTCAGCGAACCCGAGGACGGCGACTACCTCCAGCGGCGCACCATCCACTTCGGCAAGGTCCTGCCCCTGCCCGAGCCGTTCGCGTTCGAGCTGGACACCGCCGCCTTCGTCTGAGGCGCGCGCTCGGGGTCCGCACCGCCGGGTACCATGGTCCGCACGGCAGACGAGCCGGGCGGACGGCCGCGTCGGGATCTTCGGGTCCCGCCGAGGAACGTCCGGGCTCCACAGGGCAAGGTGGTGGGTAACGCCCACCCGGGGTGACCCGCGGGACAGTGCCACAGAGAACAGACCGCCGGGGACCTCGGTCCCCGGTAAGGGTGAAACGGTGGTGTAAGAGACCACCAGCGCCTGAGGTGACTCAGGCGGCTCGGTAAACCCCACCTGGAGCAAGGTCAAGAGGGGCCGTCCCCCGGAAGGGACGACGGCCCTGCGCGGACGATCGAGGGCTGCCCGCCCGAGTCCGCGGGTAGACCGCACGAGGCCGGTGGCAACACCGGTCCCAGATGGATGGCCGTCTCCCCGGTGACCGCGAGGACACCGGGTGACAGAACCCGGCGTACAGCCCGACTCGTCTGCCGCTGCCTGCGGCTTTCGCCACCCGCCTGGACGGCGTCCCTGGCGATCTACGCCGGTCAGGGGCCGGGAGCGGTGCCCCGGTGCACTGCCCGGCCCGTCCGCCTCATCAGCCTCCGGCCCGGGGCGCTGCCCCGGTGCCTGACCCCCGGGGGTCCCGGGAGCTCAGGAGGCCGCAGTCATCCGTTCCCACTGCACGTCCGGGCCGGCCGGACGTGGAGGGCTCCCGGAAGGCCGTCACCCCAGAGCCCGGTCCAGATTGAAGGCCGCGCTGATCAGTGCCAGGTGCGTGAACGCCTGCGGGAAGTTCCCGGCCTGTTCGCCCGTGCGGCCGATCTCCTCGGCGTACAGGCCGAGGTGGTTGGCGTAGGTGAGCATCTTCTCGAAGGCCAGCCGGGCCTCGTCCGGGCGTCCGGCGCGGGAGAGCGCCTCCACGTACCAGAAGGAACAGATCGAGAACGTGCCCTCCTCGCCCCGCAGCCCGTCGGGGCTGGCCTGCGGGTCGTAGCGGTAGACCAGGGAGTCGGAGACCAGCTCCTCGCCCAGCGTGTCCAGGGTGGCGAGCCACTTCGGGTCGGTCGGGGAGATGAACTTGGCCAGCGGCATCATGAGGACGGCGGCGTCGAGGACGTCGCCGTCCTCGTGCTGGACGAAGGCATTGCGCTCGGGCGACCAGCCGCGCCGCATGATCTGCCGGTAGATCCGGTCGCGCGTCTGGCCCCAGTGCACCATGTCGGCCGGCAGTCCCCGGTGCTGGGCGATGCGCATGGCTCGTTCGATCGCCACCCAGCACATCAGCCGCGAGTAGAGGAAGTTCTTGCGGCCGCCACGGGTCTCCCAGACGCCCTCGTCGGGCTGGTTCCAGTTCTCGCACACCCAGTCGACCACATCGGTAACCGTGTCCCAGTGCGCGCTGGAGATGGGCTCGCCCCACTTGTCGTAGAGGTAGATCGAGTCGATGAGGGCGCCGTAGATGTCCAGCTGGAGCTGGTCGACCGCGCTGTTGCCGACGCGTACAGGGGCCGAGCCCAGATGGCCCTCGAGGTGGGGCAGTTCACGTTCGGGCAGCTCGCGGCGGCCGTCGATGCCGTACATGATCTGCAACGGTGGCCCGGCCGTGCTCGGTTGGCAGTGCTCGATCAGGAACTGCATGAAGGCCTGGGCCTCGTCGGTGAAGCCCAGCCGCAGCAGTGCGTAGACGCAGAAGGCCGCGTCACGGATCCAGACGTACCGGTAGTCCCAGTTGCGCTCGCCGCCGATCTGCTCGGGCAGACTTGTCGTCGGCGCGGCCACGATGGCGCCCGTCGGTGCGTACGTGAGCAACTTGAGCGTCAGCGCGGAGCGGTGCACCATCTCGCGCCAGCGTCCTCGGTACCGCGACTTGGACAGCCACCGCCGCCAGTAGCACACCGTGGCCCCGAACAGCTCCTCCGCCTCGGCGACGGGACAGGCCCGTGGTGCCACGGGACCGCCGATCCGGTCGAGTGCGAAGACGGCGGTCTCGCCCTCGTGCAGCTTGAACAGTGACCACACGTCCCGGCCGTCGTTCTCGACCGGCACGCTGGACGTGAGCGCGAGGGTGAGGTCGGGCGACTCGAAGACCGGGTAGCCGTTCTCGGTGCGTACGGTGTGCGGCTGGGAGCCGTAGTCGAAGCGGGGAGCGATGCAGACGCGGAACGGCAGCGACCCGCGGACGCAGACCACCCGGCGGATCAGCCGGTGCCGGTCGGCCTCGCGCGAGTCGTCGGTGATCGGCATGAAGTCCTGGACCTCGCCGACTCCGTCGTCCGCGAAGAAGCGGGTGATGAGCACATTGGTGTCGGGGAAGTAGAACTGCTTCGTCCGCGTCGGTACGTCCGGGGCGAGCTCGAAGAAGCCGCCCTTCTCGGCGTCGAGGATCGAGGCGAAGATGCTCGGCGCGTCGAACCGGCCGCAGCAGTACCAGTCGATCGTGCCGTTCGTCCCGACCAGCGCGGCACTGCGCAGGTCCCCGATCAGCCCGTGCTCGGAGACCGGCAGATACCGGGGAGTGCCGGCCCCGCCCCCGGGGCCGTGGGCCACACCGGGGAGTCTTGTGGGGATAGGGGCCTGAGCAGTCACGGGTCCTCCCTGCGTCTGGCCGCATATACGGTTGTATCCGGTCAAATCATAGTAGGCCGGTTGATCTGGGGCGGCCTGTGCCGGACCGATCGGTGCCCGGGCTGTCGGTGCGGGGCTGGTCGGCGCAGGTCGGTACCCGTCGGTGAGGGCCGGTCGGTGCAGGTCGGCGCAGGTCGGTGCCCGTCGGTGGGGCCGGTCGGTGCCCGGCCGGGTTCCTGGCCGTCCGCCCCTCGTCGCCGTCCTCCGGCGGGGGCGGACCCGGAAAGGGTGCGGCGGCGTCGCCCTCGTACGGGGTGACGCCGCCCCGGACCGACCGGCCCCCGCCGTCAGAAGACGAACGGGCCGGGGTTCTGCGGTGACGTCGCGTTGCAGGTCACCGTGATGCCGAAGACCACGACCGTGAGGGACTTCGCCTCGAGGCTGTCGCCTGCCGCGACCGTGCCGTTCAGCGGTCCGCTGGTGACCGCGCCGCCGGCGGGTATCGCCGGGTTCGCGTTGCCGGTGAACGTCGCCGTGTCGGAACCGTTCCTGGTCAGGGCGAGAGTGGAGCTGACGGAGTTCTCGGAGATGGGGAAGGGGGAGGTGATGGCCGAAGTGGACACGCTGATCGTCGCGGCCGTGCCGTCCTGGGTGGCCGTGAGCGTTGCCTCGCCCGAGCCGAACGAACCGCAGTCGAACGACAACGTTGCCGTCGTCGGCTCCACCGCGCTCGCCACGGGGGCCGCGGCGAGCGTGCCCGCGGCCAGGGCGCCTAAGAGGACGGTGCCGATGGTGAGCCTGCCGTGCTTCATGGGGTCCCGCCTTCGTGTGTGGGGGTCACGGGATGGCGTCGCCGACTGCCTCCGCCTGCTCATGGCGCTCCCGGGGTGGCGGAGCTCAGGACCGGTGTCCGCGCCCGTTCCGGCGCGGACCCGATGGGGCCGATGGGCAGTCGGTGACGGTTGTCATTGGGGCAGGAACCCCCTGAGAAAGCAAGGCCTCTCACATCAACTCGGATGCGCGGTGGCGAGATCCGGCCTTCGTCGGCGGAGAGGCGATCCCGCACAGGGGTGCGGGCGGTCGTTTGACGACCGCCCGCCCGAAGCCGAGGAATGTGACACCACGTCAGTACGGGTGGTTGTCCGCCTTGTTCGTCCATGCCGCATAGGACATGGCCCCCAGCTCGGGGTGGAGCTGCTCGAGCGTGATGCTCCGCTCCTCCGGAGGCCTGGCGAAGTCCTCGTACTGGAAGGCGTCGTCGAAGCCGATCTCCTGAGTCGCCTTCCAGTCGCAGCTGTAGTACACGGTGTCTATCCGGGCCCAGTAGATGGCGCTCATGCACATCGGGCAGGGGGCGCCACTGGTGTAGAGCGCACATCCCATCAGCATGCGAGCGCGCTCGGGCACGACGTCGGGGGAGCCCTCGGGCTTCGGTATCAGCTCCAAGGTGGACTCGTTCTGGTTCTCCTCGGCCACGCTGGGCGCGTGGGGGTTCAGGATCTGAACTGCCTTGTGGATGGCCTCCACTTCACCGTGCGCGGTCGGGTCGGCCGTGAGGAGCACGCGGTTCTGTCCGCGGGCGATGATCTCGCCGTCATGGGTGATCACCGAGCCGAACGGTCCGCCCCAGCCCTTCTCCACGGACTCGGTGGCCAGCCGTACCGCCTCGGCCATGAACTCCTTGTGTCCCATCTCAGAATCCTCCGCTCCGCAGACGCTCGCCGAACTCCGCAGACGCTCGCCGATCGACTCCAGTTCACCCCAATTGTCCGATAGGTTATATTAGTTCTAGACTACTCCGTATGAGTACTCGTGCAAGCCGGGGGACCGGCGACAGTGCCACGGTCGTGACCTCCCAGAAGGTCCGGGTGGGCCGGGATGACGACTACAAGCGCTGGCAGGAGAAAACCGATCAGGTCGTGCGCGGATTCGAGGGGTTCCAGGGTACGGAGCTCTATCCGCCGGCCTCCGGTGAGGAGAACGAGTGGGTCGTCGTATTCCGTTTCTCCGGCGTCGAGCAGCTGACCGCGTGGCTGCATTCGAATGAGCGTCAACAACTCCTCGACGAAGGCCGCTCATTGTTCGACGGAACCCCGACGCAAGAGGTGCTCACCGGTGGGACGCCGACGCACGATGTCGTCACGGCGGTCATCTCGCACGATGTGCTGCCAGGGCGGGAGCGGGACTTCATGCGCTGGCAGGACAAGATCACGAAAGAGCAGGAGAAGCATCCCGGTTTCATGGGGTCGGAGATGTTCAAGCCGGTGGAGGGGGTTCAGGACCGATGGGTGGTGGCCTTCCGCTTCGACTCGCACGAACACCTCGACGGGTGGCTCGACTCCGAGGCCCGCGAGAGGCTTCTGGAGGAGGGACGGGACTACTTCCGCTCGTACGACGTGCGCAAGATCGGTTCGGCGTTCGGCGGCTGGTTCCGCTTCGGTGAGGGCGCGGACGAAGGCATACCGCCCAACTGGAAACAGGCCATGTCGGTGATACTGGCCCTGTATCCCACGGTGATGATCCTCAACCTGACGGTCGGCGACTGGTTCACCGGCATGGGGATGCCCGGATATGTGGCGCTGTTCTTCGGCAATGTTCTGAGTGTCTGCATTCTGACCTGGCTTCTGATGCCCTTGGTCAACCGAGTACTCGCCTGGTGGCTGCTGCCGAGCCGAGCGCAGTCCGTACGGGTGCATATGGCGGGCGCTGCGATTGTGGCGGCGTGCTACCTGGTGTTGCTCGTCATCTTCGGCCTGACCACGAGTTAGGCCGCCTGACCATGAGTTGGGCCGTCAGTCGAAACGAATCAGCGGCTTGATTATTACGTCCTCTTTCGTCTCCATCATGCGGAATGCCCGCTCGATCTCGTCGAAGCCGAACTCGTGTGTGGTCATCGACGTGGGGTCCACCTTGCCGTGCTCCATCAGCCGGAGAATCCGCCGCAGTCACCGCATGTCCGTCGCGTAAAGCGCCTGGTGGTCGCGGTATCTCGACGACGCCGACCTCTCCGACTCGCTTGAGGACGAAGGCTCTCATGGTGTCGTTCGCCGTTCTCCCGGGCGGCCGTCTCCAGGCCGCGAGCTTCCGAAGGGGCCGGTAAACTGGCGACGTCTGCGCCTGCAATCCGCGGTATTCACACACAGGACCTTCAGCTTCAGCTTCATCCGCAGCGGCGGCTTGCGCAATTCCTGGAGTCCGAGATGAGCGAACAGGGGCAGGCCCGAGCAATCGAGGGGACGCTCGTCCAGCGGGGCGACGCCGACTACGAAGCGGTCCGGGCGAGCATGGTGTGGAACGGGCTCAAACCCGAGCGCTGCCCGGAGGTGATCGTCCGGGCAGCCTCCGAGCGGGACGTTCCCGCAGCCGTCGCTCTGGCCCGCTCCCGCGGTCTGCGGATCGCCGTACGGGCGCGTGGGCACAGCTGGTGCGGTTCCTCCCTTCGCTCCGACGGCATGCTCATCGACCTCGCCCGGCTCCGGCGGTTCGACATCGACGTGACGTCCGCGACGGCGACCGTGCGGCCGGCCGTCACCGGCGGTGAGCTCGGACGGGAACTCGCCGCGCGCGGCTTCTCCTTTCCCACCGGGCACTGTGGGTCGGTCGCCTTCGGCGGCTATCTCCTGGGCGGCGGTCTCGGATGGAACTCCGGTGCCCTGGGACCGGCCTGCCGGAGCGTCGACGGGATCGAAGCAGTGACGGCGGACGGCGAGGTCGTCCGGTGCAACGAGGACGAGAATCCGGATCTGTTCTGGGCGGCCCGTGGGGCGGGGCCGGGCTTCTTCGCCGTCGTCACCGGCTTCCGTCTGCGTCTGCACCCGGCTCCCGGGGCGATCATGTCGACCACGTATGCCTTTCCCCTCGCGGACGTCGAAGTGGTGTCGAGCTGGACCGGCGAGACCGCGCGCAAACTGCCGCCGACGGTGGAACTGACTCATGTACTCACCACCGCCGCCCCGTACATGACGGAGGAGAGCCCGCGACCGAAGGTGATCGTCGTCGCCGCCACCGCCTTCGCGGAATCGGCAGAGCAGGCCGTCCAGGCCCTCCGGCCGCTGCGGGACTGCCCCTTCGCCGACCGGGCCCTCTTCCGGCAGACGGACGAACCGACGACGTTCGACGCCCTCCACAAGGCCTCCGACGTACTCTGGCCCGCACGGACCCGCTGCGTGGCCGACACCCTCTGGTCGGACGCGGACTTCGGGACGCTGCTGTCCAGGCTGAGCCGCTCGGTCGAGAACGCTCCCTCCGACAGATCCCTGGTCCTGGCCCCCGTGGCACCGGCGTCGAACAACCCGGACCTGCTGTCCGGCATGGCGTTCTCGGCGCTCGGCCGGAGCTATGTCGTTCCCTACGCCATCTGGGACGACCCTGCGGAGGACGACGCCAACATCCACTGGCTGCGCCAGGCGATGAGCTCCGTGGAGCCGCTCGGGACGGGGCACTACATCGCCGAGGCCGACCTCACCGCCGATCCGGACCGCGCGCGGCGGTCGTTCACGACGAGCGACTGGCAGCGGCTGGAGGCACTCAGGGCGAGGTACGACCCTGACGGGGTGTTCCACTCGTATCTGACGCCCTGAGTTCGTTCGCAGGGGCCGGAACGCCTTCCGGCCCCGACGCCCGCGCCGCCAGACCGCGCAGATGGTTCTCGAACACCAGCGGAGCCCCCGGGTTCAGCGTGCGCAGCGCCACCATCGCCGTGACGATCACGTCGCACAGCTCGGACTCCACGTCCTGCCAGGTGTGCGTGACGCCCTTGCGCGGGTTCTGTCCCGTGGCGCCGATGACCGCCTGCGCGACCTCGCCGACCTCCTCGGAAAGCTTCAGCACCCGCAGCAGGGTCTCCTGCTCGGGCGCGCGGTCGGCCGCCGCGTCCAGCCAGGCGTGGAGGCGCTCGACGGTGTTCCAGATCTCGGTCATCCGGGGAGCGTGCCACGCCGGTAGGGTGCGCCAATGATATTCGGACGAAAGCCGTTCCTGGACGCCGTGGTCGACTTCGAGAACGCCGTACGGGCACGGGACGCGGAGGGCTCTGAGCGGGCGTTCGCACAGCTCCACGAGAGGTACGGCAGCGCCGGCGAGGCGGAGTTCCGGGAGGCGGGACCACGGCTGTCGGCGCTGCTCGCGGAAGTACCGCACGGACCGCGGGCGGTCACCGCGGTGATCACCGGGGCATGTGTCGAGCGGGGTGCGGACGCAGTGGCCTGCGCCCCCGGAGTCCTCGCCGGAGCGCGTGAGGCGTTCGCGGCGGCGGAGGAGTTCTGCAGGCGCTGGGCGGAGACCGGGGGAGGGGAGCTGCCCGAATCCGAGGACGAGCTGACCGACGAGCTCGTGGAGCGGACCGGGCTCGAGCCCGCGATCGGCTGGTTCACGCTGCCGCAGTGGGAGATGGCGGGCCTCGCGATGCTCAACGCGAAGGCGGTCCGTGAGAGCTTCAAGGGCAGGGACGAACTGCTCGCGCTCGTCGACCGGGTGGCCGAGGAGTCCGGCCACGAGTTCAAGTGCCTGGCGTACGCGCTGCGCGTCCTGGACGACGAGCCGTTCGTCGTCCTGCACCGTGGGACGGGCACCGGGTACGCGATGCGCGCGAGTGGTATCGGCGACAACTTCCAGCTGCACACGCTGCTTGCCGGTGCCCTCATCGGTGGCCGTCATGTGCCCGGCGACGCGCCCTCGGCGCAGGAGATCGCCGTGTGCCGGGACACCGAGGGGCAGGTGCCGACGACCGGCGCCTTCAACCTGGTGGGCGCGGACGGCGAGTGGATCTGGAACGAGGGCACCCCTGCGGACGTCGCCGTCGTCGACGGTGTCCGGCTGCTCGTCCTCGATCCGCCGCCGTACCGGCGCGGCTGGCCGGCCGGGCGTTTCTTCCCCGGGATGTACGGGGACCTCGTGCTCGAGCGGGTGCTCGGCGAGGAGGAGACGGCCGCCTGGTTCGCGAAGGTGGCGCCCGCCAAGGGGTGACGCGCCACGGGCGGGTCAAGGTCCGCGGAGCCGGGCGTTCCCGGGTGTACGGGTGGAGCAGGTGGCGGCGCATCCGCACCCTTCCCCGTATCCGCACACAGGAGCGACCATGACCATCCCCGTGGACCGGCTCAGCGAGCCGGCCGTACGCGCCTTCGTCGAAGCGCTCAACTCCGGCGACCGTGACGCCTTCATGGCGGTGCTGAGACCGGGCGCGACGATGTCCGACGAAGGCTCGGACCGGGATCTCGCCGACTGGACCGACAAGGAGATCTTCTCCTCGCGCGGACACATGGAGGTCGAGTCGGAGTCGGACGAGGGCCGCTCGCTCGTCGCCCGGTACCGCAACGAGACCTGGGGCGAGATGCGTACGACGTGGCGGTTCACCGTGGAGAACGGGAAGATCGCGCGCTTCGAAACCCGCCAGGCGTAGTCCGGCCGGGCGTGGTCCGGGGGACGCAGTCCCGACTCGCGTGGTCCGGCCAGGCGGGCCCACCCGGGCGCAGGCCGCCGGACGCGGTTCTGCCGGGCCGGGCGGCCGTCGTCCGGCCCGGCCCAACCGGCGGCCGTGCCCGGCACCTTGCGCGCCGTTCGCACATCAGCCGATACGGGCTCCGGCCCCGCCGACGCGGACGCGCGCGTCACCCGTGCGCAGGGTCACCGTGAGGCGGCCGGGGCGGCCGAGGTCCTCGCCCTGGTGGAGGGTGAGGACGGTGTCGTCGGGGACCACGCCCAGCTCGCGTGCGTACGCGCCGAACGCGGCGGCTGCGGCGCCGGTCGCCGGGTCCTCGACCACACCGCCGACGGGGAACGGGTCACGGACGTGGAACACCGTCGCGGACTCCCGCCACACCAGCTGCACCGTGGTCAGATCGAGGCGACGCATCAGGGCTTCGAGACGAGCGAAGTCGTAGGCGAGATCGGCGAGACGGGCACGGGTCGCCGCCGCGACGACAAGATGGCGGGCGCCTGCGAACGCGATACGGGGCGGCAGGGCGGGCTCGAGGTCCGAGGCCGGCCAGTCGAGCGCGGCGAGTGCCTCGGCGAGATCGTCCTCGGCGATGTCCTCGATGTGGGGCTCGACGCTGGTGAGCGTGGCCCGGAGCACGCCGTCCTCCTCGGCCACCGACACGGGAACCGTCCCGGCCCGCGTCGCGAATACCAGCTCACCCGGCCCGATGCGCTCGGCGAGCGCGATCGCGGTGGCGACGGTGGCATGCCCGCAGAACGGAACCTCGGCCTTGGGGCTGAAGTAACGGATGCTGTAGGCCCGTCCTTCCTCCCCGCCGAGCCCCTCCGGCGGCGCGGTCAGGAACGCGGACTCCGAGTACCCCAGTTCGGCGGCGATCGCCAGCATGTCGCCGTCGTCCAGCCCGGCGGCGTCCAGCACGACCCCGGCGGGATTGCCGCCGTCGGGATCGCTGGAGAAGGCCGTGTAGCGAAGCACCCCGGACTGTCCGTCGTTCGTCGTCATGATCCGCTCAACGCCGGGCCGGCCCGCGCTGTTCCCCCGCCCGGCGCCGCGGCGCTCCCGTGCGCGGCGGCAGCCGCGTGACCCGGCGCTTCCCGGCCTGCCTCGCGCCCCGGCTCCCCGCCCGCGGCGTGACCCTCCGGAAGGATGTGTCTGATAATTGATCACGTGGCGGTGGGGGCGGAGCACGGCCGTGCGACAACCGGTAATGGGCTGGTTCGCTGCCACGTCCAAGGTGTGGGGGATCGCATGGGATTGCCGGTTGCGTCGGATGCTGTCGTGGCGTGTGAGGACAGGTTCGATTGGTTCTGCGAGACAGTGTCCAGCGAAGTGATGCCTGTCATGCTCAGCACCCGGCATACGGCCGACTTCCGCGCGAGTGTCACGGACCTTGATCTCGGCGTGGTGCGGTTGTCCGCCATGGCTTGCTCACCGGTGCTCTCGCGCCGCACCTCGGCCCACGTCCGGCGTGGCGATCCCGAGCACTTGCAGCTGGCGCTCATCACGCAAGGTGCTTTCAGGATCTCTCAGCGGGGCAGCGAATCGGTGGTCGCGGGGGGACTCGTGCTCACGGACACCTCACGACCGAGTGAGGGGGCCTGCACGGGCGGGCAGGTCGAGACGGTCGTGCTGCAGATTCCCCGTCCGGCCCTGGCGCTGCGCCCGGACCGGGTGGACCGTCTCCTCGCACAGAGCTTGGCCGCGGACGTGGGGTCAGGGGCAATCCTCGCCGACTTCCTGAAAACGCTGCTCGCACACGGCCCGCGCTGTCGCCCCCAGGAGCTGCGCGGGATGGGGTCCGTCGCCCTCGAACTGGCAACCGCGTGTCTCGCGCAGCAGCTCGGTGACCCTGGCGAGGCGCCTGCCGAGGCCCGTGCGCAGGAGACACTGCAGCGGATCTACCGCTTCATCGAGAACAACCTCGGTGACCCGGGCCTGACTCCTCAGGTGATCGCTGATCGGCACAACATGTCCCTGCGGGGTCTCTACGCCCTTTTCGGCGACCAGCAGCTGAGCGTCGCGGCGCATATCCGCCAAAGCCGGCTGGAGCGCGCCCACGCCGACCTCGCACGCGGGGAACTGAGCGGTCAGCCCGTTCAAGCGATCGCGGCTCGCTGGGGCTTCTCCAGCGCCACCGCGTTCAGCCGGGCATTCCGCGAAGCCTACGGGATCACCCCTACAGAACACCGTGCGTTCTCCCTGGTCACCCCACGGCACGCAGAGCACAGAAACCCTGCACGTCACGCACACCACCGCGCGCCGCTCGGGCCTAGATTCACTGCTGCTGAAGGCACCGCCTCGACGTGAGCGCAGCCACGGGGGCGTGTACCCGGTCCGGTGACTGATACGCCATGGCAGTTACGGCCTGCAACAGCCGCGTCTCGGTGCCCTCTCGTGCCCCGGCGAGGGGGCATCTTGTCCCCTCCAGAGAGCAAGACGTTCAAAAGGAATGTGCAGAATGAAGAAGACGGCCAGAACCATCGCGTCATTTGCGGCGGTGTTCCTCGCGCTCATGATGGTCAACACAACGTCTGCCCAGGCGTACATCCACGCCACGGGCAGCCTCATCAACTACCCCAGCAACGGCGTCAAGTGCGCCACCCCCGAAGGCAACAGCACTGCCAACGGAACCGTTCTCACCTTCTGGGACTGCACAGGCAGCAGCATGCAGAAGTGGTACTGGGAGGATGGGTTCGTCAGGCACCTGCCCAGCGGCAAGTGCATGACCCCCCGAGGCAACGCGTACGCCACGAATGGTGCCGTGCTGACTCTGTGGGACTGCGGTAGTTACCGCAACGAGGCTCAGACTTTCACCGTCGGCGACAGGCTGAACCTGCGGACGAACACGTACACCACCTACGGCAACAAGTGCATCACCGGCTACGGGAACGGCACCTCCAACGGCACCTACATGACCCTCTGGTCCTGCTCCAGCTCCGTGCCCGCCACGCAGAACTGGGGCATGTACGAGAACGGCTGACGGCCAGGCGTACAACGCAGCACCCGGTCGGGAACCATGACTCTGCCGTGCTCGACACGCAGAGTCGAAACTTAGCTTGATCTAGGTGGGGGAAATGCTACTCAAGAGAATTCTCAGCGTCGCCGCAATGGCATTGGCTCCGCTCGCGATGTCGAGCTCTCCTGCCAGCGCCGACATTAACGATCCCTACGGGGCGGTGCGGCATCCCAGTTACAAGTGTCTGACCCCTAAGGGTAACGCTACGAGTAATGGGACCGTCATCACCGTCTGGACCTGTACGGGTGCGGACGGCAGGGGGGACTGGCTTCAGATGTGGCGGTGGACCTCCTCTGGGGAGCTTATTCACCGAGCCAGTGGCAAGTGCCTGACGCCTAAGGGCAACAGTGCGGAAAATGGAGCGGAACTTACTCTGTGGACCTGCACCGGAAGCCCGGTGCAGAGGTGGAAGTACTATGAGAGCTCCTCCACCGGGATCAAGGGAATCCGTGGGGCCGACAGCTGGAAATTTGTTACGCCGTCAGGGGCCAACGTCGCTAACGGTGTTCATATCACTCAGTGGGACTGGATGGAGCACGGCTCACAGAACTGGTATTACTCGGATGTGTCCGTCTAGCGCCTCGTTCTTCTTGCTGACTGCCCCTCTTGCTGACTGCCCCTCTTTTTGATGGCGGCTGAGCAGACGAGGCCGCGCTTCCCGGTTCCGTGGCGACGGCCCGGCCCCGACTGGGCCGGGCCGTCGCTGCCCACGCTGCTCAAGCGGGCGGTCATCCCGCTGCCCCGGCCGGTACTCGATCGATTATCGACCTGCTGCTCGTGAAGGCGCTGCGTTGCCTTGCCAGGAAAGACTCGGCTTGCTGGTGGAACATGGGTAAGGGGAAACACGCAAAGGGGTTCTCCATGGCTCAGACTTCCACCGTCGCCGTTCTCGGAGCGGGCGCCCTGGGCGCCGCGATGGCAAGGCGGCTCGGAGACACCGGCCACGAGGTGCGGCTGTGGAACCGTACGGAGGAGAGAGCCCGTGCGGTGGCGGACGACGCGGCCGGGGTCACGGCAGTGGGCGCGGTGGGCGATGCGGTCACCGGCGCGTCCGTCGTCCTCACTGTGCTCCGTGACGGCGACGCGGTCGCGGAGGTCATGTCGGACGCCTTCGACCGGCTCGACAGAGGTGCCGTATGGGTGCAGGCAAGCACGGTAGGGCCACGGAGCGCCGGCGCCCTGGCCGGTCTGGCTCGTGATCATGGTGTCGCCTACCTCGACGCACCGGTTTCGGGAAGTACCGCTCCCGCTCGGCAGGGCAAGCTTGTCTGGCTGGCGGCCGGCACCGACGACGCCCTTGAGCGGGCGCGATCCGTGCTCGACGATCTCGGCTCGTCCGTGCTGCATGTCGGGACGGGGACCGAGGGCAGCGCCGTCAAGCTTGCGGTCAACGCCTGGATGGCTGCCTCGACGGTCGCCATGAGCGATGTCCTTGCGCTGTGCGACGCTCTGGGTGTCGACCACGCGACGTTCGTCCGGGTGCTCGAGGCCGGCCCGCTCGCCATGCCGTACGAGCTGCAGAAAGTAGGCCTCATGGACAACGCCACCTACGCGCCCGGATTCGCGGTGCAACTCGCCCTGAAAGACATCGACCTGGCCGCGGCGGCCGCCGCCCCCAGTCCGCTGCTCCGAGTTGTCCGGGACCGTCTGGAGGCAACCGTCGAAGCCGGCCACGACAATGACGACCTCGCCGCCGTCGACTACCTGAGGAATCCGCCGCCGTCGACTACCTGAGGAATCCGCCGCCGTAGGCCGCCTGCGGGCCGTCGTTCGCCGAGGCCAGGAAGGCGCCTCATGCGCAATCTGCTGACCGATGCCGTGCATACGCTCGTCCCGCCGCGGGAGGATCCTCACGGCCCGCTACCACCGCTGATGCTCACACTCACGGTCGTGACAGGGCTGGTCGACGCGGTGAGCTATCTGGGACTCGGCCACGTCTTCGTCGCCAACATGACCGGCAACGTCGTGTTCCTCGGGTTCGCACTGGCCGGAGCCCAGGGGCTGTCGGCCCCCGCGTCCGTCACCGCCCTCGGCGCCTTCCTCGTCGGTGCGCTCGCCGGAGGACGGCTGCACGTCCGGCTGGGCACGCATCGTGGTCGGCTGCTCGCCGTCGCCACCGGGTCACAGGTGCTGCTCGTGGCCGTGACGGTGGTCGTGGCCGCGGCCACCGACAACAAGGTGACTTCAGCTGTCCAGTACGTGCTCATCGTGCTCCTCGCACTGGGCATGGGCGTGCAGAACGCGGTCGCCCGGCGCCTCGGCGTCCCCGATCTCACCACGACCGTCCTCACCCTGACCCTCACCGGACTCGCCGCCGACTCCAGGGCGGCCGGCGGCGCAGGACCGCGGCCCGGCCGTCGCGTCCTGTCCGTTCTGGCGATGTTTCTCGGTGCCCTCATCGGTGGCCTTCTCCTCCTGCACGTCGGCCTCTCCACAGCTCTGGGCCTGGCACTGCTCCTGCTCGTCGTCACCGCTGTGTTCACCCGTCGGCTCTCGGCTTCCGACGCCGCATGGACCCGGCCTCCCACGTCGTGACCGGCGAACGCGAGCAGACACGGAGACTGCGGCGACCTTTGATTCCAGGTGCTCTCGTCGAGGAGGTTCACCGCTCGGTGCCGGGCGGTGGCACCAGGGAAAGGGAGTTCGTCAGGATGGCCCTGCGTCCGAGCTGGATCCGGGCCCGGGGTGTGCGAGTTGCTGCCGCAGGGCGGCGATCTCCGCCTGCAGCGCGGCGACGTCGTTCTTGTCGGCGGCCTGGTCGCCCTTGCGCAGGCCGACCAGCAACGAGCCGCTCGGCTCCAGGCTGACCGTGGTGGTCTCGGAGACATCGTCGCCGCCCTGCCGTTTCACCGCGACATCCAGGTCCGCGCGGCTCAGCCCGCTGCGCCTGATCGCGGTGGGCAGCCACTGCCCGTCGCGCGCGAGAACGACGGGCGATCCCTCGAGCAAGCGGCCGAGCCGGCTGGACAGAGAGGCTGCCCGGACCATGACTGTGTTCACCGCGAGCAGCACGGCAGCCGCGAAGGCGGCGCCGGCCACGGAATCGTCGGGTCCGATGATGGCGTTCTGCACCACGTTGGCCAGCAACAGCATGACCACCAGGTCAAAGGTGTTGAGTTGAGCGATCTCCCGTTTCCCACCCCATCGGAGCAGCACCAGGATCACCAGATAGACCAGCACGGTGCGCACCGCCTTCTCGCCGTACGAGATGCCCACATTCATCAGGTCGTCCCACATCGCGCCTCCCGCGCCTCTTTCGCTCCGCCGACCTGCTCATCGGCAGTCGGCCCCCGCTCTCTTGACCGGCCATCAGAAACGGTCGGGCAACTGCGGCGTGAGCCCGGCCGAGGAGCCCGCCGCGCGAACGTGTCCGGTCCGACCACTCTCAGCTGTGGGTGGCATGGCAGTGGCTGTGGGCGACTTCGGGTCGGCACGGGGGTGCTGTTGTGCCGCGGTCGGTACGCCACTCGATCAGTGCGATGCCCAACGCCGTGAAGATGGCGGCGATGCCGACGCCGACGGACGCTGCCACGGCCTGCCGGTAGTCGTCCCCGCTCGAGGCCAGCACCAGGTAGTACGTGCCGGGCAGTGCGGCCGTCCCCACTGCCCCGCCCAGGCGCTGTCCGGTCTGCAGCGCGCCGCCTGCGGCGCCCGCCATCCGCACCGGAACGTCCCGCAGCGTCATCGTCACGTTCGGGGAGATGACGAAGCCACTGCCGATACCGCCCACGAGGAGCGCGGGAGCAGCGGCCCAGACGGCGACCGATGACGGGGCGAACCTCAGCAGCAGGGCCGCCGCGCCGAGCCCGACGACGACGCCGACCAGGCCGAGCACGGTCAGCAGTCTGCCCATCCGCTCCACGAGCCGCCCGGCTACGACGGCCGCTCCCGCGGAGCCCACCGCGAACGGTGTCACGGCCAGTCCGGACTGCAGCGGTGAATAGCCCAGGCCGTTCTGGAAGAACAGTGCGAGCACGATCCACACACCGCTGAAGCCCATGAAGTAGAGCGTCGCCAGGGCGGCACCGGTGGCGTAGCCGCGTGTTTCGGTGATCAGCCGTGGATGCAGCAGGGGTTCGCCGCCGTGGGCTGCGACTCGGCGCTCCCACAGCACGAAGCCGACCAACAGCAGTGCCCCTACCGGGAAGAGCCACCACAGACGGCGGACGCCGCCGGAGTCGGCCAGGACCAACGGCAGCATGACTGCCAGGACACCGCAGCCGAGCAGGGCGACGCCCGACAGATCCAGGTGTCCCTTCTTGCCCGGGGCGACGCGGGGCAGCAGCCGATAGCCGAGCACGAGCGCCACGGCACCGACGGGAACGTTGACGAAGAAGATCCAGCGCCAGCCCTGGGGTCCGGTGGCCAAGGCGAGGATGATGCCTCCGGTGATCGGACCGACCGCACTGGAGATACCGACGGTGGCGCCGAACAAGCCGAAGGCACGACCACGCTCGGCTCCGGTGAACATCTGCTGGATCAGCGCGGAATTCTGAGGAGCGAGGCAGCCGGCGGCGATTCCTTGTGCCATGCGGGCGATGACGAGCAGGGTGATCGTCGGGGCCGCCCCCGCCGCGATACTGCACAGGACGAACGCCGCGAGCGCTCCGAGGAAGATCCGGCGTCGGCCGATCGCGTCGCCGAGACGTCCGGCCACCACCAGCGCAAGCGCGAACGTCAGCGCATACCCGGACACCACCCATTGCACCGAGGCCGGGGAGGCGCCCAGATCCCTTTGCATCGAGGGCAGCGCGACCGCGACGATCGTCACATCGAGCAGGATCATGAAGCCCGCCACCAGGGTGACCCACAAGGCACGCCACCGGCTCGGATCCGGCCGGCCTGCTGACGCCGCCGTGCCTGGTCGTCGCCTACTCGGTCCCACGAGGGCTCCTGTCGACGGTTCACGGCCCGGTGTCCGCGCACACCACAGGCCGGACATGGCGTGAATGAGTACTTCGTAGCTCTGTGATGTGACAAACGATGTGAGTCGCCATTTTATGCGACATGGTCCCATTAGCCGGGTTGAGCTGTGGTCGTCACGCGGTGGTCGCAGAGCCAGGACCGGTGGACGGCGACGCGCGCGGCCGTCGGTACGGCCATGGCCACTGACGCACCGCCGGCCGATCTGTGGGCCGATCAACAAGGCCCCCGGTCGTCATCTCGGTCAGCACGTTGCCGATGTCGATCCGGCCGATGTCTATCCGGCCGCAGGCGATCCGGTAGGGGCGCCCGTCCAGGGACAGGGACTTCGTCGGGCCGGTCCTGGCGTGAGGCCACGCCGGGCATCACGGGGGCGCTCGGGGCGGCCCTCGCGCTCGCCGCCGACGTGGCGAGCGCGGCCCTCTCTCCCGGAGCATCCGCCCGCCGGCCGGCCGGCGTCACCGACCGGCCCGCGGCCGCCAGGGCCGGCGCGACACTCCGGCCCACACCGGAACCCGCTCCGGTGATCACGTCACTTCTACGCTCTGCCTTCATGGGGCCGCCGCAACGTACGGCAGGTGCGCGAACCCGGATCTCATCCGTCCGACACGCGAATGTTGTGTACCCGACAGCAGAGGGACTTCGCCCCCCGCTCCAATGCGACTGACAACAGCCGTAAGGGGAGGGGTACATGACACCCGCACACCATCATTCGGCAGAGTTCCGGGCGGCCGCCCGTCACGTGGGCCGCCGTCGATTCCTCACCGTCACCGGCGCCGCCGCCGCCCTCGCGTTCGCCGCCGGCCTCCCGGCCTCCGGCACCGCGAGCGCGGCCGAACTCGACGCGAAGAAGCTCGCGCAGGACCCGTTCACCCTCGGTGTGGCCTCAGGAGACCCGATGCCCGGGTCCGTACTGCTGTGGACCCGGCTCGCGCCCCGCCCGTACGAACCCGGCAGCGGAATGCCGAAGGCCCGTGTACAGGTCCGGTGGGAGCTCGCCCACGACGCCCGCTTCACCCGCGTCGCCAGACGCGGAAACACGACCGCACACCCCGAGTTCGACCACAGCGTCCACGTCGACGTCACCGGCCTCGACGCGGACCGCGTCTACTACTACCGCTTCCGCGCCGGCCCATGGATCAGCCCCACCGGCCGCACCCGCACCGCGCCCCGCCCCGGTGCCCGGATCTCCGGGCTGAAGCTCGCCGCCGTGTCCTGCCAGGCGTACCACGACGGCTACTTCACCGCGTACAGGCATCTCGCCGACGAAGACCTCGACGTCGTCTTCCACCTGGGCGACTACCTCTACGAGTACGCGGTCAACGCCGTCGGCGGCGCCCGCAACTACACCGACCGGCGCCTGCCCGCGCACTTCAACCGCGAGACCGTCACCCTCGAGGACTACCGGCTGCGCTACGCGCTCTACCGCAGCGACGCCGACCTGGCCGCCGCGCACGCCGCGCACCCCTTCGTCGTCACCTGGGACGACCACGAGACCGAGAACAACTACGCAGGCGACACCCCCGAGAACGACGTCCCGCCGGAGGAGTTCCTGCTCCGCCGTGCCGCCGCCTACCGCGCGTACTGGGAGAACCAGCCGCTGCGCAGGCCCCAGCAGCCCCAAGGCCCGGACATGCGGCTCTACCGCCGTCTCCGCTTCGGCCGCCTCGCCCAGTTCGACATCCTCGACACCCGCCAGTACCGCTCCGACCAGGCCTACGGCGACGGCTGGCAGAAGCCCGGGCCCGAGTCCGAGGATCCGGCCCGCACCATGACCGGCGCGGCCCAGGAGCGCTGGCTGCTCGACGGCTGGAAAGCGTCGGACGCCCTCTGGAACGTCGTTCCGCAGCAGGTCACCTTCGCCCGGCGGCGCGATGTCCCGCGCCCCGACTTCAGACTCTCCATGGACGCCTGGGACGGCTACCCCGCCTCCCGCGAGCGGATCCTCGACGGCGCCGAGGCCGCGGGCATCGACAACCTCGTCGTTCTCACCGGTGATGTGCACGTCGGCTACGCCTTCGACCTGAAGAAGGACTTCGACGACCCGGCCTCCCGCACCGTCGGCACCGAGTTCGTCGCCACCTCCATAGCCAGTGGCAAGGACGGTGCCGACAAGCCGGCCAACTGGGACAACCTCACCAAGGCCAACCCCCACCTCAAGTTCTACAACGGCCGCCGCGGCTATGTGACGGTCGCACTCACCACCGAGCAGGCACGGGCCGACTTCCGGACCGTGTCCGCGGTCACGACCCCCGGCGCGCCCGTCACCACCGCCGCGTCCTTCGTCACCGAGGTGGGCAACCCCGGCCTTCGGCCCGCGTAGCAGCCACACCCCGGCGCGTCTGCCGGGGAGGGGAACAGACGGGCGCCCGATGCGGTCCCCTACCGCGTCGGGCGCCCGTGTCACCACCGTGGCCGTACCGTGTCCGGGGCCGTGTCCGGGCCGGGGCCGGTACCGGAGCCGACCTGCCCTGCCCTGCCCCCAGCGACGGACAGAAAGTTCTCGACCTTCCCGGGGGAGCTGAGAACATGGGGGCGGACCCACGGACAGGAGCTGTTGATGCCGGAGAGCGGCCGGACCACACAAGAAGATCCCTCATCCGTCGAACCGGCCCCGGCCCCTGTCGCCACCGCGCGCCGGGCCGGTCTCCTCGTCACCCTCGTGCTCGGCGGACTCACCGCGCTGCCGCCGCTCTCCATGGACATGTACCTCCCGGCGCTCCCCGAGGTCACCGGATCCCTGCGCGCACCCGCGGCGACCGTCCAGCTCACGCTCACCGCCTGCCTCGCCGGCATGGCACTCGGCCAGCTCGTCGTCGGCCCGATGAGCGACAAGTGGGGCCGCCGCCGCCCGCTGCTCGCCGGCATGGTCGTGTACGTCATCGCCACGGCGGTCTGCGCCCTCGCGCCGAGCGTCGAACTGCTCATCGCCTTCCGGCTGCTCCAGGGCCTCGCGGGCGCAGCAGGCATAGTCATCGCCCGCGCGGTCGTACGCGATCTGTACGACGGCGAGGAGATGGCCCGGTTCTTCTCCACCCTGATGCTGATCTCCGGCACCGCCCCGATCATCGCGCCGCTCATAGGCGGCCAGATACTCCGGGTGACGCAATGGCGCGGTGTCTTCCATGTACTGGCCGGGGTCGGGCTGCTGCTCACCCTCGTCACATGGAAGTGGCTGCACGAGACCCTGCCGGAGGAGGGACGGCACGGCGGGGGCGTCGGTCAGGCCCTGCGCACCATGCGCGGGCTCCTCGCCGACCGCGTCTTCACCGGCTACATGCTGGCCGGATCCCTCGCCTTCGCCGCGCTGTTCGCCTACATCTCCGCCTCACCGTTCGTCGTCCAGGAGATCTACGGCGCCTCGCCGCAGACCTTCAGCCTGCTCTTCGGACTCAACTCGATCGGCCTGGTCGCGGCCGGCCAGATCAACGGCAAGGTGCTCGTCGGCCGGGTCAGCCTCGACAAGGTGCTCGGCTCTGGCCTCGCCCTGATCACCGTCGCCGCGATGGCACTGCTGCTCATGACCTCCGGCGTCTTCGGGGACGTCGGGCTCGGGCCGGTCGCCGCGGGACTTTTCGTGCTGATGTCCGCCATGGGTCTCGCGCTCCCCAACACCAATGCCCAGGCCCTGATGCGCACCCCGCACGCGGCGGGTTCGGCGTCCGCCCTGCTCGGGACGTCCTCGTTCCTGATAGGGGCGATCGCCTCCCCGCTCGTCGGGATCGCGGGGGAGGCGACCGCGGTGCCGATGGCCGTGGTGCAGCTCGTGTGCGCGGTGGGCGCGCTGGCGTGCTTCGCGGGGCTGTGCCGCCCGTGGCGCGCCGGGGCGGGGGCCAACGGGGCCGGGGCCGCGGGGCCCGAGGCCGGCTCGGCCACCGGCCCGGCGGATCATTCGGCGCGTACGTAGCCGATCAGATGCAGCCGGTCCTTCGTGTCCGTCCAGCGGAACAGCCCGACCCCTGACACCTCGGTGCCCGGCAGGCGCGCGTTGAGCGACAGCGCCTCCGGCAGGCCCGTCGCCAGGTCGACCTCGTACGGGGTGCCACTGCCCGCCAGCGCCTCCGCCGCGCCGCGGGTGTTCGTCGCCCCGTACGCGAGGCCTTCGTCGGTCACCGTCGTCAGCGTCAGCGGTCCCGTGCCGTCCGCCTCCTCGAAACAGTGCCCGGCGCGCTTCTCCAGGTCGAAGGCGAGATTCCCGGCGACCAGATAGCGGCCCTCGGGGGAGACGACCGCCTGCGGATACTCACCCGGCTCGATCGCCGGCTTGTGGCACTCGGCCGAGACCAGCGCCTTTCCGGTCGCCGCGTCGTGCACCGCCCAGATGTCGTGCGTGGCGGCACGCTTGGTCTTCCTCGCCTTCTGCCAGCGGACGAGCACCTGGCCGGAAGTGAGGGACGTCGGTACGCCGGAGGCCCGGTCGGCACCGGCCGGTGCGACGTTCCGGCTGAACCAGCCGCCCCGTACCCAGAACTCCCGGGCACCGCTGACCAGCAGACCCTTCGCGGTCAGCCCGCGCACCTCGGTCAGCCGACCGCAGGTCGCGCAGCCCTTGGGCGCGCGCAGGTCCTTCGGCGCCACCGTGGTCACCTCGCCGCTCACCGGGTCGACGACGGCGCTGCGCGCCCCGCCGTCGCCGATGACGATGCCGGGGCCGCTGCCGGAGACGGTCGGTGCGGAGGGCCAGGGCACCTCGACCCGCTGACGCGCGCCGTCGAGGGCGGCGTAGATGTCGAGCGAGACGAAGGTGCCGGAGGGGGTGTCCTGCCGTGTCTTCCCGAACGACCAGGTCACGAAGAACTGCCGCTCGTCCTTGGTGACGGACAGCAGCCGCGGGAAGGTCTCGGGACCGGCGAGCGCGGACCAGGGCTCGCCCGACCAGCCCGGCTTCCCGGTCGCCGCGTCGAGGGTGCGCAGCCGGAATCGGGCGTCCCCGGCCCGCACCACGTAGGCGATCAGACCGGTCTCGCGGGCGATGGCGTAATCGGGAGAGGTGTCCGGGAGCTCCCAGCCCTTGGCGGTGTCGTACGCGGCGGGAACGGTGAGGGTCGTGGCGGGGCCGGCGCTCTTCTTCACCGGCTTCTTCGGCCTGCCGCCGTTGCCGTCCTTGCCCCCGCCGCCGCAGGTGGCCAGCAGGAGCAGCAGAGCCAGTACGGTCACTCCGGCCACCAGGGCCATGCGCACGACCCTCTGTCTCATGGTCCCCCCGATGAGCACTGCCTCGGTCAACGGCCGTCAGGGTAGCAACTGCCGTCCTGCGCACAGGGGTTCGGTGGCCATCCGCCCGCAGGTGGAATGAGGCCCAGGACGTCGGTGACCGACGGCAACGCGGCGAGGTACGGCGCCAGGGCACGCGAGCCCGGCAAGGTCCGGACGAGAGGCCCTAGAATTCGCCGGTGAACGCCACTCCTTCCGCCTCCCTCTCCGCAGCCCTCGCCGGCCTCCTCGACGGTCTGCCGCAGGGCCGTGTCGCCCAGGCCGTGGACCGGCTGATCGCCAGCTACCGGGGGACCACGCCGACGGATGCGCCGGTGCTGCGGGACCGGGCGGATGTCGCCGCGTACGCCGCGTACCGGATGCCCGCGACCTTCGAGGCGGTACGGTCCGCTCTCGCGGCGTTCCGGGCGGCGGCGCCCTCGTGGGCGCCCGCCACGCACACCGACATCGGCGGCGGTACGGGCGCGGCGAGCTGGGCCGTCGCCGACGCCTGGCCCGGGGGCGGCCGTCGCACCACCGTGCTGGACTGGGCGGAGCCCGCGCTGGCCCTGGGGCGGGAGCTGGCGGCGTCCTCGGATTCTCCCGCGCTGCGCGGTGCGGAGTGGCGGCGGGGCAGGATCGGCGCGGCGATGAAGCTGGAGCCGGTGGATCTGATCACGGTCTCGTACGTCCTGAAGGAGCTCACGCCCGCCGACCGTGCCGAGGTCGTCCAGCAGGCCGCGGCGGCGGGGCAGGCGGTCCTGATCGTCGAGCCGGGTACCCCTGACGGGTACGACCGCATCATCGAGGCGCGCGACCGACTGCTCGCGGCGGGCCTCGAGGTCGCGGCCCCCTGCCCGCACAGCGCGGCCTGCCCGATCGTCCCGGGCACGGACTGGTGCCACTTCGCGGCGCGCGTCAGCCGCTCGTCACTGCACCGGCAGGTGAAGGGCGGCTCACTGGCCTACGAGGACGAGAAGTTCAGCTACGTCGCCGCCACGCGCTTCCCGGCCGGCCCGGCCGCATCCCGGGTGGTGCGCAAGCCCCAGATCCGCAAGGGCCAGGTCCTCCTCGACCTCTGCTCCCGCGACGAGTCCCTCCACCGCACCACGGTCACCAAACGCCACGGCGACCTCTATCGCGCGGCGCGCGACACAACGTGGGGCGCCGATTGGCCCCCCGAGCCCGGCCCCTGATCCGCGCCGCGCCGCCGTCTCTTCAGCCCGCTGCGGGCTGCGCGTGCGATGGGCGGCGCGTCTTCTACCCGTCCGGGGCCCACTGGTGATGGGCGGCGCGTCTCCGCCTGTCCGGGGCCCACTGGCGATGGGCGGCGCGTCTTCTACCCGTCCGGGGCCCACTGGTGATGGGCGGCGCGTCTCCGCCTGTCCGGGGGCTCACCGGTGGTGGGCGGCGCGTCTTCAGCCTGTCCGGGGCTTGAGGACGGACACCCCGGCCCCACCTCCACGCGGGCGGTATCCCGCCGTGCCCCCACAAGGGTGCGGGGGCACCCCCGTGCCCCCGTACCCCGCGAACTCAGGGGCGTAGCTCCTGCGTACAGCACTTCACGCTGCCGCCGCCCTTCAGCAGCTCCCCGAGGTCCACCCCGACCGGCTCGAAGCCTCGCGCCCGCAGATCTCCGAAGAGCCCCACCGCCGCCTGCGGGAGCAGCACATGACGGCCGTCGCTCACCGCGTTGAGCCCCAGCGCGGCCGCATCCGCCTCGCGGGCGATGAGGGCGTCGGGGAAGAGGCGGGCGAGGACCGCCCGGCTGCCCGGCGAGAACGCGCCGGGGTAGTACATGACCTCGTCCGTCTCGTCGTCGAGGACGGACAGTGCCGTGTCGAGGTGGTAGTAGCGCGGGTCCACCAGCTCCAGCCCGATCACCGGCCGGCCGAAGAACTCCTGCGCCTCGTCGTGCGACAGCGGACTCGACCGGAAGCCCCGCCCCGCCAGCACATACGTCGAGGTCACCGCGAAGTCGCCCTCGCCCTCGTTGATGTGCGCGGGCTCATGGATCTCGGTGAAACCGTGCGCCCGGAACCACTCGAGGTGCGCCTCGGCCTCGGCCTCGCGCTCCCGGTGGGCGAAGCGCGCGCCGAGGACCCGCCCGTCCACCACGGTCGCGCCGTTCGCGGCGAACACCATGTCGGGCAGATCGGGCCGCGGTTCCAGAAGTTCCACCGTGTGGCCGAGCGCACGGTAGCGGTCGCGCAGGGTCTCCCACTGGGCGAGCGCCAGCCGCAGATCCACGGGTTTCCGGGGGTCCATCCAGGGGTTGATGGAGTACGTCACCTCGAAGTGCGCGGGTGGGCACATCAGGTAGCGGCGGGATCTAGCGTCACGAGGCAATGCGGGCTCCTCACGAACGGCAGAGCAGCGACGCACGGTTGTGCGTGCAGCCATGGTGGGCACCATGGTGCGCTGTAGGAAGCGGTCGCGCAGTGATCCGAACGGGTGGTTCATCACATGTACGTCCTCGCTGGCGAGACGATACGTATCGTCACGCCGCCTGGTAGATTCAATACTATGGCAGCGACCAAGGCCCCCGACGCATCCCGCCGCAGCGAGCGCTCCCGCCGCGCCATCTACGACGCCGCCCTCGCCCTCGTCGGCGAGGTCGGCTACGCGAAGACCACCATCGAGGGCATCGCCGCCCGCGCAGGCGTCGGCAAGCAGACCATCTACCGCTGGTGGCCGTCCAAGGCGGCGGTGCTCCTCGAAGCCTTTCTCGACCTCGGCGAGCAGGCCGCGCAGGGGGAGACGGGGATTCCCGACACCGGTGACCTGGAGACCGACCTCAAGCTCGTCCTCCGCGCCACGGTGGACGAGCTGAACTCGCCGCCCTACGACGCCCCCTCCCGCGCCCTCACCGCAGAAGGCATCGTCGACGCCGAACTCGGCGCCCATTTCGTCGAGAAGCTCATCGAACCCCAGCTCCAGCTGTACGTCCGCAGACTCGGCGCCGCCCAGGAAGCCGGCCACGTCCGCCCCGGAATCGACCTGCGGACCGCCCTGGAGCTCTTCACCGGGCCCCTCGCCCACCGCTGGCTGCTGCGCACCCTCCCGCTCACCCACGAGTACGCGGACAAGATCGTCGAGTACGCCCTGTACGGCCTCGCCCCCCGCGACTGAGCCCGGCCCGCGACCGGGCCCCGCCCTCTGCCTGAGGTCCCGCTTCCGCGGCCGGCCCGGTCCGTCGCCACCCGATCGGGGGGTGCGGCCACCCCGCGCGCCCGGTGGTGGGACGATGGCGGGGACCGCCGGGGGCGAATCAGGGGTGTGAGGGGATCGATGGGCGACGGTATCGGCCGCTACGGCGGCACGGAAGGCAGGATGTCCTGGGAGAACCGGCTGCCGCAGTGGCTGCGCAGGCGCCCCCGCGAGGACGCCGCCGCCGCACGGTCCGACCGCCCGGCCCTCCTGCTGGCCACCGCCGCCGCGGGACTGCCGCTCGCGCCCGCCGCCCACCCGGTCGCGTTCAGTTGTTCCTGCGAGCGCATCGGCTGTCCCACGCCCGCCCGGCACCCCGTCTCCTTCGCCTGGCAGACCCAGTCCACGAACGACCGCGAGACGGTCGAGCGCTGGGCGAACGACCAGCCGGAGGCGAACTTCATCACGGCCACCGGCATGGTCCATGACGTTCTCGACGTACCGCTGGAGGCGGGGCGCGCGGCCCTGGGGCGGCTGCTCGCGGAAGGCATCGACGTGGGGCCGGTCGCCGAGTCCGGAGGTCTCCCCACGCCGCAGGGCGGAGGGGGCGAGGGGCGGATGCTCTTCTTCACCGCCACCCGCGGCACGCCGGAGGACGAGGACGAGTGGTGGCCCTGTGAGCTGGACTGCCATCCCGAGACCATGGACGAGCATCCGGGTCTGCGCTGGCACAGCCGGGGCAGCTACGTACTCGTGCCACCCGCGCGGCTCCCGGACGACCGCACCGTCGACTGGGTCCGTGGCCCCGAGCATCCGCTGCCGGATCCGCTGACCCTGCTCGAGGCTCTCGCCGACGCCTGCGCGAAATACGCCGAAGCGGCGGACGAGCACGGTGACCGCCACTCGGTGGCCTGGCCCCTGCACCACTGACGGCCCGCGCGTACGGCACCTGCCCGGAGGCACGTCCACGGCCGGTGGGCCGGTGGGCCGGTGGGCCCGTGTGCGACCGCCCGCGGGCCGGCGTCGCGGCGCGCCGCCCGCGGCAGCACGGCCGGCCAGGCGCCGGACCTGAGGCCCGGCTGCGGCGGCAACGCCCGTCCTACGAACCCGTCGCCGACGTGACGCCCTGCAGCCGTCCCACGACCGTCACCGCGGGCCCCGACCCGCCGCGCGGTGCCACGCGCACCGCCTGGCTCGACATCCACTCCTTCGTCAGGGTGCTCTTCACCTGGCCGGTCATCAGCGCCTTCACGTCCGCGCCGACCTTCGGCCGATAGCCCTGCGCCGCCGTCTGCCGGTCGAAGTAGCGCATCGCGAAGAACACCAGCGCCCCACCGTCGTCCGTGACCAGCCCGAGCGGTGCGAAGTCCCCGGTGTCCAGCGGCTGGTCCACGTACTGCGTGGAGAGGCCCGGCCGTCGCTCGTTCTGCTTGCGCAGGTCGCGCCATTCGCTCGTGTGCGCGCCGTCGGCGAAGTGCTCCGGCTTGCCGCTCTGCAGGTACGAGGCGTACTCCTCGCTCAGATCGCGCGGAGCGACGGCCGTCGTCGCCGCGTCCGGAGCCACCGGCTCCGCCCAGCCGTCCTTGTCCGTGCGGAACTTCGGCATCTCGTCGGGTGTCAGGATGGCCAGATACGCGGCCTCCCACAACTGGTCGTTCCCGTTCCTGACGAACATGACCAGCCAGCGGGAGTCCTGCCCGCCACTGTCGACGTCGCGGTTGCTGTCGGTGTCCGCGAGGAAGAAGCGCGGCCAGCCCGCCTTCTTCGGCACGTAGAACTTCGCGTCCGTCAGCTCGAGCGGCCGGTGCTGCGGGTTGCCGCCCGGCGTCGTGACGTGGCGTGCCCTCAGGCCCGCCTGGTTTATGGCGCCGAGCGCGCCCGTGACCCGGCCCGCGTCGAGGGCCGGGTCGTACGCCTTGTCCGCCTTGTTGTACGCGTCGGTGAAGTCCTTCAGGGCCTGCGCGGCCTCAGTCCTCGTCGCCGCCGGTACGACTTCCAGCTCGCCGTGAACCGTCACGCACCCGCTCGCCGTCAGCGACAGCACCGTCACCGCCGCGAGCCCCGTCGCCGCCCGACCCAGCCTGCTCATCGGTTGCCTTCTGCTCCTCGACCCGCACTGACCGTCCGAACCCTACCGGGGCGAGGAAGAGCGCAAGTACCGGTACCAGATACAGGGCCCACACCGTGACCTGGAGGACGGTCGGATCGGGCTGGAAGTTGAACACGCCCTTCAGCACGGTGCCGTACCAACTGTCCGGCGGAACGGTGCTGCTGATGTCGAACGCCTTGTCCCCGAGGCCGCCCAGGAACCGGGCCTCCTGCAGGTCATGGACGCCGTACGCGAGCACACCGGCGGCCACGACGACCAGCATCCCGCCGGTCCAGGTGAAGAACTTCGCGAGATTGATCCTCAGCGCGCCCCGGTAGAACAGCCAGCCGAGCACGACCGCCGTCGCGATACCGAGCAGCACACCGGTCAGCGGCGCCGACGAGGCGCTGTCACCCGTGGCCGCGCGGACCGACGCCCACACGAACAGAGCCGTCTCCAGGCCCTCCCGGCCCACCGCGAGGAACGCCGTCGCGACGAGCGCCGCCTTACCCATCTGCAGCGCCGCGTCCAGCTTGGCGCCGAGCTCCGCCTTCAGATGCCGCGCGGTGCGCCGCATCCAGAAGACCATCCAGGTGACCAGACCGACGGCGACGATCGACAGCGAACCGCCGAGCAGCTCCTGCGCCTCGAACGTCAGCTCCTGCGAGCCGAATTCGAGTGCCGCGCCGAACGCGAGCGACACCCCGCAGGCCACCGCGATGCCGATCCAGATCGGCTTCAGGGCGTCCCTGCGGTCGGTCTTGACGAGATACGCCACGAGGATGCAGACGACCAGGCTGGCCTCCAGGCCCTCGCGCAGGCCGATCAGATAGTTACCGAACACGTCCGTCTCCCTCCGCCCGTCACGAGAACAGCGCCCGGCCCCACCAGTCGTCCTTGTCACGGACGCCCTGCGGAACCGCGAACAGCGCGGAACCCACGTGCTGGATGTACTCGTTCAGGTCGTCCGTCGCGAGA
This sequence comes from Streptomyces sp. NPDC057445, assembly GCF_042802855.1. Classification (NCBI taxonomy): domain Bacteria; kingdom Bacillati; phylum Actinomycetota; class Actinomycetes; order Kitasatosporales; family Streptomycetaceae; genus Streptomyces; species Streptomyces sp. NPDC057445. Next base: position 230,133 of record NZ_JBHVDH010000001.1, on the reverse strand, counting down.
TTCCGCTGCACCGGAATGAACCCCTTGGCGACGTCCCGCTGGTAGGCGAGGAAGAACAGGCCGGCGTCGAGCCTGCCCAGTCCGTCCGTGCCGTCCGTGAAGGAGTAGCCGCGGCGCAGCAGCTTCGCGCCGCCGGTGGAGTCGGGATGGGCCAAACGGACGTGCGAGGTCGGCAGCATGGCGGGCAGGAACGGTTCGTCGCGTTCCTTCGCCTTGCCGACGGGCGCGCCCTCGCCCTTGTCGCGGCCGAAGATGTCCTCCTGCTCCTGCAGGGGCGTGCGGTCCCAGGCCTCGATGTTCATCCGGATGCGTCGTGCCACCAGGTACGACCCACCGGCCATCCAGGCCGGACCGTCCTTCTCGGTCACCCACACGTGCTTGTCGAGGGCCGCCTTGTCGGTGCCCGAGACGTTCCGGGTGCCGTCCTTGAAGCCCATCATGTTGCGCGGCGTCTGTTCCTCGGGCGTCGTCGAGGACGTCTTGCCGAAGCCGAGCTGCGACCAGCGCACCGCGACCTTGCCGAAGCCGATACGGGCGAGGTTGCGGATGGCGTGCACGGCGACCTGCGGATCGTCGGAGCACGCCTGCACGCACAGATCGCCCCCGCTGCGGGCCGGATCGAGGTTGTCGTGGGCGAACTTGGGCAGTTCGACCAGGGCCGCCGGCCTGCGCTCCTTCAGACCGAAGCGGTCGTCGAACAGCGAGGGGCCGAAGCCGATGGTGAGCGTCAGCCGGGACGGCTTCAGCCCGAGCGCCTCTCCCGTGTCGTCCGGCGGGGCCTCGGCGAGACCGCCGTACGCGCCCTCGCCGACCGCGAGCCCCGCGGTCATCCGCTCGGCAGCCCTGGTCCAGTCCTTCAGCATCTGGACCAGTTCCGCACGGTCCTTGGTCTTCACGTCGAACGACGCGAAGTGGAGCCGGTCCTGCACCGCGGTCGCGATGCCTGCCTGGTTATTGCCGTGGAACGGCACCGCGGCACCGCTCATGGCGGCGGGGACGGTCTCGTCCCCTGAGCGGGTCATGGCCGCGGCACCGCCGGCCGCGGCGGCGCCGAGCGCGAGCCCGGCACCTCCCCAGCCGAGCAGGGTGCGCCGCGAAGGAGCCGCCTGGTCCGTGGACTCTTCCGAAGTCTCTTCCGAAGTCTCTTCCGACATGGCCGATCCCCCCTGCCTGCTACTTCACGACCGCGGCGGCCAGCTTGGACAGCGGCTCCGCGAGGGCGTTGACACCGTCCGACAGCTCCTTGCGCTGCGGCGCGGTGACCTTGTCGTACGAGGTGAAGACGTAGGTGTTCTTGTCCGCGCGGTACTTGTCGAGCAGCGTGTTCATCGCCGCGAACTGCTTGTCCAGCTCGGCGACCAGCTTCGGGTCGTTCTTGGCGGCGACCGTCTTCAGCAGCTCGAACGACTTCTGCGCACCCTCGACGTTCGCCTTGAAGTCGACCAGGTCGGTGTGGGAGTAACGCTCCTCCTCACCCGTGACCTTGCCGGTGGCGACCTCGTCGAGGAGCTCCTTGGCACCGTTGGCCATCGAGGTCGGCGAGATCTCGGCGGTGCCGACGCGCTTCGCCCAGTCCGCCAGGTCCTTGTCGAGGGTGTCGGCGAACGCCTTCTCCTCGGCACCGAGCTTCTTGTCCTGCCACAGCGCCTTCTCCAGGCGGTGCCAGCCGGTCCACTGCTCGCCCTTCGCGAGGTCGGCCACGCCGTCCTCGCGGAGGTCGACCTTCGGGTCGATGTCACCGAAGGACTCGGCGACCGGCTCGGTGCGCTCCCAGCCGATACGGGAGTCGGCGTAGGCCTTCTTGGCGGCCTCGATGTCGCCGGCGCGCACGGCGTCGGTGAACACCTTCACCTTGGGCAGCGTTTCGTCGGCCTGCTGCTGGACGTACGTGCGGAACTCGGCGACCGCCTTGTCCATCTCGGGGGACCGCTTGGCGATCTTGCCGCCGGTCACCTTCACCGGCCGTCGGATGCCGTCGCCCTTCATACCGGGCTTGCAGACGATCTCGTAGTCGCCGGCCTTCACCTCGGCGGTGAGCTTCGCCTTGGTGCCGGGGCCGATGTTCTCACGCTCGGCGACGATCCGGTCGTCCGGGAAGAGGATGTAGACCTCGGTGACCTTGTTGCCCTTGTTGTCGATGTCCAACTGGACGTGCCCGGCCGGGAACTCCTTCTTGGACACCTCGCAGGAGTCGTCCTTCGCGGTGACGGCGAGGGCGCCGTCGCCACCCTTGGCGTCGCTTTTCTCGGCGCAGCCCGTGACGGCGGTGAGAGCGGTCACGGCAGCCACGGCGGTGACGACGGAGAGACGGACGGGTCGCATACAGGCTCCACGAGTGGGCGGGACGAGGTGGGACGGGGGTGAGGCGGACCTAACTTAACGGAGGCTTACCTGACCGGAACACCCGCGTCCAGTGATTCGCCTCTCACGATCGGGGAGCGGAAACAGCCCGGTCACGGGAAGACCATGGCCGCCCCTCGAGACGGTCAAGTACAGGTCAAATCGATCGTTCCGAGTCGCGTCCGGGCACGACGGCGGTGCCCCCGTCCGCGGATGCGGCAGCGCCTCGACCGGCTGCCGGTACACCTCGCTGAGCACCCGGTCCGTGTACGCCGCGGCGAGACCGAGGTCATGCAGCACGACCAGCAACGACCACCACGGCGTCGCCCGCCGACGCACGTCGTCGGCAGACCCGCAGCACCAGCTCCTGGTGGCGCAGGTCCAGCGCGGCGGTCGGCTCGTCACGGACGCCGGGTGCGGGCCCTGCCGTTTCGCTGCGACCGGAGATGCTTGAATGCCCACGTGACCGTAGAACGACCCCGTGGCCTCGACGTCCTGCGCGTTTTCTGCGACGCCGACGGCGGCAACGGCACCCCGCTCGGGGTGGTGCGCGACGGACGCAGGTACCCGGATCAGGGGTCGCGGCAGGTGCTCGCCCGTGAACTCGGTTTCGGCGAGACCGTGTTCGTTGACGATCCCGAGCGTGGCGTGGTGGACATCCACACTGCGGGGCTGCGGCTGCCCTTCTCCGGCCACTCCCTGGTCGGGATCGCGTGGCTGCTCGACCTGGAGGTCGTGAACCCGCCGGCGGGTGAGGTGTGGGTGCGCCACGACGGCGAGTTCACCTGGATCGAGGCTCGTGCCGAGTGGGCGTCACCGCGGGCTCTGCGGAAGTACGGTTCGGCCGACGAGGTCGACGTGCTTCAGGCGCCGCTTCCGGGCGAGCGTCGCGGGACGGGGGCCCTCCCGGACGAAGGACGGGGCAGGAGCTGTGCGTGGGCCTGGGAGGACGAATCCGCGGGCCGGGTCCGTGCGAGGGCCTTTGCGGGGTGCGCCGACGAGCACGCCGCCGGCAGTTCCGGTGCGGCCGGGGCCCGCGCCGCGGCGACCGGTGAGGACGAGGCGACAGGCGCCGCCGCGCTGCTGCTCACCGACCGACTGGGCCGGGCCCTGAACATCACGCAGGGCCGGGGTTCGCAGATCCTCACCGCCCCCGGCCCCGACGGCCTGATCGAGCTCGGCGGCCGCGTGCGGCTCACCTGAGCGCGCGGGATGCCGCGTGATCAGGGTTGGTCAAGGGTGCTTCGGCGCGGCCAGGGCGCGACTACGCGCTCAGCGGGAACTCCGCGCCCAGCTCCCTGAACACCGCCCCGTTGAAGTCGAACGCCCGCTTGCACTCGTCGATGATCCGCTGCTTCTCGAGGTCGTCGGCGTCGACCCGGTCGAGCAGCTCCCGGTAACCACGCTTGAACGCGGCCGGGTTGGCGATCTCCTCGAAGACGTAGAAGCGGACGCCGTCGCCCTTGCGGTCGAAGCCCCAGGTCCGCTCGGCCTTGTCGCGGATGATCTGGCCGCCCGAGAGGTCCCCGAGATAGCGGGTGTAGTGGTGGGCCACATAGCCCGCGGGCCAGGTGGCGGCGCACTCGTCGACCCGGGCGGCGTACGCGGCGGTGGCGGGCAGCGGCGCCAGCCCCTCCTGCCAGGCCGCGCCGCGCAGATGGGAGAGATCGCGCTCGAGCTCGGCCGTCCGGAACAGTTCCGGCTGTATGAAGGGGCCGGCGACCGGGTCGTCCCTCAGGGTCTCGGCCGCGCCCTCCAGTGCCCGGTACACGAACCACAGCTGCTCCGTGTAGCGCGCGTACGCGTCGACGCCGAGCCGCCCGCCGAGCAGGTCGCTCATGAAGGTGGAGGTTTCCGCCTCGGTGTGCTGCTCGTGCGACGCGACACGGATCTGGGTCGAGAAGGGCGTGTCCAAGGCGGGCCTCCGGGGCCGAGGGGACGGGAACCGGTGGGAATCCTCCCGCTTAGGGTTACCTAAGTCAACCGGTTCCCGACGGCCTGTCGGTATGAACGCTACCCCTCTTCCGGGTCAGGGCAACGTGAGAATTTCGGCTCCGCTGTCCGTCACGACCAGGGTGTGCTCGAACTGGGCGGTGCGCTTCCGGTCCTTCGTCACGACCGTCCAGCCGTCGTCCCACATGTCGTACTCATGCGTCCCGAGCGTCAGCATCGGCTCGATCGTGAACGTCATGCCGGGCTGGATGAGGGTGGTCGCGTGCGGGCTGTCGTAGTGCGGAACGATCAGACCGGAGTGGAAAGAGGAATTGATGCCGTGCCCGGTGAAGTCGCGTACGACGCCGTAGCCGAAGCGCTTCGCGTACGACTCGATGACCCGCCCGATGATGTTGATCTGACGGCCGGGCCTGACCGCCTTGACGGCCCGGTCGAGCGACTCCCGCGTCCGCTCGACCAGGAGCCTCGACTCCTCGTCCACGTCACCGCAGAGGTAGGTGGCGTTGTTGTCGCCGTGCACACCGTTGATGTACGCGGTGACGTCCAGGTTCACGATGTCGCCGTCGCGCAGCACGGTGGAGTCGGGGATCCCGTGGCAGATGACCTCGTTGACGGACGAGCAAAGGGACTTGGGGAAGCCGCGGTAGCCGAGCGTCGAGGGGTAGGCCCCGTGGTCGCACATGAACTCGTGCGCGACACGGTCCAGTTCGTCCGTCGTCACACCCGGGGCGATGAGCTTGGCGGCCTCCGCCATCGCCTGCGCGGCGATGCGGCCCGCGATACGCATGCTCTCGATGGTTTCGGCATTCTGGATCTCCGGCCCGGTGTACGGCGTCGGCGCGGGCTTCCCGACGTACTCGGGGCGCCGGATGCTTCCGGGGACGGATCGGGTGGGAGAGAGCTTCCCTGGTACGAGCAGCGACTGGCCAGACATGCCAGCGAGTCTATCCGGGGGTCCCTCGAGGTCCGGGGGCGGCGCCTTGCCGGGCGTAGGGACCTGATCGTGGGGCAGCATGGCGTCAGAGGAAGGAGCCGACGATGGCCCTGTTCAAGAAGCGCACGGTGGGCAAGCCGGGCGAGTGGTACTACTGCCTGCAGCACAAGAAGGTCGAAGAGGGCCCCGAGTGCCCTGCCAAGGACCGCTTCGGGCCGTACGCCACGCGTGAGGAGGCCGAGCACGCGATGGAGACGGCGCGTGAGCGGAACCTCCAGTGGGAGAACGACCCCAAGTGGCACGACGTCCCCGAGGGCGAGGACACGAACGGCTGAGCGGCCACACGCTGCTGCCCGGGGACCCCGGCACGGTTCAGCCTGCCGCCCCGGCATCCACCGCCTGCGCCGCCGCCTCCTCCTTCCGGGTGCGGCGGCGCAGGGCGTCCTCGTCCGTAAGGGCGTCGTAGGTGAGGAGCTTCGGGAGCGCGGCCGCCAGCAGTCCGACCGAGGCCACACACGCCAGCCCGCCGCTCCAGAACGCCGCACGGGTGCCGGTCCACCCCGCCGTCGCGCCCGCCCGCACCTGACCCAGTTGCGGGCCCACGCTGTACGAGAGCACCTCGATGCCCGCGAGCCTGCCGCGCAGCTCCTGCGGGACCGTCTGGTTCCAGATCGTGGAGCGCCCGAGCCCGCTCAGCGTGTCGCCCGCACCGGCCAGCATGAGGCAGAGCAGCACCAGCCGGATGTCCGGGAACCACCCGGCCGCGGCGATCGCCAGGCCCCAGCCGGCCGCACCGACGACGACCAGGAGTCCGTGCCGCCGCACCCGCGAGGTCCAGCCGCTGGTAAGGCCCAGCAGGATCGAACCGACGGCCCCCGCGCTGTACATCAGCCCCAGTGACCACTGCGCGTCGAGCTCGTCCGCGAGGAACGGGAAGACCGCGTTGGGGAACGCGAAGAACATGGCTGCCAGGTCGACGGCGTACGTACCGAGCAGCACCGGTCTGCTCCACGCATACCGCGCCCCTTCCGCGATGCCGCGCAGCGACGGCTTCCGCGCATCGTGCGCGGGCGGCGCCGGGGCGAGCCGCAGACAGAGAATCACCGAGACGGCGTAGGCGCCCACGGTGACCGCGTACGCCGTGGCGTGGCCGGCGAAGGCCACCACGACGCCCGCCGTCGCGGGGCCCGCGATCGCGCCGAACTGCCAGCGCAGCACGTTCAGCGCGGCCGCCGCGGTCTGCTGGTCGTGCGGCACGATCCGGGCCAGCAGCGAGTCCAGCGCGGGCCGCTGCAGTCCGGCCAGCGCGGAGACCCCGCCCGCGACCAGGTAGAGCGGCCAGAGCACGGGCGACGGCATGAGGGCGTTCCCGAGCAGGATCAGGCCCAGCGCCCCCAGCCCGGCCTCGGTGAACAGGATGACCTTGCGCCGGTCCACCGCGTCGGCGAGCGCGCCGCCGTAGAGCCCGAAGACGACGAGCGGCACCAGCTCCACGGCGCCCATCGCGCCCACGGCGAGCGGTGAGCCGGTCAGCTCCTTGATCTGGAGGGGCAGCGCCACCATCGCCATGAAGCTGCCGAAGTAGGTGACCAGTCCCTGGGTCCACAGCAGCCGGAACTCCCGAGAGGACCGCCAGGGGGAGAGGTCGGGAAGGAGCGCGCCGAGTCGTGATGCCACGGGCCGCCATGCTTCGCGCCGGTGCCGTGCGCGGCAAGCGAATTACCAGCGGGGCGGCGGCGGGGTCGTCAGCTGGTCGGCAAGGCGCGACAGACGGTCCCGCAAGCGGCGGCTGCCGCGCGGCGCGGGCGGCGGCACGTTCTCCCCGGCTGCCGCGCTGACCAGGTGCTGCACGGTCTCGAGGTCCACCTCGGCCGCCCCGGCGACCGTGAGCGCCTCGTGCGCCAGGCAGTGCACCTCGGGATCCCCTGCGTCCAGCGACAGCACCGTCGCCCCGGAGCGACGCGCGTCGTGCACCCGCTCCAGGAGCCGCGCGTCCGGCCGGCGTGGCACCACCATCAGCAGCGTCTCGCCGCGTCCGGCCGCTTCGATACGGCCGAGGCCGACTGCCAGATGCGCCGGATCCCCGGCCCGCACCTGGTGGCGTACCAGTGTGGGAGCCAGCTCGGGCTGCCCGGACCATGCGGCCTCGTCCACGAGATGCGCGGCCAGATGCCACGGCTCGTACTCGGCCGTCCCCACGAGCAGCAGCCCCCCGCCCCGGGGGACGACGGACGCGCGCAGCACCCCCGCGAAGCGGCGGGCCGCGTCGGGCCATACGGTCCCGTCGAGGACTTCTCGCAGCAGTGCGACGCGTACGGCATCCATGGCCCCGCATACTGCCGCACGCACCGGGCCCGGTGGGGCCGGTCGGGTGCGGCTCACCCGTACGGGACCGCCCACCTGGTGTTCTACCTGCGAGTAAGGTCGGGACATGACTTCTCCAGACAACGCCGCCGCCCCGAAGCCCGCCGCGAAGGATCCCTGGGATCTCCCCGATGTGTCCGGTCTCGTCGTCGGTGTCCTGGGCGGAACCGGTGACCAGGGCCGTGGCCTTGCCTACCGGCTCGCGCGCGCCGGACAGAAGGTGATCATCGGCTCCCGCGCCGCCGAGCGCGCCGGGACCGCCGCCTCCGAGCTGGGCCTCGGGATCGAGGGCGCAGAGAACGCCGAGTGCGCCCGGCGCAGCGATGTAGTGATCGTCGCCGTGCCGTGGGACGGCCACGCCAAGACGCTGGAGGCGTTGCGCGACGAGCTCGCCGGGAAGCTGGTCGTCGACTGCGTGAACCCGCTCGGCTTCGACAAGAAGGGCGCCTACGCGCTGAAGCCGGCGGAGGGCAGCGCGGCGGAGCAGGCCGCGGCCCTGCTGCCGGGGTCCCGGGTCACGGCCGCCTTCCACCACCTCTCGGCGGTGCTGCTGCAGGACGAGTCGGTCGAGGAGATCGACACCGATGTGATGGTCCTGGGCGAGGCGCGCGCCGACACGGACATCGTGCAGGCACTGGCGGCCCGTATCCCCGGGATGCGGGGTGTCTTCGCGGGCCGGCTCAGGAACGCCCATCAGGTCGAGTCGCTGGTCGCCAACCTGATCTCGGTGAACCGCCGCTACAAGGCGCACGCCGGTCTGCGCGTCACCGACGTCTGACCGTCGTACGCCGCGGCACGGGCATGGGGGACACTGGACCGGAACACGACCGACCGGACAGGAGCCGACCCCATGCCCCGCCTCGCCCTCTACGCCCTCGTCGTCTGCGTCCTCGCCGTCGTGGCGGCGGTCGTCTCGTTCGTGCAGGGCAGCTGGCTGGGGATCGTCTGGGTGCTGCTGGCCGGTGTCTCGTCGAACATGGCCCTCTACTACGTCCGCCGGGCGAAGGCGGCACGCGGCGCATGACGTGACGGCGGCGTCCGCAGTGGACGCCGCGGTGGCTACCGGCTGATCGCCGCCTCGCACACCGGGTTCCGATCGGTCCAGAAGCGGTAGAGGTCCTGGCCGCAGGCGGCTTCGTTCCAGTCCACGCCCAGCCCGCCCAGGACGGCACGGACCACGTCGAAGAAGCCCTGACTGATGCCGGGTACGACGATGAGCAGGGCGAAGACGGCGAGCAGCCCGAACGGCGCGAACGGCTCCACCTGGCGGCGGATCTTGTACGACAGCCACGGCTCGATCACCCCGTACCCGTCCAGCCCGGGGACCGGCAGGAAGTTCAGGATCGCCGCCGTCACCTGAAGCAGGGCGAGGAAGGCCAGGGCGAAGCGGAACGCCATCGGCACGCCGTCGAGCGCGCCCAGCCAGAACGGCGCCGTGCACACGACCGCGAACAGGACGTTCGTCAGCGGGCCCGCGGCCGAGATCAGGCTGTGCTTCCAGCGGCCCTGGATGCGATGCCGCTCGATGAAGACCGCGCCGCCCGGCAGCCCGATGCCGCCCATGATCACGAAGATGACGGGGAGCACGATGCTCAGCAGCGCGTGCGTGTACTTGAGCGGGTTGAGCGTCAGATAGCCCTTGGCCCCGATGGTGAGGTCACCGCTGTGGAGCGCGGTGCGGGCGTGCGCGTACTCGTGGAGGCAGAGCGAGACGACCCACGCGGCGGTGACGAAGAGGAACACCGCCAGGCCCGGGTTGGGCGCGAAGCCGGTCCAGACCGCCCAGCCGGTGACCGCCATGATCGCGGCGATGCCGAGGAAGACGGGGGAGATGCGGCGATCGCTGCTGCGGGTCGCGGCGGTGGTCATGGGCGGGGCTCCTGGGTACGGGGCGCGGGGGGCACGGGGCGGGACGAGCGTAGTCCGTCGTGGTGACGAGGGGACAACGTCGGGCGCGTCCGCGAGCGTTCCTGGCGATCGATGACAATGGGCCGGTGCACTACCGCGTACTCGGCACCACCCAGGCAGTTCATGACGACGGCACCCCCGTCGCCCTCGGCGGGGCGCGGCTGCGTGCGCTGGTGGCCGTCCTGGCGCTGCGCGCCGGGCGTACGGTCCCGGTCGGCGTGCTCGTCGACGAGGTGTGGGACGGCGATCCGCCCGCCGACGCGGTGGGGGCCGTGCAGGCACTCGTGGGGCGGGCGCGGCGGGCCCTCGGGCGCGGGGCCGTGGTGTCGGCGGACGGCGGCTACCGGCTGTGCGCCGACGCCGATGACGTGGACCTGCACCGCTTCGAGCGGCTCGCGGGGGAGGGGGCGCGGGTACACGCCGGGGGCGACCCGGGCAGGGCCGCGGAGCTGCTGGACGAGGCACTGTCACTGTGGCGGGGCCCGGTGCTCGCCGATCTGCCGGGCCGTACGACACAGGCGGCCCGCTGGGAGACACGCCGTCTGGACGCCCGCCGCACGCGCCTTGCCGCGGTGCTCGCCCTGGGCCGCACACAGGAGGTGCTCCCACAGCTCGCCGTGCTCTGCGACGAGTATCCGCTCGACGAACGCCTGCAGGCGCTGCGCATCCGGGCCCTGCGCGCCGAGGAGCGTCCGGCGGAGGCCCTCGCGGCCTACGAGTCCGTACGCCGTGACCTCTCGGACCGCCTGGGCACGGACCCGGGCCCCGAACTGCGCACGCTGCACGCGGAGCTGCTGAACCCCGAGGAGACGGTCCCCGCGCGGGCGCCGGGACCGTCCCGGGCGCCCGCGCCGGGGAATCTGCGTGCGCGGCTGACCAGCTTCGTCGGGCGGGAGGCGGACATCGAGGTCATCCGCGCGGACCTCGGACGGGCCCGGCTCGTCACGCTGCTCGGGCCGGGCGGGGCGGGCAAGACCCGGCTGTCGCAGGAGGCCGCCGAGCAGGCCGCCGGGGCGTACGCGGACGGTGTCTGGCTGGTGGAGCTCGCACCGGTCGGCGACCCGGCGAATGTGCCCGATGCCGTGCTCAGCGCCCTCGGGGCGCGCGAGACCGTGCTGCGCGGGACGGGGTCCGAGGAACTGCGGGCCGCGACCGAGCCGCACGGCGACGACCCGCTCGTACGCCTCACCGAGCACTGCGCACGACGCCGCATGCTGATCGTCCTCGACAACTGCGAGCACGTCGTGACCGCTGCCGCCGTCCTGTGCGAGCGGCTTCTGGAACTCTGCCCCGGACTCACGGTCCTCGCGACGAGCCGCGAGCCCCTCGGCGTCCCGGGGGAGTCCATCCGCCCGGTCGGCCCCCTGCCCGCCCCGATGGCCCTGCGCCTGTTCGCCGACCGCGGCGCGGCCGCGAACCCCGCGTTCAGGGTCGATGCCGACGCCGCCACGGCAGCCGCGTCCGCCGAGATCTGCCGTCGTCTCGACGGCCTCCCGCTCGCCATCGAACTGGCCGCCGCCCGGCTGCGGATGCTCAGCGCCCGCCAGATCGCCGACCGCCTCGACGACCGCTTCCGGCTGCTGTCGAGCGGCAGCCGGACCGTCCTGCCGCGCCAGCAGACCCTTCGCGCGGTCGTCGACTGGTCCTGGGAACTCCTCGACGCCCCCGAACGGACGGTCCTGCGCCGGCTCGCGGTCTTCGCCCGGGGCTGCGCCCTCGAAGGGGCGGAGGCGGTCTGCGCGGTGACCGCGCCTCCCGCGTCTCATGGCGCCTCGGTCCCGGACACACCGGGGACCCCACCGGCGTCGGGTTCCGCCGGCTGGCCCGCCGACCGGGCCGCGCCGGAAGGCGGTGCGGCGTCCCGTGCCGTCGCGGGGACGCCGCGTCCGGCAGAGGCGTCCGGAAGGCCCGGTTCGTCCGGTGCGACGGACGGGTTCACACCGGGACCGTTCGGCCCGGCGGACGGAGCCAGGCCCGGCGGGCCCGCGGTGGACGGTGCCGGTCCGGATTCCTTTCCGGCCGCGGGGACCGGAGCCGCCGAGGTCTCAGGGGCAGTGGGTGACCAACGCGCGAGCGGCGCGGTGGGCCCGCGCACGGCAGCTCCCGGCGCACCGGGCAGCCGGGACGGCGCGCACGGCGCGCCGGGTACGGCACCGGGCGGGGCCCCGGCACCTGCCCCTGTCGGCCCGGCCGGTGCGCCCAGGGCAGGATCTCCCGTTGCGTCGGGCGGCCAGGCCGGTGCGCACGTCGCGCGGACTGCCGGTTCGCCCGGCGGGTCGAGTGCCGCAACTGCCGCCCACGGCCCGGCGAACGCGCACGGCGCGGTCGTTGACGCCCGCGACGTCGTCTCCCTGCTCGGCGCCCTTGTCGACAAGTCTCTTGTCGTCGCTGTGCTTTCGGCCGACGGCGGGATGCGGTACCAGCTGCTCGAGACCGTCGGCGAGTACGCGGCAGAGCGGCTCGACGAGGCGGGCGACCGGGCGGACGCCGAGCGGGCGCATCTCGTGTACTACCGCGAACTCGCCCGCCGCACCGACCCGTTGCTGCGCGGGCCGGGGCAGATCGCCGCCATCGCCGTCCTGGAGAGGGAGCAGGAGAACATGCGCACCGCCCTGCGCCGCGCCTGCGCCGCCCACGACGAGGACGAAGCACTGTGTCTGGTGCTGTCGCTGGCCTGGTACTGGCAGATGAGGGATCTGCGTCCCATGGCCCGGTACTGGGCGCGCGCCGTGGCGGAGCTCGGCCCCGACCCGTTCGCACCGCCCCTCACCCGCGTGCAGCCCATGCCCACCCGGGTCATCGACGCGCCGCCGCCGCTGGAGTCCGAGCGGCTCCTGGAGGCCCGGCGCGGTGTGCGGCTGATCGGGATGGTCAGCATGGAGCACGGTGTCGAGGTCTGGACCTCGCCGGAGCGGCTGGAGTGGCTGCGCGGTGTCGCCGAGGTCTACCGCCCGGGGCTGCCGCAGACCTGCCGCTTCCCCGGCCTGCTCTGGTTCTACGCCGTCCTGCTCACCGGTGAGGGCGACCAGCTGATGCGCGCCCTCGACAAGACCGTCCGCGCCTGCGAGGAGTTCGGTCACGAGTGGGATCTCGCGGCCGTCCTCCAGCTGCGCGCCAATGTGCTGGCCAACCGCAGCGAATGGGCGGGCGACGCGACCGCCGACGCCGACCGCGGGCTGGAGATCTTCGAGCGCCACGGAGATCTCTGGGGCACCGCCGGTGCGCTGTCGGCCAGGGGCGAGGCCCGCGAGAAGAGCGGTGAGTTCATCCTCGCCGCCGAGGACTTCACCGCCGCCATCGACTGCGCCGTGCGCCTCGGCGCCGACAGCCAGGTGCCGTTGCTGCGGGCCCGGCTCGCATCGATGCTGACCGAACTGGGCCGTCGCGACGAAGCGGAGGCGATCCTGAACGAGGTGCTGAAGCACGCGGACGAGAACGCCCACGAGGCCGTGTCGACGGCTCGTCTCTTCCTCTCCCTGCTCCTCGGCCTCGACGGGCGCACCGCCGAGGCGCGGGCACAACTGGACCTGCTCTCAGGAGAGTTCGAGTCCGAGACCCTTGCGATCTTCGAGGGCTTCCGGGTCGGCGGCCTCGCCTGGCTGGACTGCCTCGACGGACGCTACGACGACGCGCTCACCTACGCGACCCGGGCGCTGAAGTCGGCCATGACCCCGCTCTCCCAGCTGGTCGCGCCGCACATGGCCGCGGCCCATCTGCTGAGCGCCGCAGAAGCGCTCGTCGGGCTCGGCGAGGAGACGGCGCACGACGGGGCCCGGCTCCTCGGCGCGTACCGGAACCTGCTGCCCGTCCGGCATTTCCGGACCACGCTGGAGCGCGAGGGCCACGACCGCGCGGAACGCGCCGCCCGCGCCGCGCTCGGCGACGAGGTCTACGAGACGCGGTACGCCGAGGGCGGCCGCCTCACCCTGGAGGAGGCCGCCGCCCTCGTACGCGCCGCCCGCCTCAGGACTTCGTCCGGAACTTCCGTATCGCGATCGGAGCCATCACCACGGTGATCACCGCCGACCAGATCAGCGTCACCCACACGTCGTGGGCGACGGGGCCGCCGTGGATCAGGCCCCGCGCGGCGTCCGCGAGCGACGACAGCGGGTTGTAGTCGGTGAACGTCTGCAGCCAGCCCGGCATGGTCGTGGGCGGGGAGAAGATCGAGGAACCGAACTGCAGCGGCATCAGCACCAGCATCGCCATGCCCTGGATCGACTGGGCGTTCTTCATGACGACGCCCATCGTGAGGAAGATCCACATGATCGAGGAACCGAAGACGAGCGCCAGGCCGACGGCCGTGAACAGCCCGGGGACGTCCGCCACGGACAGGCCGAGCGCAAAGCCGACGGTCAGCAGCACCGCCGTCGCGACCAGCATCCGTCCGACCTCGACGACGATCTTCGCGATGAGGACCGAGGACCGCGCGATGGGCAGGGACCGGAAACGGTCCATGACGCCCGTCTGGAAGTCCTGGTTGAAGCCGGTGCCCACTCCCATGGCGATGTTCATGCCCATCATCGCCATCAGGCCGGGTACGACGTAGTCGACGTATGTGTCACGGTCGCCGCCCAGCGCCTGCCCGACGGATCCGCCGAAGACGAACACGAAGAGCAGCACGAAGACGAGCGGCATGAGCACTGCGTCGAACATCGACTCCGGGTCCTGACGGATCCAGAGCAGATTGCGGCGGACGAGAGCGCCGATGTGCCGCAGATTGCCGCGCAGGCCGATCCGGTCGTCGTCGGCGAGAGGGGTGGTGCTGACGGTGGTGGCGCTCATGCCGCGACCTCCTGGGGAATCGTGTCGTTGACGGACGTCGTCCTGTGGCCGGTGAGGGCCAGGAACACCTCGTCCAGGCTGGGCAGATCGGTGCCGATGTCGGCGAGTGCGAAGCCACGGGCTCCCAGCAGGCCGACCACGGCGGTCAGTTGCCCGTCGCTGAGGATCGGGACGTACAGCACTCCCTCGTCCGGCACCGGCTGCGCACCCGTGACGCCGTCCAGGCCCGCCTCGCGGACCGCGGCGGCCATCGCCGGCAGATGGTCCGGGTCCGCCGGCCTGATCCGCAGCGTCCGGCCGCCGACCCTCGCCTTCAGCTCGTCGACCCTGCCCTCGGCGACGACCCGGCCGCGGTCGATGACCGTCAGCGCGTTCGCCAACTGCTCGGCCTCTTCCATGTACTGCGTGGTGAGGAGGACGGTGACGCCCTCCGCGACCATTCGCTGCACCTCGTCCCACACCTCGTTGCGGGTACGGGGATCGAGCCCGGTGGTCGGCTCGTCCAGGTAGAGCACGGCGGGCTGCCCGATCATCGAGGCGGCCAGGTCGAGGCGGCGCCGCATACCGCCGGAGTATGTGGAGGCCGGGCGCCTGGCGGCCTCGGTAAGTGAGAAGCGCTCGATCAGCTCGTCGGCGCGGCGCCTCGCGTCCTTGCGGGACAGATCGAGCAGCCGCCCGATCAGATACAGGTTCTCCACGCCGGAGAGCCTTTCGTCCACGGAGGCGTACTGGCCGGTGAGGCCGATCGCACGGCGCAGCCGGCGCGGCTGCCCGACCACGTCGAACCCGGCGACCGTGGCGCGTCCGGCGTCCGGGACGATGAGGGTGGACAGGCACCGCACGAGAGTGGTCTTGCCCGCGCCGTTGGGCCCGAGGACCCCGAGCACCGTGCCCTCCCGGACGTCGAGGTCCACACCGTCCAGCGCTTTCGTCTCGCCGTAGTGCTTCACGAGGCCTCGTACCTCGACGGCGTTCTTGTCGGTTCGCGTCATGCCGCAAACGGTCCCAGCCGCCACCGACAGACCACCGACAGACCACCGACAGGCCACCGACAGGCCACCGACAGAACGCCGACAGAACGCCGACAGCCCGCCGACGGGGGAAGATCGGCGGGCTGTCGTTGGTGCCGGGAGTGGCCTGGGGCGGTGTTGCGTGGTGCCTGACTGCTGCGGCCGGCGGAAGGCGCTAGTGGAAGGTGTGCTCCTCGGCAGGGAACGCCCCGCCGACGACATCGTCCGCGAAGGCCTTGGCCGCGTCGCCGAGCGTCCGGCGCAGATTCGCGTACTGCTTGGTGAAGCGGGGCACCTTCCCGCCCGTCAGACCGGCCATGTCGGTCCAGACGAGGACCTGCGCGTCCGTGTCGGGACCGGCGCCGATGCCGATGGTCGGGATGTGCAGCGAGCGGGTGACCTCCGCGGCCAGCTCGGCCGGGACGAGCTCCAGCACGAGGGCGAACGCGCCCGCGTTCTGCGCGGCCTTGGCGTCGCGAAGCAGCTGGTGCGCGGCCTCGTCGCTGCGGCCCTGCACCCGGTAGCCCATCGTGTTGACGGACTGCGGGGTCAGACCGAGATGCGACATGACGGGGATGCCGGCCTGGACGAGAAGCTCGGTCTGGGGCAGGGAACGCTCCCCGCCCTCCAGCTTCACGGCGCCGACACCGGCCTCCTTGACCAGCCGGGTGGCGTTGCGCAGCGCCTGGACCGGCCCTTCCTGGTACGAGCCGAAGGGCAGGTCGCCGACGATGAGGGCACGCTTGGTGCCCCGCACGACGGCGGCGGACAGCAGGGTCATCTCGTCCATCGTGACGGGCACGGTGGTGTCGTAGCCGAGGTGGGTGTTGCCCATCGAGTCGCCGACGAGCATCACGGGAATGCCCGCCTCGTCGAAGACGGACGCGGTCATCGCGTCGTAGGCGGTGAGCATCGGCCACTTCTCGCCTCGCTCCTTGGCGGCGGCGATGTCGTGGACCGAGAGGCGACGAGTGCTCTTGCCGCCGTACAGCGCCTTGGGGCTGCTGTCGGCGGGCTGCGTCTGAGCAGCCTGAAGCGTCATGGTGAACGGCTCCTTCGTCATCTCGAGGCGCCCTTACGGCGTCCCCGGATCCCGTCCATGGTGGCATCCCGACGCCTGCCGCGTGAAGTGGTGCCGTTCACACCGCCGCAATGTTCCGCCATCCCGGTCGTTTTTTCCTATACGAGACGGTCTCGTATCGAAAACGGGAAAGCTGCCAGCATGTCCACACCACCAGGGGTGCCTTCCGCCCCGTCCCGTGTACCGGAAGCCGTCCACCGGCGCCGGTGGGCCATCCTCGGCGTCCTCATGTTCAGCGTCCTCATCGTGGTGCTGGACCACTCGGTCCTCAATGTCGCGGTCAAGACGATCGCCACCCCCGCACCCGTCGGTATCGGCGCCACCCAGGGCGAGCTGGAGTGGGCGATCAACGCCTACACCCTCGTCTTCGCCGCACTGCTCTTCACGGCGGGGCTGGTCGGTGACCGTACGGGACGCAAGAAAGCGCTGCTCTTCGGCATGGTCGTGTTCGGCATCGGCTCCGCGCTCGCCGCGTTCTCCGGGTCCTCGGCCGAACTCATCGCGTACCGCGCGGTCATGGGCATCGGCGCCGCGTTCGTCATTCCGGCCACCCTCGCCATCCTGATGAATGTCTTCGAGCACGACGAGCAGGCCAAGGCCATCGGCATCTGGGCGGGCGGCGTCGGTGTGTCCATCGCCCTCGGCCCGCTCACCGGCGGACTGCTGCTCGCGCACTTCTGGTGGGGCTCGATCTTCCTGGTCAACGTCCCCGTCGTGATCGTGGGCTTCGCCGCGATGGTGCTGCTTATCCCCGACTCCAGGGATCCGGCCCCGGGCAGGCTCGACCCGGTCGGCGTGCTGCTGTCCATCGTCGGTCTCGTGCTGCTGGTGTACGGGATCATCCGCGGCGGTGAACTCGCCTCCCTCACCGCCCCGGCGGTGCTGCTGCCGCTGCTCGGCGGCCTGGCCGTGCTGACGGCATTCGTGCTGTACGAGGTGCGCAGCGACCACCCGGCCCTCGACTTCTCGTACTTCAGGAACCCCGTGTTCTCCTCGGCGATCGCCGCCACCGCGCTCGGCTTCTTCGCGATGATGGGCGTGGCCTTCCTCTCCGTCTTCTATCTGCAGAGCGTGCGCGGCTACAGCGCGCTGGCGGCCGGGCTGATGCTCCTGCCGCTCGCGGTGGCACAGTCGGCCTTCGCTCCGCGCGCCCGGCTGGCCATCCGCCGCTTCGGTGCCAGGGCGACGTGTACGGCGGGCATGCTGATGATCACCACGGGACTCGCCGCCTTCGCCCTCTTCGACGGCTCGACACCGCTGTGGGTGATCGAGGTCGCCTTCTTCGTCCAGGGCGCCGGAATGGCGCATGTCATGCCGCCGGTGACGGTGGCGGTGATGCAGTCGCTGCCGCGGGAGAAGGCGGGTGTGGGGTCCGCGATCAGCAACACGTTCCGGCAGGTGGGCGGCGCGCTGGGCGTGGCGATGCTCGGCTCGCTGCTGTCCGCGGCGTACCGGGGCGGGATCGAGGGGACCCTCGAGACGGCCGCGGGCGTACCGGACGGGGCCAGGCACGCGGCAGGGGAGTCGATCGAGGCGACGCTCAGTGTCGCGGCGAAACTCGGGCCGGCCGGGAAACTGCTGGTCGGGCCCGCGAACGACGCCTTCGTCCTCGCCATGCACCTCACCGCGCTGGGGGCGGCGACGGCGACGGTCGTGGGTGCGGTGGTCGTGGCGATCTACCTCCCGGGGCGCGTCCGGCCCGGGACGGGCGGCCCGCCCGTCCCGGGGGAGCCGGAGGAGCGTTCGAAGGCGGGAGCGGCCAGAGGGTGAGCACCGGGGGCGGCGGCCGGTGGCGGCCGGTCCCGTGACGCGGAGAGTCGGCCGGTACGGAGCGGAAGGCGGAGGCGGTGGTGGTGGTGCGGGGCGACGCCGGAACGATGAGGGGCGCACATTCCGACAGAGGCGCAAGCAGGTCCCCTGACAGGCCGGCGATCAGGGGCGCCGGCAGGCCCGCGGGCCGTGGCGCGCAACCGCGGCGTGGCCGGCCCCGGAGCGAGGCGGCCGAGCAGGCGATCCGGGAGGCGGTGGTGACCCTCCTGGAGCAGGGAGTCCCGCTCGGCGACATCTCCATCGAGCGCCTCGCCCGCACCGCGGGGGTCGGCAAGGCCACCATCTACCGCCGCTGGAGCGACAAGGAGGAGCTGTTCGTCGAGGTCCTGCGGGACATCGAGCCGCCCGACCCCTCCCTGCCCGGTACGTCCGCACGCGACGACCTCGTCGTCATGCTGGAGTCCGTCCGGGTCCGCGGTCTCGCGCAGCGCTCCTCCGTGCTGCTGCACAACGTCCTCGCGCAGATGAAGAGCCACCCCGAACTGTGGGCGGCGTACGTCGCGACCGTGATCGACCCCCGCCGCGCGACCGTCCTGGAGATCCTGCGGCGCGGGGTCGCCGGTGGCGAGATCCGGGACGACGTCGACATCGACCTGGTCAACGACCTCATCGTCGGCCCGATGCTGGTACGGGCCGTGATGCGGCCCGACGCCCCGCTGCCGGACGATCTGGCCGAACGGGTCGTCTCCGCCGTGCTGGAGGGTCTGCGCCCGCCCGGCCGGTGAGCAGCCGGCCCCGGCCCCAATATGCGCGTTCTGTCACAGCCGCCGCCCTGGCTTCCTTGATCGGAACCCGCCGCGCCGCCGGGTCGTCCTCGTGACCGTACGACAGCCGGCCGTGCCGCATCCCCTAGGGTCGTCTGCGGGGCGGGCACGGGCTTGCAGGCACGACAGCAAAGCAGTGAGGACACGGCATGCGTCAGGCATACATCGCGGAGACCGGGACCGAAGGCGCGGAGGACCCGCGCTCCGGATCCCGGTTCCGGGCGGTGCTCGACAGATGGCGCGGTGATCCGGGGATCTGGCGGCGCGGAATCGTCCTCGCCGTCTGCGCGGTGGCCGTCGCGATGCTGATGATCTTCCACGCGCAGATCCCCAACCGGATCGGCAACCTGGGAAGCCTGACGGAGACGTTCCTGCCCTGGCTGGGTGTCCTGGTCCCGGTACTCCTGGTGGGCGCACTGGTACGGCGGTCCGCGACCGCGCTGATCGCGCTGCTGGTGCCGTCGGTGGTGTGGCTCAATCTCTTCGGCGGCCTCGTCTTCGACAAGGCGGACGGCGAGGGCGGCAAGGGCGGTGTCACGGTCGCCACGCACAATGTGAACGCCGACAACCCGGACCCGGAGGGCACCGCGCGCCAGGTCGCGGAGTCAGGCGCGGACGTCGTCGCGCTGGAGGAGCTGAAGGCGGACGCGGTCCCGGCGTACGAGAAGGCCCTGGCGCCGGCGTACCGGTACCACTCGGTGCAGGGCACGGTCGGGCTGTGGAGCAAGTACCCGATGAGCGACACCCGGCCCGTGGACATCCGGCTGGGCTGGACGCGCGCGATGCGGTCGACGGTCTCGACGCCGGACGGCGAGCTCGGCGTGGTCGTGGCCCATCTGCCGTCGGTGCGGGTGAAGCTGCACGCGGGCTTCACCGCCAACCAGCGGGACGCCAGCGCCGACGCGCTGGGTGAGGCGATCGCGCGTGACGAGACGCCCAGGGTTGTCCTGCTCGGCGACCTCAACGGCACGATGAACGACCGCTCCCTGAACGCGGTCACGTCCCAGATGCGCTCCACGCAGGGCGCCGCGGGCGACGGCTTCGGCTTCAGCTGGCCCGCGTCGTTCCCCATGGCCCGGATCGACCAGATCATGGTGAAGGGCGTCGAGCCGGTCTCCTCCTGGGCCCTCCCGCGCACCCCGAGCGACCACCTGCCGATCGCGGCCCGCCTCAGGTTCTGACCTCCGTCCGGCCCCTCCTCGGCGCCCGGCGCGCGGGGGAGGGGAGAATCTCCGCGCAACCCTGGGTTCACGCGCGGGAACAATTCGTCCGAGAGCCTTTGTTCCGCATGAGAACTAAACCGGAAAGGCTCTCCCATGCCCCTGGCGCTGCTCGCGCTCGCCGTCTCCGCCTTCGGCATCGGCACGACCGAGTTCGTGATGATGGGCCTGCTGCCCAACGTCGCCGACGACCTCGGCACATCCGTCCCCACCGCCGGTCACCTCGTGTCTGCGTACGCGATCGGTGTCGTGATCGGCGCCCCGCTGCTCACCGCCCTCGGCTCCCGACTCCCGCGCAAGCGGATGCTCCTGCTGCTGATGGCGCTCTTCACCGTCGGCAACCTGGCCTCTGCGCTCGCGCCAGGGTTCGCGACCCTGGTCGCGGGGCGGGTGCTGGCCGGACTGCCGCACGGAGCGTTCTTCGGGGTGGGCGCGGTGGTGGCGGCCCGTCTCGTCGCAGAAGGGCGGCAGGCGCGAGCCGTCGCCACGATGTTCCTGGGCCTCACCGTCGCCAACATCATCGGCGTACCCGCCGCGACGCTCCTCGGCCAGCACCTCGGCTGGCGCGCGACGTTCCTCGTCGTCACGGCGATCGGCCTGGTGGCGATGGCCGCGCTCGCCCGGCTCGTCCCGCACACCCCCGTCGACGCGCACCAGAGCCTCGGCCGCGAACTGCGTGCCCTCGGCAACCGCCAGGTGCTGCTCGGACTGCTCACCGCCGTCTTCGGCTTCGCCGGCGTGTTCGCCGTCTACTCCTACCTCGCCTCCATGACCACCGAGGTGATGGGCCTCGCGGAGCCGTCCGTCACCCTCGTCCTCGCCCTGTTCGGCATCGGGATGACCCTCGGCGCACTCGCCGCAGGACCGCTGACCGACCGGGCCCTGCGGCCCACTCTGTACGGCTCGCTGGCGGCCCTCGCCCTGGTCCTGGTCGTTTTCCGTTTCACCGTCCACAACCCGTGGGCCGCCCTCGCGACGGTCGTCGTTCTCGGCGCGGTCGGATTCATGACGACCACCCCGCTCCAGATGCTGGTGATGAACAAGGCCCAGGACGCCCCCACCCTGGCCTCCGCCTCCAACCACTCCGCCTTCAACCTCGCCAACGCGGGTGGCGCCTGGCTCGGCGGCGCGGCGATCGCGGCGGGCTGGGGCTGGACGTCCCCCGCCCTCGTCGGCGCGGCGCTGGCCGTCGCCGGCCTGCTGATCGCGGCGACGGCCGGACTCCTCGACCGGGGCGGCCGGGAAACGGCGGAGGGGGCCTCCCGCGTCGTCGCGGAAGGCCCCCTCACCACGCCCGAGCGGCAGGTCAGTGCGTCGTCGTCTCGCGCCAGCGGTTCGTGACGGGCAGGCGCCGGTCCTTGCCGAAGCCCTTCGCCGAGATCTTGGTGCCCGGCGGGTACTGACGGCGCTTGTACTCGGCCCTGTCGACGAGCAGGAGCGTCCTCGTGACGACCTCCTCGTCGTAACCCGCCGCCACGATCGCGTCCTTGCCCTGGTCGCGGTCGACGTACAGCTCCAGGATCCCGTCCAGGACCTCGTAGTCCGGGAGGGAGTCGGTGTCGACCTGGCCCGGGCGCAGTTCGGCGCTCGGCGGCTTGGAGATGGAGTTCTCCGGGATCGGCGGGGTCTGTCCGCGCTCCTCGGCCGCCCGGTTGCGCCACTGCGCGAGCCGGAAGACGGAGGTCTTGTACACGTCCTTGATCGGGCCGTACGCGCCGACGGAGTCGCCGTAGAGCGTCGAGTAGCCCACCGCCAGCTCCGACTTGTTGCCCGGCGCCAGCACGATGTGGCCCTCCTGGTTGGAGACGGCCATCAGGGTGGTGCCGCGCAGCCGGGACTGGAGGTTCTCCTCGGCGAGACCGGTGAGGTGGAGCGAGCTCATGAACGCGTCGAACATCGGCTCGATCGACACGGTCCGGAAGTTCAGTCCGGTGCGGCGGGCCAGCTCGGCCGCGTCGCCCTTGGAGTGGTCCGAGGAGTACTTCGACGGCATGGCGATGCCGTACACGTTCTGCGCACCGAGCGCGTCGCAGGCGATGGCGGCGACGAGCGCGGAGTCGATACCCCCGGAGAGGCCGATCAGGACGGAGCGGAAGCCGTTCTTGGCGGCGTACGCGCGCAGGCCGACGACCAGCGCGGAGTACAACTCCTCTTCGTCGTCGAGGCGCTCGGCGTAACCGCCCGTCAGCTCCGGCTCGTACGCCGGGAGCGGCTCCTCGGAGATGACGACCCGGTCGACGGCCAGGCCGTCGTCCACACGCTGTCCATCGGCGACTTCGCCGCGGGCCGTCGGGGGCTCGGGCGAAGCTGCCGGCAGGTCGAGGTCGAGGATCACGCTGCCCTCGGCGAACTGCGGGGCGCGCGCGACGACCTCGCCGTCCTTGTCGACGACGATCGAGTCGCCGTCGAAGACGAGCTCGTCCTGACCGCCGATCATCGCCAGGTAGGCGGTGGTGCACCCGGCCTCCTGGGCGCGCTTGCGGACCAGCTCCAGGCGGGTGTCGTCCTTCTTCTGCTCGTACGGCGAGGCGTTGACCGAGACCAGCAGCCCGGCTCCGGCCGAACGGGCGGCCGGCACACGGCCGCCGTCCTGCCAGAGGTCCTCGCAGATGGCGAGGGCGACGTCGATGCCGCGGACGCGGATCACCGGCATGGTGTCGCCCGGCACGAAGTACCGGAACTCGTCGAAGACGCCGTAGTTGGGCAGGTGGTGCTTGGCGAAGGTCAGCACCACCCGGCCGCCGTGCAGCACGGCCGCCGCGTTCTGCGGTGCCCCGGCGGGCTGGCCGTAGCGGGGCTGGGCCTTCTCGGAGCGGTCCAGATAGCCGACGATCACGGGGAGCTCCCCGAAGCCCTCGTCGGCGAGGCGCGCGGCGAGCGCCCGCAGGGCGGTCCGTGACGCCTCCACGAAGGACGACCGCAGGGCCAGGTCCTCGACGGGGTAGCCGGTCAGCACCATCTCGGGGAACGCGACGAGATGCGCCCCCTGTTCGGCTGCGTGCCGGGTCCAGTGCACGATCGACTCGGCGTTTCCGGCGAGGTCGCCGACGGTCGAGTCGATCTGATTCAGAGCGAGACGAAGTTGGGGCACGGGAACAGTGTAATCGTCTGATTGACACAATGTTCGGGTGCGGGGATGTGGGGCGCCCCACTGGGGGCGCCCCCGAAGGACCGGCCCTGCGTCGGCGAGTCGTCACCCACGGTAGGCGACGGTCGTCATCATCCCGGATTCCGAGTGGTAGATGTTGTGGCAGTGGAGCATCCACGCCCCCGGATTGTCGGCGTCGAAGTCCACCACCAGTTTGTGGTGCGGCAGGACCGCGGCCGTGTCCTTGCGGGCACCGCGCGAGTCGATCCCGGCCAGGGCGTAGGTGTGGCCGTGCAGATGCACCGGGTGCCACATCTCCGTGATGTTGATGAGGACCAGCCGCACCCGCTCGCCGTACTCGATCCGGTGGATCTGTTCGGGGTCGTAGGGATGCCTGTCGAAGGCCCAGTCGTACCTCTCCATGCCGCCGGTCAGCTTGATCGTGATCTGGCGGTCCGGCTTGCGCCGGGGCAGCGCCACGGACTCCTCCGGTCGGAGGCGGGCCGCCGACGTCAGGACCTTCCGGTACAGCTCCGCCGGGCGCGTGGACGGCCTCGGGGGCGAACCGCTGCCGGTGCGCAGCACGGCCAACGCCGAGCCCCTCTTGCCCTCGGCGAGCGCGGTGAGCGGAAAGACGCCGTCCCTCGCCGTGAACAGCACGTCGTAGCGCTCGCCCATGCCCATGAGGATCGCGTCGGTCTTGTAGGGGCGGACGGGAAAGCCGTCGGAGTGGGTGACCGTGAACCGGTGGCCGCCGAGTGCCACCCGGAAGGCCGTCTCCCCGCCGGCGTTGATGATCCGGAGCCGGATCCGGTCGCCGGGCTTGGCCCTGAACTGCGTCGGATCGTCCGCGGTGCGCCCGTTGATCAGGTAGTACGGGTAGGCCACATCGCCCGCGTGGCCGCCGAGCAGCTTGCTCCTCGCGCCCGTCAGGAGGCGGCGCGGGCCCCTTCCGCCGTAGGGCGACGGCGGCTCGTTCTTCCCGTCGTCCTTGGCCCGGGCCCCGCCGGCACCGGCCGGCACCCCTCCGGAGGGATGGGGCTTGCCGCGCTTGTCGGACTCGTGGCCGTCGTGACCGTCGCGGCCGTCGTGCCCCGGGCCGTCGTGCCCCTTGCCGTGCGCCATGCCTGGTCTGCCCTTGCGGAGCTGGGCGAACACGTCCTCCGGGGTCGAGCCGTCCACCCCGTCGATCCAGTCGTCCAGCATGACGACCCATTCGTGGTCGTAGGAGAGCGGCTCGTTCGGGTCCTCCACGATCAGCGGCGCGTACGTCCCCCGGTCGACCTGCACACCCAGATGCGGATGGAACCAGTACGTGCCGGGGTGCGGCACCTCGTAGCGGTACGAGAACGAGTCGCCCGGCTTGATCGGCGGCTGTGTCACATCGGGCACGCCGTCCATGTCGTTGGGCAGGGCGATGCCGTGCCAGTGCACGGTCGTGGGCGCCGGCAGATGGTTGGAGAGCTTGAGCGCAAGCGTGTCGCCCGCGGTGATACGGACCTCCCTGCCCGGCAGTTCGTCGTTGTACGTCCAGGTCCTGAAGGTGCGCCCGCCGCCCAGCTCGACCGTGCTCGGGGTGGCGGTGAAGGTGAGGCTGCGGTCCTCTCGGCCGTGGCGCCCGCCCTTCCGGGCGTCGCCCTTCTTGCCGTCGCGGGCGGGGGAACCCTCGGGGCCGGCGCCCGCGGCCGTGCCATGGCCGCTGCGGTCCGTTCCTTCGTCGCCGGAACAGGCCGCGAGCAGCCCGGATCCCGCGGCGGCGATCCCGGCGCCGAGTACGGCGCGACGGGTGGGAGAGTTCTGACCGGTGTGCTCCATGCGCATGACTGTGTGCACCTCGCTGTGGGGGTGAAGGCGTGAAAAGGCGTGCGCCTGCCACCGCGTCAGGGCAGGGCGGGACGGCCGGGCGCGCTCCTAGTGGCGCAGCACCGACAAGGTGACGAGCACGGTCCGGAGCGGCGGCGGATTCGGCCATATGGGGTGGGCCGGCAGGGGCCGGGCCCTCGCACTGCGCTTCCCGCCGGACCCGCGGCGCACAAGGAGGCGGGTGGCGAGCAGCGCGACTCCCAAGAAGCCCAGTACCGTCAGACAGGCGGGCGCGGGGTCCGTGCCGGCCGCAGGGGTGTCGGGGTCCGTGTGTTGCTCATGGGCCGGTCCGACCGGCGCGGAAGCCGCAGGCGCGTGCTCCGCGGGATGGCCCGCCGCATGCATCGTGACGAATCCGAACAGCAGGGCCAGGAGCAGCAGTAGCTGTCCGTGCATGGCCCTCCGATCGCTCGTCACACGACGCACACTAGCTCCACCTTGCGGGAGTCCCCGGTAAGGACAGGTCCGACACGACCTAACATGGGCGCCATGCCGGAAGTGTCCGGATGTCTACCAGTTCTGTCTTCGCCCTGGCCGACGCGCCGACCGGCACTTTCACGCACGCCGCCGCCACCGCTCTTCCGCACCGGACCGGTTCGCCCCGAGACGCGAAGCCCGCCCTGAAGCCCGCCCTGAAGCCCGCCCCGGACGTTGTGGTCACGCCCCGGTGTTCGTGGCCGCGCCGGGCCGGGCGCGCATCGGGTCTCGGGGCCGGTCGGCGACTCCCGGTACCGGGCGTGGCAGGGTGGCCGACGGTGCTCGCGCACTCGGTGGCGCGGGAGAGGAGACGTACAGAGTGAGCTTCGTACGGATCGGCGGGGTGCCCCATCACGTCGTCGTCGAGGGCAGCGGTCCCGTCTGCGTGCTGAGCGCCGGGCTCTCCATGAGCTGGTTCGACTGGGATCCCGTGGTCCCCCTGCTCGCCGCGCACCGCACCGTCGTCCGCTTCGACCGCCCCGGCCACGGGCTCAGCGGACCCGCCTCCGTGCCGCCGTCGGCCGCCGGCGAGGCGCACCGCATCGCCGCACTCCTCGACGCGCTCGGCCTCGGCGACCGGCCCGCCACCGTCGTCGGGCACTCCATCGCCGGGTTCCACGCCGAAGCCTTCGCCCGTCTCCACCCCTCCCGTGCGGCCGGCATCGTCCTCGTCGACTCCAGCATCGAGGAGCATGCGCGCGTCCCCGCGGCTCCCGCCCTGCGCACGGCCGTGGCTCGCGGCATCGGTGCGGCCCTGGCCAGCATGGGCGCGCCCACCGCGCTCGGACCCCTCGTCCGCCGTGCGACGGTCCGTCTGTCCCGGACGGGCGGCGGCGACCCGGCCCCCGCCGATCTCGTACGCCGCTGCTACGGAACCTCGCGCGTGCTGCACGGCGCCCTGCTGGAGAACACCCACTACCGGGCGGTGGCCGCCGAACTCCTCGTCCTGCGCGAGCGTTTCCCGCTCCCGGACGGCGTCCCGGTGACCGTGCTGGCCGCGTACGACGGGCGCGGCGGACGGTTCGGGCTCCACCGGCTCGAGCGGCAGCGCGCGCTGGCCCGGCAGCTCGGCGACGCCCGTTTCTACGCCGTCGAGCCGTCGGGCCATCTGATCATGCTGGACCGCCCCGACGCGGTGGCCCGGGCGGTCCTGGCGCCGGGGGAGGACCGGGTCAACCCCCCGCCGGGCTACGTAACCTGCTGAGAGCCGCCCACGCGGCTGCTGCCGCCCGAAGACGCCCGTCGGTGCCCGAACGGGTCGAGAGGAGCCTGCCGATGACCCGGCTGACCTTGCGCATCACCGGCCGCGACCTGCCCGGCCGTGGCTGCGGCGACTTCTCCGACGTGCACGCCGGGGTGCAGCGGGGCAAGGACCCCGAGCAGTTGGTGCCGGCGGACGCCGAGAAAGCCCTGTTCGACATCACCGCCGATGTCGTCCGGGTGCCCGACGGCACGACGGACTTCCGCGGCCCCTACGTGCAGGGGCGGCGCGGCGAGCGCTTCTTCTATCTCACCTGGGGCGAGCTGCCGTCCGGAGGCAGCTTCACGATGTTCCGGCGCGCGAAGCTGTTCTTCGCGGACATCCCCGAGGAGCTGGTGGCCTCCGGCGCGGCGGAGACGAGCCTCGGGCTCACCGACTGCCACGGGCTGCCGCTGTGCGCAGCGGTCCGCCCGCCCCGGGTGGTGTGGCTGCCCGGGGCGGGCGGCGCCTGATCCGGCACACGGCCGGGGTGGGCCTGGCTTCACCCGGCCGTGCTCACCGCTCGATCGCCGGTCCGGGTGACGGCACAGCCGCCACCCGGACCCACCACCGGACACCGCGCCAGGGCGGGCTGTGGCCGATCCGGCACAGGGCCCGGTGCGCTCAGCCGCGGGGCGCCGCGCCCCGCGCCTTCAACAGGTCCGCCATGAGCTCCAGCTCTGCCTGCTGGCCGTCCACCATGCGCTGGGCGAGATTCCTCTCCGCCTGCACCGTGCAGAGGCCGGCACACCCCTGCGCCATCGCGACGCCGCCCCTGTGGTGGTCGGTCATCAGCCGCAGGTAGAGGATCTCGGCCTGCTTGCCGCTCGACCGGGCGAGCCGGTCCAGCTCGGCCCGGGTGGCCATGCCGGGCATCGGCGCCCCGTCACGCTGCTCGACGCCGCCGTGGCCGGCGTGCTGCCCTCCGTGCTCTTCGCCGTGCTCCCCGGACTTCAGCCAGGCCATCGGCTCGGTCCCGGCGAGGACCTTCGGCAGCCCCCACAGATCGAGCCAGCCGAGCAGTGTGCCCCGCTGGCCGGCCTGGGTGTTGGCGATGTCGTACGCGAGCCGGCGTACCTCTTCGTCCTGCGTACGGTCCCGCACGATGAAGGACATCTCCACCGCCTGCTGGTGATGGACCGCCATGTCCCGCGCGAAGCCCGCCTCCGCCGAGTCCACCGCGGGGACCGTCGCGGCGGCATTGGTGCCGTCGTCGCCGCCCGCGGACGCGACGGTGGCCGCCCCCGCGAACAGCAGCGCCGGCACCACGGCCGCGATCGCGACCCAGTGCGTCCGGGTCATGCGCCCAGCCCGCCGGTGCAGGGGGCGTTCGGCTCGGGCGTCTGCGGACCCTGGACGTACTTGGTGAAGAACTGGTCGACCCGCGGGTCGTCCGCGCCGTCCACCGTCACCTGCTTGCCCCACGCGCTGAGCATGATCGGCCCGGCCTGGTCCTTCACCGGGCTCATCAGCGAATACGAGGTCTTGCCGACCTTCTCCCTCAGCCTCGTCACGTCGGCGGCCGGAGCCTTGTCGTTGTACGTGACCCACACCGCGCCGTGCTCCAGCGAATGCACGGCGTTGACCTCGGGAATCGGCTTGTCGTAGACGTTGCGGTCGCAGTTCATCCACGACGGGTGGTGGTCACCGCCGACCGGCGGCTTCATCGGGTACTTCACCGCCGTCGTGACGTGCTTGTTGCCGAGCTTCTTCGCGTCCCAGGACTTCTCGCCGTTGATGGGCGCCTTGGCGGTGACCTCGGCCTGCTCCTTCTTCTCGGACCGGTCGTTCAGTACGTACGCACCGAAGCCGACGAGGCCCGCGACGAGGGCGGCGCTCAGCGAGATCGTGATGATCCGGTTGCGGCGCTCGCGGGCCCGCTCGGCGCGGCGCAGCTCCTCTATGCGGGCCCGGCGGTCGTTGCTGCTGGTCTTGGCGGTCATTCTGCTTCGTCCTTCTTCTGCGTGAGGGAAGTGGGTGATGACGCGGGTGCGGAGGACACGACCTACGTCCGCAGCACCTGAAGGACGTGGAGATCCGGGGCGCGGGCGAGCGCTCCTGTGCGGGGCACCTGGCCGGTGCGGTGCCCGGTGGCGGCGCCGGGTGACGGCTGCGCGCCGGACACCGGCCCGTCCTGGGGCGGAGCGGTGAGCACGGCCTGGGTGAGATGCGGGAGGAGCCCGCAGTCACCGCGGTCGTACGGACAGATGAACTCGCTCGTGCCGACGGCGGCGCGGGGGGCGGTCGTGATGCCGTGCGAGCCGCCGGCGTGGACCGTGCCGCTGCCCGGACCGGCGGCTGCCAGGCCGCCCGGACAGATGAAGAGCGCGGCGAGGAGCGTCGCCACGGCACTCCCCAGTGCCACGGGACGCGCGATGCGCGCGATGCGGCTGCGCCGCGGGCCCCCCATGAGCGCAGATGGTAATGGCGGCGGCGTGCCGCACGTCATACAGGGTGCGTAATGTGGGCGAAACCCCGGATCGTGATACTGAAGCTCTTCCGCTACGCCCCGGCGGTGGTGCACAGGCCGTCTGAACTGCAAGGATGTGGCTCATGGACAAGCAGCAGGAATTCGTGCTCCGTACCCTCGAAGAGCGCGACATCCGGTTCGTACGCCTGTGGTTCACCGATGTGCTCGGCTTCCTCAAGTCGGTCGCGGTGGCTCCTGCCGAGCTCGAGCAGGCATTCGACGAGGGCATCGGCTTCGACGGGTCCGCGATCGAGGGCTTCGCGCGGGTCTACGAGTCCGACATGATCGCCAAGCCGGACCCGGGCACCTTCCAGATCCTGCCCTGGCGCGCCGAGGCACCAGGCACCGCCCGGATGTTCTGCGACATCCTGATGCCCGACGGCTCGCCGTCCTTCGCGGACCCGCGCTTCGTGCTCAAGCGCATCCTTGCCAAGACCTCGGACCTGGGCTTCACCTTCTACACCCACCCCGAGATCGAGTTCTTCCTGCTGAAGAACAAGCCGCTGGACGGCACCCGCCCCACACCCGCCGACAACTCCGGCTACTTCGACCACACGCCGCAGAACGTCGGCATGGACTTCCGCCGCCAGGCCATCACGATGCTCGAATCCATGGGCATCTCGGTGGAGTTCAGCCACCACGAGGGCGCGCCCGGCCAGCAGGAGATCGACCTGCGGTACGCGGACGCGCTGTCGACCGCCGACAACATCATGACCTTCCGCCTGGTCATGAAGCAGGTCGCGCTGGAGCAGGGGGTCCAGGCCACCTTCATGCCGAAGCCCTTCTCCGAGCACCCCGGCTCCGGCATGCACACGCATCTGTCCCTCTTCGAAGGCGACCGGAACGCGTTCTACGAGTCCGGCGCCGAGTACCAGCTCTCCAAGGTGGGGCGTTCCTTCATCGCCGGCCTGCTGAAGCACGCCGCCGAGATCTCCGCCGTCACCAACCAGTGGGTCAACTCCTACAAGCGCATCTGGGGCGGCTCGGCCCGCACCGCGGGCTCGGGCGGCGAGGCTCCCTCCTACATCTGCTGGGGCCACAACAACCGCTCGGCCCTGATCCGGGTCCCGATGTACAAGCCGGGCAAGACGGGCTCCGCCCGCGTCGAGGTCCGCTCCATCGACTCCGGCGCCAACCCGTACCTGACCTACGCGGTGCTCCTCGCCGCGGGCCTCAAGGGCATCGAGGAGGGCTACGAGCTTCCCGCCGGCGCCGACGACGACGTCTGGGCGCTGTCGGACGCCGAGCGGCGTGCCATGGGCATCGAGCCGCTGCCGCAGAACCTGGGCGAGGCGATCACGCTGATGGAGCGCAGCGAGCTGGTCGCAGAGACGCTGGGCGAGCACGTCTTCGACTTCTTCCTGCGCAACAAGAAGCAGGAGTGGGAGGAGTACCGCTCCGAGGTCACGGCCTTCGAGCTCCGCAAGAACCTGCCGGTGCTGTAGGCGCAGGTCAGCGCGGGTAACGCGCCCGTATCGCACTCCGGGCCGACGGTCACCGACCGTCGGCCCGGAGTGGTTGTGCCGGGTCTGGGCCGTCTCCCGGCCGTCGTCTCCCACCCACACCCGGGGCAGGTCCCGAAGTCGGCACGCACGGGCAGAGCCCGGCGGTGGCGGCACGGGTACGCGCTGTGACGCCCGGCCACCCGAGTCCGACCGACCGGGCGGAGCCGCGTACGTGCGCCCGTGCCTTCTGCGACCCGTGGGACAGTGGGCCCCGGCAAGGGCTCTGCGGGCCGGTCGCTCACCGGCAGCCGGCCCGCAGGCGTGTCAGTTGCCCGCCGGACGCCGGGAGTCCTGTCGCGGTCCGGGCACCGGTCGCCGCGCGGGTCCCCGGCCGCGGCCCCGCTGCTCACCTTCCAGGCCGGGAAGCTTGCGGCAGATGTACTGGAGCTGGGTGACGGCCTCGGTGAGGAGCTCCGAGCGCTGGTTCAGCGTGGTGACGCAGACCTCCAGTTGCAGCTGCTCGGCGTTGTGCATGATCGGCACCCACTTGAAGTGCTCCGCCCCCGTGCCGCCGAACTCGTAGTCCGTCTTGAAGACGAGGGCGACGTC
The DNA here is from genome assembly GCF_042802855.1 of Streptomyces sp. NPDC057445. Classification (NCBI taxonomy): domain Bacteria; kingdom Bacillati; phylum Actinomycetota; class Actinomycetes; order Kitasatosporales; family Streptomycetaceae; genus Streptomyces; species Streptomyces sp. NPDC057445. The sequence goes on along the minus strand of NZ_JBHVDH010000001.1, from coordinate 198,752 downwards.
CGACGGAACCACCACGACGCGGTCGTTGAGGACGCCCGCCTGATGGTCGGCGCGCATGCGGAGGATGTGTGTCGACGTCTCGTACGACTCCTCGGCGATGATCAGTGGCCCGATGCCGTACTGCTCGACCTTCTGTTCCAGCAGCAGCCGGGAGCCCAGATCCCTGGGGGCGACCATGAGCGGGTACTTCGACAACTCGGTGAGCTGCATGGTGTCGCCCGCGTATCCGGCCTTCACCTTGGCCTGCAACTGGGCCCAGTACAGGCGCTCCGACCTGAGCCCGTCCATGTCCTCCGGTGCGCGGCGGCCGATGACCGCCTGGTATTCACCGTGCCGCAGTGGCAGCAGCGCGTGCTGCTTGAACTCGTTGTCGCCGCGGTGCTGTTGGCGCAACGGGATCGTCTCGAGCATCTTCTCCGGCCCGTACTTGTTGCGCAGCCAGCTCTCCAGACGGGCGACGTAGTGCAGATGGTGCGGCAGATGGGCGAGGCGCGGCAGGAGCGGTTTCGCGTTGTCGCGCTCCTCCCGGATGTGCTCGTACAGGGACTTCACACGCTCGGCATGCTGATGGCACAGCCGGCCGGTCTCCGTCAGTGTCGGGCGCTCGCTGCCGGTCTGGAAGAGCGGTTTGTTCCCGTACCACTTCCGTATCTTCTTCAGCACATTGCCGACGCTCTGCTCGACGTAGGTCTCCCCGTAGGTCTCGTACAGGTGGTCGACGGCTTGTCTGTGTGTCGTCGTGTTCATCCGGGCGAGGAAGACGAGGTAGTCCCACGGGGTGGGCTGACCGTCCCTCACGCTCTGTTCTGGCCTGGTCACCCGCTCAACCGTAGAAGAACAACGGCGCGCAAGAACACCTTTCGTACATTCCTGGGGCTTCGCAGAAACGAAAAACCTGCTTTCGCCCGTCCCGGAAGTTCGTCCTCCGTGGTGCTTTGGCCAAGGTATTCGAGGAGTTGACTGGGGCTCGCGGCCGGCCAGGGCCGCGAGCCCCCGAGACAGCACCAGCCCCTACCAGGAGACGATGTGCAACCTCAGCTTCACGATAGAGCGGACAACCTCTGGGCACTACGCGTTCGCGGTTTCGCGGTGGCGCCCGACGGCTCCGTGTACATGAACCTGCCGCGCCCGAGCATGCTGAGCGCGGTCCTGTTCGGCAATCTCCTCAATCTCGCCCATGCGCTCCCCGGCCCTCACCACGCGGGGGGAGCGGTCGCGACCGGCAGCTACCTCGGCTGCCTGATCCTCGCGATCCTCGCCGGCCGCGCGGTCAAGTCGGCGACGAGCGGCGGGAGCTGGGAACCCCTGCCGAGGGTGCTCAGCATCATCCTCGGTGCCGCGGCCACCGCGGCCGACGGGACGGACGCCCTCACGCCGTGGAGCGTGGCGGTGATAGCGGTGATGGGTGCGATCACCCTGTGGTCGGAAGGGGCCCGGCGACTCCTCGGCGGCCGGTCCTTCGCCGTCCCCGTCATCGACATCGAGGGCGTGCTGACGCGTCGTCCGCTGCGTCTGCCGCAGCCGGGTGCCCACAGCGGCGTCTTCTTCTTCGGCCTGGCCACCCTGGCCCGGGCGCTGCTGGACCTGGCGGGCGCGGCCGATCCGACGACCATGTCCTGGGCGTACGGCCTCTGCGCCGTCCTCGCCATGGCAGGCGGTCAGGTCGCCAAGTCCAAGGCATCGGCGGGAGGGGCCGAGCGGGGGCCCAGAAGCGTGAGCGCCGTGCTGGCGACCGCGGCCGTGGCGGTGACCTTCCTCGACGGCGAGGCGCCCGGGGAGCCTCTGACGGCGGCGCTCGGGCTGAGCGCGGTCAGCATCACCTGCTACCTGCTGAGCAGGCGCAGTTCCGGCCCGGGCGGGGTCCGTGGCCCCGGTACGGAGCCCGGTACGGAGCCCGGTGCGGAGCCGGGTGCGGAACCTCCCGCAGATCCCGGTGCGGAGCCGGGTGCGGAACCCCCCGCAGATCCCGGTACGGAGCCGGGTACGGAACCCCCCGCAGATCCCGGTACGGAGCCGGGTGCGGAAACCGGCCACCGCCCCGCCGGGGCCCGGTCCGACAGCACGGAATGACCGCGGTGGCCGCCGGGGAGAGCCCCTCGCTCCCCGGCGGTCGCGCGAACCACCCCGATCGAAGGAGAAACGATCATGCATGAGGTGCCCACCGTCCAGGGATTCCTTGACGAGGAGGGCCGTGTCCGCGTGTGGTGCCGGTGGTGCGTGGAGTGGCACCGCCACACGGTCGCGGACCCGGGCCCCCACCCGTTGGGCAGGGGCGTGCGCATCATGGGCCACTGCCACGCCAAGGACAGCCCCTACCTCGACGGCTACCGCGTGCTGACCAGCGCGAGGCCGTGGCGGGCGGTCAGGGGGTCGGTGCGTGAGGCGAGCCGCGCGCAGGCGCGGGCCATCGAGCGCAGCCTGATCACCCCGCGCATCGCGGAGCTGCGGACGCAGATCGTCTCCATGCAGTGATCGCACGACGAGCGGCTCGCGGTCGCACCTCCCCGAAGACCGCGACCGGCTCGCGCCCCGACTGGCTCGCCCCGACCGGCTCGCCCCGACCGGCTCGTGCCCCGACCGGCCGGCACACGACCGGCTCGCCCCGACCGGACCGCGAGCCGGTCGTGTGCGCTCACTCTGCCGGCGGACCGCGCTCCGCCAGCGGCGCGGGGGACTCCTGGACGACCCACCCGTTGCCGTCGGGGTCGGTGAAGAAGACGAACGAGTTCCACGGCTCGCCCTTGCCCGGCTCCCAGCCGGACGGCCCCACATGCTGGACCGCGCTGACCCCGACGCCTCGCTCCAGCAACTCGTCGTGGGCGGCTTCGATGTCCGGGACGCAGAGCTGGAGGCCCTGGATCGCGCCGGGCGTCATCGTCGTCTGCCCGGGGGCGGGAGTCAGGCCCGAGCCGATGACGATCGAGCAGGGTGAGCCGGGCGGGGTGAGCTGGATGATGCGGACGCCGCCGTCGATGCGGGTGTCGTGGTCGACGGTGAAGCCGCACCGGTCGGCGTAGAAGGTCCGGGCCCGGTCGATGTCGCTGACCGGGACGACGATCACCTCGAGGGTCCATTCCATGACGCTGCCCCGATGTCCTGCGGAGGTCCGGGCGGGGCGGCTAGTCCCCGCCGCCGTCGTCCGCGCGCGCTCGTGCCTGCTCGGACAGGAACTCGTGCAGGGGCCGGTCGGCGCGCACGGTCCATTCCTGGACGGACCAGCCGTTGCCGTCGGGATCGCTGAAGTGCATGAACGTACCGCCGTCGCCCGGGGCGACCGCTTCCGGTTCGGTGACGTCCAGGCCGCGGGCGACGAGTTCGGCATGGGCTGCCCTGATGTCACCGACGACGAGTTGGAGACCCTGGTACGAACCGGGCTCGAGCTTCCTCCCGCCGGGGAGCGGGATGCCCTCGCCGATCACGACGGAGCACCCGGAGCCGGGCGGGGTCAGCTGGACGATGCGGAAGCGCTCGTCGATGCGGGTGTCGTGGTCGACCGTGAAGCCCACCTTGTCGCGGTAGAACTCCTTGGCCCGGTCCACGTCGGTGACCGGGACGACGACGACTTCGAGCGTGAACTCCATGGGCGGGACCTCCCGTGCCGTGTCCTCGCCGGCCCGCGTCGGCTGCGGTCGGCGTTCGGCGAGCGGTGCGGAGGCTCCCCGGACCACCCGGCCGTTGCCCTCAGGATCCTGGAAGACCGGAAGAAGAGGGAGGACTTCCAGGTTTCCCAGGTTTCCCTGTCTTCGGTGGCGGTGTCTGCGATGGTCATTCCCGTCCGGTGAAGCGCCAGCGGGTCTGGCTGAAGGCCTCGCCCCTGCCGAACCCGAAAGCCGTAGCGGGGGCCACTTCGAAAACCAGGGCCCGGCCGTGCCCGTCGGACCGGAACGCCTCGTCCTGTACGTCGAAGTGCCATTCGGAGCCGTACTTGGCCTCCCACGCCTCCGCCAGCCGGCGCAGCCGCTTCTCGTCGGTGATCCGCACCGCCTCGCCCTCGACGACCAGGTCGTGGCCCGTGCCGAACAGGCTGGAACCGGTCGTGAGGACCACATGCGGGTTGGTGGCGATGTTCAGTGCCTTGCGTTCCCGCTCGCCCGTGGCGAAGTACAGCGCCCCGTCAAGCCAGACGGCGATCAGCGGGGTGACGTGGGGGCGGCCGTCGGGCCGTACGGTCGACAGCCAGAAGATCTCGGCCTTCTCCAGGACCGCCGCGGCTTCTGACCAGGGTGTCGCGGTGGCGGAGGGGGAGCTGTAGCGCTCGTCGAGGTCCGTCACCGGCTCGGGCAGCGGCTGCGCCGCCGGATCCTGTGCCTGCGCGTGTGTCTGTGCGGGCATGGCGTCCATCCTCTCGGCTCTTTTAATGGTCCCTTCGGAGTACTGACTCCGCTCGGCGACCGCACTCATCGGAATCCGGCACCGGAGACCGCCCCTGCCGGGCCGATCGGGCCCATCAGGGCCTAGGCTCGGATCCGGACCTTGATCGGAGGCGGCGGGATGACGGTGCCGGGACGCAGAAGCAGTACGTTCACCCGTTTGCTGCGGCACGGCTTCACCCACCCCGCTGTCGCCGAGCGGTTCCTCGACCTGCCGGAGATGGCGCCCGTACGCGCCGACTCGGTGCTCCTCGACGCGCTGGGCGCCACCGCCGATCCCGACCTGGCGCTGCGTGGGCTCGTCCGTCTCGTCGAGGCGCAGGAGCCGGCGGAGCGGCGGGTTCTCCTCGACACCCTGATCTCCGCGAAACCGCTGCGGGACCGGCTGCTCGGGGTGCTCGGTGCCTCTGAGGCGCTGGGGGACCATCTGGCGCGCCACCCGCGCGACTGGCATGCGCTCGTGACGTACGAGGCCGCCGATCTGCACCCCGGTGTGGAGGAGTTCGAGCGGGGGCTCGCAGAGGCCACCGATCCGGTGTCGCTGCGCGTCGCGTACCGCCGCTGCCTGCTGTCGATCGCGGCCCGTGACGTGTGCGGCACCACGGATGTCGCACAGACCGCGGCCGAGCTCGCCGACCTGGCGACGGCGACTCTGCGGGCCGCCCTCGCGATCGCCCGCACCGCCGCGCCGGAGGACGCCGCCGTCTGCCGGCTCGCGGTGATCGCGATGGGCAAGTGCGGCGGCCATGAGCTCAACTATGTCTCCGACGTCGACGTGATCTTCGTCGGTGAGCCCGCAGAGGCGGCGGACGAGTCGAAGGCGCTGAAGGCGGCGACCAGGCTCGCCTCGCACCTGATGCGGATCTGCTCGGAGACCACGGTCGAGGGCGCGATCTGGCCCGTGGACGCCAATCTCCGGCCGGAAGGCCGCAACGGGCCCCTGGTGCGGACGCTCTCCAGCCATCTCGCCTACTACCAGCGGTGGGCGAAGACCTGGGAGTTCCAGGCGCTCCTCAAGGCACGGCCGGTGGCCGGTGATCCCGAGCTGGGCGCCGACTACCTCGAGGCGGTCACCCCGCTCGTATGGCAGGCCGTCGAGCGCGAGAACTTCGTCAGCGACGTGCAGAACATGCGCCGCCGGGTCGTCGACAACATTCCGGTCGCACAGATAGACCGCGAGCTGAAGCTCGGGCCAGGAGGGCTGCGGGACGTCGAGTTCGCCGTACAGCTGCTGCAGTTGGTGCACGGCCGCAGCGACGCGACGCTGCGCAGCGGAACCACGCTCGACGCGCTCGACTCGCTGGCGGCGGGCGGGTACGTGGGCCGCAAGGACGCGGCACAGCTGGACGAGGCGTACCGCTTTCTGCGCGCGATGGAGCACCGGATCCAGCTGTTCCGGCTGCGCCGTACGCATCTCGTCCCCGAGGGCGAGGAGGACCGGCGCCGCCTCGGGCGCTCGCTGGGGCTGCGCACCGACCCGGTCGCCGAGCTCGACAAGGAATGGCGGCGGCACGCGACCGTCGTGCGACGGCTGCACGAGAAGCTCTTCTACCGGCCGCTGCTGGATGCGGTCGCCCAGCTCGCTCCCGGCGAGACCCGGCTCAGTACGAAGGCGGCAGGGCAGCGCCTCAAGGCGCTCGGCTACGCGGATCCGGCCGCGGCGCTGCGCCACCTGGAGGCCCTGTCGTCGGGTGTGACCCGCAAGGCGGCGATCCAGCGGACGCTGCTGCCGGTGCTGCTGGGCTGGTTCGCCGACTCGGCCGATCCGGACGCGGGACTGCTCGGTTTCCGCAAGGTCTCCGACGCGCTCGGCAAGACGCCCTGGTACCTGCGGCTGCTGCGTGACGAGGGCGCGGCCGCGGAGAACCTCGCGCGTGTGCTGTCCGCGGGCAGGCTGGCCCCCGATCTGCTGCTGCGTGCCCCGGAGGCGGTCGCGATCCTCGGTGACCCGGAGGGGCTGAAGCCGCGCGGCCGGGACCATCTGGAGCAGGAGGTACTGGCCGCGGTCGGCCGCGCCGACGGCGCGGAGGCAGCGGTCACGGCGGCCCGCGGGGTGCGGCGGCGTGAGCTGTTCCGTACGTCGGCGGCCGACCTGATCGGCTCGTACGGCACAGAGGAGAGCCCCGCCGAACAAGATCCCGGTGCGCTCGTGGACCGCGTCGGCAACGCGATCACCGACCTCACCGCGGCGACGATCGCGGGCGCCCTGCGCGCAGTCGTACGCGAACAGTGGGGTGACACGCTCCCCACCCGCTTCGCGGTCATCGGCATGGGCCGCTTCGGCGGGCACGAACTGGGCTACGGCTCCGACGCGGACGTCCTGTTCGTCCACGAGCCGCGTGAAGGCGTCGACGAACAGGAGGCGGCAGGGGCCGCCAACGCCGTCGTGTCGGAGCTGCGGCGGCTGCTCCAACTCCCGAGCTCCGACCCGCCGTTGCTCATCGACGCCGATCTGCGTCCGGAGGGCAAGAGCGGCCCCCTGGTCCGTACGCTCGCCTCGTACGCCGCGTACTACCGCCGCTGGTCCCTCGTCTGGGAGAGCCAGGCGCTGCTGCGCGCCGAACCGATGGCGGGCGACGAGGAACTGGGCGCACGGTTCATCGAGCTGATCAACCCGCTCCGCTATCCGGTCGAGGGCCTCGGCGAGGACGCGGTCCGCGAGATCCGCAGGCTCAAGGCCCGCATGGAGTCGGAACGCCTCCCGCGCGGCGCCGACCCCACCCTCCACACCAAGCTCGGCCGCGGCGGCCTCAGCGACGTCGAGTGGACGGTCCAGCTTCTCCAGATGCGCCACGGCTGGGCCGAACCGGGTCTGCGCACCACCCGGACCCGTGAGGCCCTCGCCGCCGCCCACGCCGCGGAACTGCTGTCCACGGAGGACGCGCAGATCCTCGACGAGGCCTGGGTCCTCGCGACCCGTGTGCGCAACGCCGTGATGCTGGTCCGCGGTCGTCCCGGAGACACATTCCCTTCGGACGCCCGTGAACTGAGCGCGGTGGGAAGGTACTTGGGGTACGGTCCGGGGCACACGGGCCGGCTGTCCCACGCCGGGTCCAGCGGCGAGATGGTCGACGACTACCGGCGCACGACGAGGCGGGCACGGGCGGTGGTGGAGGAGCTGTTCTACGGGGCGTAGAGCTGCGGACCGTGCGGGTGCCGGTCTCGGCGGCGGCCCGGGAGACCGGGCGGCGACCACGCGGGTGCGAGCAGTGCTCCGGCGCCCGCACGGCCGCCGGAGCGCCGCCCCGTCCTCAGCTCCGCCCCGTCCTCAGCGCGCCGTCTTCCGCCGCTTGCGGGTGGCCGCGACGGCCACCGCGCCCGCGATGACGGACATCCCCGCGATCCCGCCGGTGACCGCGAGCGAGAGGGTCCTGGAGCCGGTGGCGGCCAGGGCGGGCCTCGCATCCGCGGCGGCGGCACGGATGAGGTTCGCGACGGCGTCGGGGTGGGAGATCATCGCGACGTGGGAGGACTCGACCTCGACGGTGTGCGAGCGGGCCCGCTTGGCCTCGAACCGCTCCAGGTCGGGGGCGATCGCCTTGTCCCGGGAGGAGACCAGGGCCCAGGACGGGATGGACCGCCAGGCGGCAGCGGTGGCCGTGTCCATGAACGCGGAGGCATTGAGCGGGCGTTGGGTCGCTGCCATCACCTTCGTCGTTGCCGCGGGCAGGTCGGCGGCGATGACATCGCGGAATCTGGTGGGCTGAATGTAGAGATCGGTGCCCTTGGCGCCGTCGGCACCCTGGAACGGCGTGGGCTTGAGCGCGCTGTCGAGTTCGCTGCCCGGGAACCTGGCGGCGAGCCGGCCGAGGACTTCACCCTTGTCCGGCATGAACGCGTTTATGTAGACCAGCGACTTCACCTGAGGGTTGCCGGCCGCGGCGCTGCTGATCACCGCACCGCCGTAGGAGTGGCCCACCAGCACGATCGGGCCCTTGATGCTCTTGAGGACGCTCGCCGTGTAGGCGGAGTCGTTGGCCAGTCCGCGCAGGGGATTGGCGGTGGCGACGACGGTGTAGCCGTCCTGCTGCAGGCGCTCCACGACGCCGTTCCAGCTGGAGGCATCGGCGAACGCGCCGTGCACCAGTACGACGGTGGGCTTGGAGCCCGCGCCGCCGTCGTCGTCGTCGCGGGCGGGGCCGGTCGGGCCGTCGGCGGCCGCGGGGCCGGCGGTGAGCAGTGCGCCGGTGAGTGCCGCTGCGATCACGTACCCGCGACGGGGGCGGATCCGAGGGGCGAGTATGTGCGATATGTGCATGCTGATCCCGTTTCTGAGGGGGGTGTCGTACCTCAGCGTTTCCGGGAGCGGCCGGGGCTGCGCGGCCTGGACAGCATGCGGGTGAAGCCGGGCGGCCGTCCGGGTGGCGACGGCCGTCGCCCGCCCGCAGCGCGGTTACGGAGCGTTGCGGTGCGCCCCCTGACGCCTCCTGGGTGTCGGCTCAGCGCCGTGCCGCGTTCAGCTCCGGCGGTGCGGTCTCGACGGTACGGGCGGCGAGGGGGGCCGGCACCGCCACGTGCCGCGGCAGGCGGTGGGGAAGGGACCCGTACCACACGCACGAAACGCCGTAGCCGAAGGCCAGACACAGCAGTCCGCCGACCGCGTCCAGCCAGAAGTGATTGGCCGTGGCGACGATGACTATGAGGGTCAGGGTCGGGTACAGCACGCCGAGGATCCTCGCCCAGGGCGCCGACGCCAGCGCGAAGATGATCATTCCGCACCAGAGCGACCAGCCGATGTGCATCGACGGCATCGCCGCGTACTGGTTCGACATGTGCTTCAGATTGCCCGAGGCCATCGATCCCCAGGTGTGGTGCACCAGGACGGTGTCGATGAAGTCCTGGCCGTTCATCAGGCGCGGAGGTGCCAGCGGATACAGGTAGTAGCCGACGAGCGCGACACCCGTCGTCGCGAAGAGAACCAGCCTGGCCGGTGCATAGCGGCCCGGGTGCCGGCGGTAGAGCCACACGAGGACACCGATGGTCACCAGGAAGTGCAGTGTCGCGTAGTAGTAGTTCATCGTCACGATCAGCCATGTCACCGAGTTCAGTGCATGGTTGACCGTCTGCTCGACCGCGATGCCGAGCGCCTTCTCGGCCTCCCAGATCCAGTCGGCGTTGCGCAGGGCCTGCGCCTTCTGCTCCGGCACCGCGTTCCGGACGAGGGAGTAGGTCCAGTAACTGACCGCGATGAGCAGGATCTCGAACCAGATCCTGGGGCGCCGCGGCGAGCGCAGTCTGCGGAGCCGACCGTCCTCCGGAGCCGGGCCGTTCTCGGTCACCATGGGTGACGGGGTGGCCGTCCGGCCTTCCAGAGTTTTCACGGTCGCTTCACCCATAGGGACAGAGTCTGCCAGATACCCGGCCCTGGCCTGATCATCCCTTGGTCGGGTTCCGGCCGCACGCGATACGTCCTAGGGACTAGGTGCGATCCCGGGTCCCGCCGCGGTTGAACCGCGCACCACCAGCTCGGGCATGAAGACGAACTCGCTGTGCGGCGCCGGTGTACCGCCTATCTCCTCCAGCAGTGTGCGCACCGCCGCCTGGCCCATCGCCGGAACCGGCTTGCGGATGGTCGTCAGCGGGGGATCGGTGAAGGCGATCAGCGGGGAGTCGTCGAAGCCGACGACCGAGATGTCGTCCGGCACTTCGAGGCCGCGCTGCCGCGCCGCCCGGATCGCGCCGAGCGCCATCATGTCGCTCGCGCACACCACCGCCGTGCAGCCGCGGTCCATCAGCGCGGAAGCCGCGGCCTGTCCGCCCTCCAGCGTGTAGAGGGAGTGCTGGATCAGCTCGGACTCGATCTCCTGCTCCGTCAGGCCGAGCTGTTCCCGTACCGCCTTGACGAAACCCTCGATTTTCCGCAGAACAGGGACGAATCGCTTCGGGCCGAGCGCGAGTCCGATCCTGGTGTGGCCGAGGGACAGGAGGTGGGTGACCGCCAGCCGCATCGCCGCCCGGTCGTCGGGCGAGATGAACGGCGCCTGCACCTGCGGCGAGAAGCCGTCGACGAGGACGAACGGCACGCCCTGGGCGCGCAGCTTCTCGTAGCGCTGCATGTCGGCGCTGGTGTCCGCGTGCAGGCCCGAGACGAAGATGATGCCGGAGACCCCGCGGTCCACGAGCATTTCGGTGAGTTCGTCCTCCGTGGAGCCGCCCGGGGTCTGGGTGGCCAGCACGGGTGTGTAGCCCTGGCGGGTCAGCGCTTGCCCGATGACCTGAGCCAGAGCCGGAAATATGGGATTTTCCAGTTCAGGGGTGATGAGTCCGACAAGTCCGGCGCTGCGGCGGCGCAGTCGTACGGGGCGCTCGTAGCCGAGGACGTCGAGTGCGGCGAGCACCGATTCGCGGGTGGTCGCGGCCACGCCTGGCTTGCCGTTGAGCACTCGGCTGACCGTGGCCTCGCTGACCCCCGCCTGGGCTGCGATGTCGGCAAGCCGTGCGGTCATGGGATTGGACTGTACCGGTCGCATGTCAGATTGCCCACCAGGTGCTGGAGTCGGCGGGAAGGCGGACCGTCCCGCCGGTGAACTCGGGTGCCGCCGAGGACAGCAGCACGCTTCCCGGCACGGGCAGTTCCACTGCCGTGCCGGTGGTGTTGGTGGTGCAGACGAAGCCTTCGCGGGCGAGTGCCAGGACGCCCGCGGGCGCCTCCAGCCAGGTCACCGAGTCACCCGCACCCAGCCCCGGGTGCTCACGGCGCACCGCCAGCGCCGCCCGGTACAGCTCCAGCGTCGAGCCCGGAACCCCCGTCTGCGCCTCCACACTCAGCCCCGACCACTCCCCGGGCTGCGGAAGCCAGCTCCCCCCACTGCCGAACCCGTACGAGGAACCCTCCCGCGTCCACGGGATCGGCACCCGGCACCCGTCCCGGAAACCGTCCTGCCCCTCCGCCCGGAAGAACGACGGATCCTGCCGCACCTCGTCCGGCAGATCCGTCACATCCGGCAGACCCAGCTCCTCACCCTGATACACATACGCCGAACCCGGCAACGCCAGCATCAGCAACGACGCCGCACGCGCCCGACGCAGACCGGTGGGGCCGTCGCCGTAGCGGGTCGGGTGACGCACCACGTCGTGGTTGGACAGCACCCAGGTGGTGGGCGCGCCCACCGAGGCGGTCGCCGCGAGTGAGGCGTCGATGACCTCCCGCATCCGGTCGGGGTCCCAGGGGCAGCGCAGGAACTGGAAGTTGAAGGCCTGGTGCAGCTCGTCGGGGCGGACATACAGGGCGAGCCGCTCCGGCGTCGGTGCCCAGGCCTCTGCCACCCCGATGCGCTCGCCGTCGTAGCTGTCCAGCAGCCGGCGCCAGGTGCGGTGGATCTCGTGGACGCCGTCCTGGTCGAAGAAGGGGAGCACCTGCGCGCCGATCATCTTGGCCTGCTCCCGCAGCCCGATGTCGGGCAGGCCGTCCGCCTTCACCATGCCGTGCGCCACGTCGACACGGAACCCGTCGACCCCGAGATCGAGCCAGAAGCGCAGGACGGAGGCGAACTCCTCGTGGACGGCGGGGTGGTCCCAGTTGAGGTCCGGCTGCTCGGGCGCGAAGAGGTGGAGGTACCACTCTCCCCCGGCCTCCGGCTGGGAGGTGCGCCCATTGCCGTCCGGCACCGGGACCCGGGTCCAGGCCGGTCCGCCGAAGACCGACTCCCAGTCGTTGGGCGGCAGCTCCCCGTTCGTGCCCTTGCCGGGACGGAAGTGGTAGTACGCCCGCTCGGGCCCGCCCGCGAGCGCTGCGCGGAACCAGGCGTGCTGGTCGGAGGTGTGGTTCGGGACGATGTCGACGATCACCCGCATGCCCAGCCGGTGGGCTTCGCGGACCAGGCCGTCGGCGTCGGACAGATCGCCGAAGAGGGGGTCGACGGCCCGGTAGTCGGCGACGTCGTAGCCGCCGTCGGCCTGCGGGGACGCGTAGAAGGGGGTCAGCCAGACCGCGTCCACGCCGAGCGCGGCGAGATGGGGGAGGCGGTCGCGGGCGCCGCGCAGATCACCGATGCCGTCGCCGTCGCCGTCGGCGAAGGAGCGGACGTACACCTGGTAGATGACGGCGTCGTGCCACCAGTTCCGCGTCTGCCGGGCGAGCTGCGGCGGGGTGGTCGTGCTGAGCTCCTGCGTCATGGACGGTCCCCTTCGGATCCCTCGGATGCCTGCGGATGCCTGATTCGGGATGTTCCGGATCTACCGGTTCAACGCCGACCTCTCTCGAAGGTAACAGCGCTGCAATCTCTTGCGGAAGCAGTTACGCAACTCATGGCAATCGGTCGTGCACGCTGTCGTGGGCGGTCAGGCGAGGCCGGAAGCGTACGAACCCTTGGCTGACAAGGTCCGTGACGGCAACCGTGAGGACACGCGGATGTAACGATCGCCGTGTCTTGCGGAAATCTCTCGCAAGCTCTTTCGGTCTTCTTTCAACCTTGTTACGTTCCTCGACGAATCGGCGCCGTGATGGAGCGGCCCCATCGAAGGAGTTCACATGCGACGTGGCATAGCGGCCACCGCTCTGGTCGCGGGCCTGGCGCTCACGGCGACCGCGTGCGGCGGCGACGACACCGAGGGCGCGAACGGCAGCTCGGGCGGCAAGCTGTCCGGCACGGTCACCTGGTGGGACACCTCGACCGTCGGCAGCGAGGACAAGGTCTTCAAGAAGCTCGCCGAGGACTTCACCAAGAAGCACCCCGACGTCAAGATCAAGTATGTGAACGTGCCCTTCGGTGAGGCGCAGAACAAGTTCAAGAACGCCGCCCAGTCCGGCTCCGGCGCCCCCGACGTCATCCGCTCGGAGGTCGCCTGGACCCCCGAGTTCGCCGACCTCGGCTACCTCGCCCCGCTCGACGGCACGCCGGCCCTGAAGAACGAGAAGGACTTCCTGGAGCAGGCCGCCGCCTCCACGAAGTACGACGGCAAGACCTACGCCGTCCCGCAGGTCATCGACACCATGGGCGTCTTCTACAACAAGAAGATCTTCAAGGACGCCGGCGTCGAGGTCCCCGGCACCATCGCCGAGCTGAAGACCGCCGCCAAGGCGATCAAGGACAAGACCGGCAAGACCGGTATGTACCTGCGCGGCGACGACGCCTACTGGTTCCTGTCCTTCCTCTACGGCGAGGGCGGCGACCTGGTCGACGCCAAGAACAAGAAGATCACGGTCGACAACCCGGCCGGCGTCAAGGCCATGAAGGTCGTCAAGGACCTGGTCGACTCCGGCGCCGCCAAGACCGACGCCACCGACGGCTGGAACAACATGCAGACGGCCTTCAAGGACGGCAAGGTCGCCATGATGATCAACGGCCCGTGGGCCGTCGCCGACACCTACGCCGGCAAGGAGTTCAAGGACAAGGCGAACCTGGGCATCGCCCCGGTGCCGGCCGGCACGGACGGCCAGGGCGCCCCGCAGGGCGGCCACAACCTCGCCGTCTACGCGGGCTCCAAGAACCTCGCCGCCTCCTACGCCTTCGTCGAGTACATGAGCTCCGTCGAGGCCCAGACCCAGGTCGCCAAGGAGCTCAACCTGCTCCCGACCCGCACCTCCGTCTACTCCGACCCGCAGGTCGCGGCCAACGAGATCGTCGGCTTCTTCAAGCCGGCCGTCGACAAGGCCGTCGAGCGTCCCTGGATCCCCGAGGGCGGCAGCCTCTTCGCCCCGCTCGTGACCGAGTACACCAAGGTCCTCACCGGCCAGACCACCCCGGAGAAGGGAGCCTCGGCGGCGGGCGACGCCTACCGCAAGCTCCTCAAGGACTGGAAGTAAGGGAAGAGACCGACTGATGGCTGTCCACACCAGCGGCCAGTCGGTGGCGAAGGCCGCGGAGCCCAACAGGGCCCGCGGCCATCGCCGCGACTCCGCAGGAGCGCCCGGTCCACTGCGCCGCGCGCTCACCACCCACTGGTACGCCTGGACCATGGTCGCCCCTGTGGTGATCGTGATCGGGGTGATCATCGGCTATCCGCTCTTCCGCGGCGTGTATCTGTCCTTCACGAACGCCAACGAGCGCAACGTCGAGCGGTCGATCGGGGTCAACCACCTCCCGGCGACCTATGAATACGTAGGACTCGACAACTACGCCGACGCGCTCACCGGCAGCCAGTTCCTCGACACCCTCGGGTGGACGCTGGTGTGGACGGTCTCCTGCGTGGCCGTCACCTTCGCCCTGGGTCTCGCCCTCGCCAACATCCTCAACCGCAGGATCGCCGGCCGGTCGTTCTACCGGATGATGCTGGTCCTGCCCTGGGCCGTGCCGGGCTTCGTCTCCGTCTTCGCCTGGCGCTTCCTCTACAACGAGAACAACGGCCTGCTCAACAAGCTCCTCGCGGGCGGCGGCATCGACGCCGTGCCGTGGCTCAACGATCCGCTGTGGGCCAAGTTCTCGGTGATTGCCGTGAACGTCTGGCTCGGCGTCCCGTTCATGATGGTCGCCCTGCTCGGCGGTCTGCAGTCGATTCCCGGCGAGTTGTACGAGGCCGCCGAGATGGACGGCGCCAATGCCTGGCAGCGGTTCCGCCACATCACCATGCCCGGCCTGAGGTCGGTGTCCACCACCGTCATCCTGCTGAGCACCATCTGGACCTTCAACATGTTCCCGGTGATCTTCCTGCTGACGCGGGGCGGTCCCGGTGAGGCGACCCAGATCCTGGTGACCCAGGCGTACAAGTTCTCGTTCGAGATCAGCCCGCGCGACTTCGCGCAGTCCTCGACGTGGGGCGTGCTGATCCTCGTCCTCCTGATGCTCTTCGCCGCGGTCTACCGGCGAGTCCTCCGCAAGCAGGGAGAAACCTGGTGACCACGACCAACGTCCCGGGCAACGCTCCCGTGAGGGGATGCCGTTCGCCGCTCGCATCGGCCGCGCTGCATCTGACGCTCCTCGTCGCGTCCGTGATCGCCGTCTTCCCGGTGCTGTGGGTCTTCCTGACCTCCATCAAGCCGGCGCAGTACGCCACGACCACGGACTTCTTCAAAGAGACGACGTTCGAGAACTACACCGGGCTGCTGAACGACACCCCGTTCCTCACCTGGTTCGGCAACTCGCTGGTCGTCGCGGGCCTCACCACGGTCCTCGGCGTCTTCGTCGCCGCCACCACCGGCTACGCCGTCAGCCGCTTCCGCTTCCCCGGAAAACGCGGGCTGATGTGGACCCTGCTCATCACCCAGATGTTCCCGGTCGCGGTCCTGATCGTGCCGATCTACAACATCATGGCGGGCATGGGCCTGCTCAACGAGCCGGCCGGTCTGGTCATCACGTACCTCACCATCGCCGTGCCGTTCTGCGCCTGGATGATGAAGGGCTTCTTCGACACCATTCCGCGGGAGATCGACGAGTCCGGGCAGGTGGACGGGCTCACCCCGTTCGGCACCTTCTGGCGGCTGATCCTGCCGCTGGCCAAGCCCGGGATCGCGGTGACCGCGTTCTACTCCTTCATCACCGCGTGGGGCGAGGTCGCCTATGCCTCCGCCTTCATGGTCGGTGACGAGAACCTCACACTGGCGGGCGGACTGCAGAAGTTCGTCAACCAGTACGGCGCCCAGTGGGGCCCGATGACCGCGGCGTCCGTGCTCATCGCGGTTCCCGCCGCGATCGTCTTCCTCTTCGCGCAGCGGCACCTGGTGACCGGCGTATCGGCCGGCGCCGTCAAGGGCTGAGCGTCCCCCCACGACTCACATGCGTACGTTCCTTCCGCATCCGACGACACCCAGGGATGAAATGACCCAGCACCTCGCCGCCCCCACCCACCCGACGAGTGGCACGCACACCACCGGCTGGTGGCGGGACGCGGTGATCTACCAGGTCTATCCGCGCAGCTTCGCCGACGGCAACGGTGACGGCATGGGCGATCTCGCGGGCATACGCAGCAGACTCCCCTATCTCAAGGAGCTCGGCGTCGACGCGGTCTGGCTCAGCCCGTTCTACGCGTCCCCGCAGGCCGACGCCGGTTACGACGTCGCCGACTACCGGGCCATCGACCCCATGTTCGGCACCCTCCACGACGCCGACGCACTGATCCGGAGCGCACACGCGCTGGATCTGCGCGTCATCGTCGACATCGTGCCCAACCACTGCTCCGACCGGCACGACTGGTTCCGGCAGGCGCTGCGCGAGGGCTCCGGCTCCCGGCTGCGCGAGCGCTTCCACTTCCGTCCCGGCAGGGGCGAGAACGGCGAACTGCCGCCCAACGACTGGGAGTCCATCTTCGGCGGACCGGCCTGGACCCGGGTCGAGGTGCCGGACGGCAAGGGTGGCACCTCCCAGCCGGAGGCCGGGGGAGAGTGGTACCTCCACCTCTTCGCGCCGGAGCAGCCCGACTTCAACTGGGAACACCCCGCCGTCCAGGACGAGTTCCGCTCGATCCTGCGCTTCTGGCTGGACCTGGGTGCCGACGGCTTCCGCGTCGACGTCGCCCACGGTCTGGTCAAGGCGGCGGGCCTGCCCGACATCGGCGGCAGCGACCAGCTGAAGCTGCTCGGCAACGACGTCATGCCGTTCTTCGACCAGGACGGCGTCCATGAGATCTACCGCTCCTGGCGGCGGATCCTCGACGAGTACGAAGGCGAGCGCATCCTCGTCGCCGAGGCATGGACCCCGACCGTCGAGCGCACCGCCATGTACGTGCGCCCCGACGAGATGCACCAGGCCTTCAACTTCCAGTATCTGGGCACCAACTGGGACGCGAAGGAGCTGCGCGAGGTCATCGACGGCTCGCTGGCCGCGATGCGCCCGGTCGGCGCGCCCACCACCTGGGTGCTGTCCAACCACGACGTCACCCGTCACGCCACGCGTTTCGGCAACCCGCCCGGCCTCGGTACCCAGTTGCGTGAGCAGGGCGACCGTGAGCTGGGTCTGCGTCGGGCGCGTGCGGCGTCGTTGCTGATGCTGGCGTTGCCGGGTTCGGCGTATGTGTATCAGGGTGAGGAGCTGGGTCTGCCGGATGTGACGGATCTGCCGGACGAGGTGCGGCAGGATCCGTCGTTCTTCCGGGCGGAGGGGCAGGACGGTTTCCGGGACGGGTGCCGGGTGCCGATCCCGTGGACGCGGGAGGGTTCCTCGTACGGGTTCGGCAGTGGGGGGAGCTGGCTTCCGCAGCCCGGGGAGTGGTCGGGGCTGAGTGTGGAGGCGCAGACGGGGGTTCCGGGCTCGACGCTGGAGCTGTACCGGGCGGCGCTGGCGGTGCGCCGTGAGCACCCGGGGCTGGGTGCGGGTGACTCGGTGACCTGGCTGGAGGCGCCCGAGGGCGTCCTGGCACTCGCCCGCGAAGGCTTCGTCTGCACCACCAACACCACCGGCACGCCGGTACGCATCCCGGCCCCCGGCACGCTGCTGCTGGCCAGCGGGCCGGTCGCCGCCACGGGCGAGAGCGAGATCGTTCTGCCCGCCGACACCACGGTGTGGTGGACGGTGTGACGATCCCCAGGCCGAGGGGTGCCGGCGCGGGCGCCCCTCGGCTCGCCGACATCGCGGCCCAGTCGGGAGTCAGCGAGGCCACGGTCAGCCGAGTGCTCAACGCCAAGCCGGGTGTCTCTGCGGCGACCAGGACCAGGGTGCTCGCGGCCCTCGACGTCCTCGGCTACGAGCGCCCCGTACGACTGCGCCGCCGCAGCGCCGGGCTGGTCGGACTGGTGGTCCCTGAGCTGACCAACCCGGTCTTCCCGGCCTTCGCGCAGGTCGTCGAGCAGGCGCTGGCCGGTCACGGCTACACGCCCCTGCTGTGCGCCAAGCAGCCGGGCGGGGCGACGGAGGACGAGCTGGTCGAGCAGCTGGAGGAGAGCGGCGTCGACGGCATCGTCTTCCTGTCCGGGCTGCACGCCGACACATCGGCCGACCCCGCCCGCTATGCCGAACTCACCGCACGCAAGGTGCCGTTCGTCCTCATCAACGGCTACAACGAGCGGGTGTCGGCGCCCTTCGTCTCGACCGACGACCACATGGCCGCGACCATGGCCGTGCGCCATCTGGCCGAGCTGGGCCACGAGCGCATCGGACTCGCGGTCGGGCCCGTACGGTACGTGCCGTCGCGGCGCAAGACGGAGGGATTCGTCCAGGCGGCCGGTGCCGGCGCCGAACGTTACGTCCGGCACACCCTGTTCAGCGTCGAGGGCGGGCACGCGGCCGCCGCCGAACTGATCGACGCGGGCTGCACCGGCATCGTCTGCGGAAGCGACATGATGGCGCTCGGCGTGATCAGGGCTGCCCGGGAGCGCGGGCTCGACGTGCCGGGCGAGCTGTCCGTGGTCGGCTACGACGACTCGCCGCTCATCCCGTTCACCGATCCGCCGCTGACGACGGTGCGGCAGCCGGTGCAGGCCATGGCATCGGCGGCGGTGGGCGCGCTGCTGGAGGAGATCCGCGGCAATCCCGTACCGAGCACGGAGTACGTCTTCCAGCCGGAGCTGGTGGTGCGGGAGTCGACGGCGCGGCCGTCGCGCTGAGCCTGCGTGCCACCACCGGCCGACGGGCCGCGATGTCCCACGGGCCAGGTGACGCACGGGAGTTCCCGAGTCCGCGTACCCCGTGCTCAGGTCGTTGACCAGCCACCCGGGGAGACCCGGCCGGCCCCTGCGGTCAGACCCGGGGTCTTTCGTTCGGATCCGGCCTGATCCGAACGAAAGACCCTAGCCGGCTGCGGTCATGGAGCCCATGAGCATGACCGCGCGACGCCTGCTCAGCCCCCGGCCCAGGCTCGACATCGCGCGGTTGAGCCGACCGGAGGCGACGCTCGGCGGTGGAGTGCGGCGGTCGAGTGTCCGCAACGCTGTCGCCACCACCTCCTCGGGGGTCTGGCGTTTGCCGCCGCCGTCCGCGGCATCCGTGCCGATGACGTCGAAGAACTCGGTACTGGTCGCGCCGGGGGACAGTGCGAGCACGCGCAGGCCGGTGCCACGGGATTCGTGCCACAGGGCCTCGGTGAAACTCAGCACGAACGCCTTGGCCGCCGCGTAGACGGCCATGTTCGGGACGGGGAAGTACGCGGCCATGCTCGCGACATTGATCAGCACTCCGTTGCCGGCGGCCCGCAGCGGCTCGATGAACGCCCGGCTGATGTCCACGACGCCTGCGACGTCGACGCAGATCTCCTCCCACAGGCGTTGCGGGTCTTCGGTGTGGAACGGACCGAACGTGCCGAACCCCGCGTTGTTCACGACGCTCGTCACGCTCAGGCCACGTCGTGCCACTTCCTCGGCGAGGGTCTGTCCCGCGGCGGGCCGGCTCAGGTCGAGTGGGATGGCCGTGGCCTGCACACCGTGAGCCGCGGCGAGTTCGGCGGCCAGCTTCTCCAGGCGTTCCTGACGGCGGGCGACGAGGACGACGTGCGAGCCGCGCGCGGCGAGCCGGCGGGCGAACTCGGCGCCGATGCCGGCACTGGCACCGGTGATCAAGGTGGTCTGGCCGCGATAGTCGACGGCGCTCATGGGCTGCTCCCGGGGGTGGTGGACGCTCAGCGATGACACTGCTCTGGCACCCTACGCCCAATCTGTCACACAGTGCCAGTACGGCACTGAGTGCGGAAGGCGGTAGGCTGAACACCATGAACGATCGCGAGGGCCGCCCGGCAGGGCTGAGAGAGCGCACCCGGCGAGCGGTTCGGACCGAGATCGTCGCCACCGCGATGCGGCTGTTCCTCGAGCACGGCTTCGAGGCCACCACCATGGAGCAGATCGCCGGCGAGATCGGCATCTCGCGGCGCTCCCTGTTCCGCTATTTCGGCACCAAGGAAGACATCGTGCTCGGTGACCATGCCGAGCACGGCACGGTCCTCCAGGCCGCGCTGGAGGCCCGTCCGGCGGGCGAGTCCCCGTGGGAAGCGCTCCGGGCGGCCCTCAAGACACTCTTCGAGTCGCTCCCGTACTCACCGGAGGACTTCCTCAAGGTCACCGGCATGCTCCATGCCTCCCCCTCTCTCCGGGCGCGTCAGCTGGAGAAGCGCCAGAAGTGGGCGGAGCTGCTCGTGCCGGACATCTCCAGGCGGCTGGGTGCCGCCGCGGACCCGATGGTCCAGTTGCGTGCCCATGCGCTCGTAGCCTGCGCCCTGGCCTGTTCCGAAGCCGCGACCGAAGCCTGGGTGCGCAGCGGCGGCACGCTCGACATGGAGCGGGCCTTCGACGAGGCGGTCGCCGCAGTCCGCGGCTAGCGGACAGCGCATCGGCGTCGGTCTCCGCGGGTTCGCCGTCGCGGAAGCCCGCGCATGCGACGCGAGGGTGCCCGGATGTGTCGGCGCGCGCGTCGAGTGCGCGGAGTCCGGCCGGGGTGACCGGGCCCCGGCGTGCTCCTTCTTCTCTGCCCGGAAGGGCGGCCGAGGTCGTCGGCGCGCGGCCGTCGCGCGGCGTCATGCGCTCGGCGCTCCGCTGAAAGTTCTTGCGGAGCCATGTCTTCCATGAGTCGTACAGATGTCAGAACTGTTGACCGATTGACGGTCTGGCCCTACGGTCACCTGCGCAGAGGGTCTTGCAGCTTTGCAGCAAGAACATTCAATCCCCACCGGCCCTCCGCTCTGTTCCTTCCCGACCCCCGCACTTGTTCCTTCCCACCCTCCGCACTTGTTCCTTCCCACCCTCCGCACTTGTTCCTTCCCACCCTCCGCCCCGAACTTTCCCTTCCTGAGCCGCAGGAGGACCACATGGCCAGCAGATCTCTGGCCGCCGCAATCGCCCTCGTGGCGGGAGCAGCGGCTGTGGTGATCGCGCCGGGGGGAGCCGCGCAGGCGGCTCCGCCCGGCACCAAGGACGTCACCGCCGTCCTCTTCGAATGGCGCTTCGACTCCGTCGCCCGGGCGTGCACCGACACGCTGGGCCCCGCCGGTTACGGGTACGTACAGGTTTCCCCGCCGCAGGAGCACATCCAGGGCCCCCAGTGGTGGACCTCGTACCAGCCCGTCAGCTACCGGATCGCGGGGCGGCTGGGCGACCGCACCGCGTTCACGAACATGGTCAACGCCTGTCACGCGGCGGGCGTCAAGGTCGTCGCCGACACCGTCATCAACCACATGGCCTCCGCCTCCGGGACGGGTACCGGAGGCTCCTCGTACACCAAGTACGGCTACCCCGGCCTGTACTCCTCCTGGGACATGGACGACTGCACCGCGGAGATCACCAACTACCAGGACCGGGTGAACGTCCAGCACTGCGAACTGGTGCAGCTCGCGGACCTCGACACCGGTGAGGAGTACGTCCGTTCCAGGATCGCGGGCTATATGAACGACCTGCTGTCGCTGGGCGTCGACGGCTTCCGGATCGACGCCGCCAAGCACATGCCGGCCGCCGACCTCGCCGCGATCAAGGCGAAGCTCACCAACCCGGGCGCGTACTGGAAGCAGGAGGCCATCTTCGGCGCCGGTGAGGCCGTCCAGCCCAGCGAATACCTGGGCAACGGCGACGTCCAGGAGTTCCGCTACGCCCGCGACCTCAAGCGGGTCTTCAACAACGAGAACCTCGCCTATCTGAAGAACTACGGCGAGGGCTGGGGCTACATGCCGAGCGGTCAGTCCGCCGTCTTCGTCGACAACCACGACACCGAGCGCGGCGGCGACACCCTCAACTACAAGGACGGCGCCAACTACACGCTGGCGAACGTCTTCATGCTGGCCTGGCCCTACGGTTCCCCTGACGTCCACTCCGGGTACGAGTGGTCGGACAAGGACGCGGGCCCGCCCAACGGCGGTACCGTCAACGCCTGCTACAGCGGCGGCTGGAAGTGCCAGCACCAATGGCGCGAGATCTCCTCGATGGTCGCCTTCCGCAACCAGTCCCGCGGCCAGTCGGTCACCAACTGGTGGGACAACGGAGCCGACGCCGTCGCCTTCGGACGCGGCAACAAGGCGTACGTGGCCGTCAACCACGAATCGTCCTCGCTGACACGGACGTTCCAGACCTCACTGCCCGCGGGCAACTACTGCGACGTCCAGTCAGGCACAGGTGTGACGGTGAACGGCTCCGGCCAGTTCACCCGGACCCTGGGCCCCAACACCGCGGTCGCACTGCACGCGGGCGCGCGGACCTGCGGGTAGCGCCCTGGGGGTGGCGCCCGTAGCGGGTTCTTCCCCCGCCCTTCCTGGATCGGGGCTCCGCCCGGACCCCGTTCGAGGGCGGACCCCCGATTCGGAAGGGGAGGGGTGAGGGAGAAGCCCGCCGCAGGTGCACCTCGCCCCCACCGACCGAGCCCCACCGAAGAAGGAGTCACACGTGATACGCCCCCTGCGCGGCAGGCGCAGAGCCACCGCGGCCACGCTGGCGGCCGCCCTGTGTGCGGCACTCGCGCCCGCCGTACCCGCCGCAGCCGCGAAGCCGCCCTCGCCACCGTCCGACGCCAAGCTCGCCGCGCAGCCCGCGCGGCACGACCTGACCCGGGAACAGTTCTACTTCGTGCTCCCGGACCGGTTCGCGAACGGCGACGGCGGCAACGACCGCGGCGGCCTGACGGGTTCGCGGCTGGAGACCGGCTACGACCCCACGGACAAGGGCTTCTACCAGGGCGGTGACCTCAAGGGCCTGACCCGGCGCCTCGACTACATCAAGGGCCTCGGCACCACGGCCATCTGGCTGGCTCCGATCTTCAAGAACCAGCCCGTACAGGGAACGGGGAAGGACGCCTCGGCCGGCTACCACGGCTACTGGATCACGGACTTCACCCAGGTCGACCCGCACTTCGGCACCAACGCGGACCTCGAGAAGCTCATCGACCGCGCCCACGCCAAGGGCATGAAGGTCTTCTTCGACGTCATCACCAACCACACCGCCGACGTCGTCGACTACAAGGAGAAGTCGTACGGCTATCTGTCCAAGGGCGCCTTCCCCTATCTCACCAAGGACGGAGTGCCCTTCGACGACAGCGACTACGCCGACGGCACCAGGCGCTTCCCGAGCACGGTCCGGGACTCCTTCCCGCGCACGCCCGTCGTGCCCGAGGACAAGAAGAACCTCAAGGTCCCGTCCTGGCTCAACGACCCGACGATGTACCACAACCGGGGCGACTCGACCTTCGCGGGCGAGTCCTCCGGCCACGGCGACTTCGCCGGACTCGACGACCTGTGGACCGAGCGTCCAGAGGTCGTCGAGGGCATGAAGAAGATCTACCAGCGCTGGGTGCGCGACTTCGACATCGACGGCTTCCGCATCGACACCGTCAAGCACGTCAACACCGAGTTCTGGACCCGGTGGGCCACCGCGCTCGACGGATACGCAGCGAAGCACGGCCGGGACGACTTCTTCATGTTCGGCGAGGTCTACTCCGCCGACCCGGCCGTCACTTCGCCGTACGTGACCAGGGGCAGGCTCGACTCCACGCTGGACTTCCCGTTCCAGGACGCCGCCCGCACCTACGCCTCGCAGGGCGGCTCCGCGGCCAGGCTCGCCCAGGTGTTCGCGCAGGACTACCGCTACACCACCGACAAGGCAAACGCCTACGAGTCGGTGTCCTTCCTCGGCAACCACGACATGGGACGCTTCGGCACCTTCCTGAAGCAGGACAACGCCAAGGCCGACGACGCCGAGCTGATCAAGCGCTCCCGGCTCGCCAACGAGCTGATGTTCTTCTCCCGGGGCAATCCCGTCGTCTACTACGGCGACGAACAGGGCTTCACCGGCGCGGGCGGCGACAAGGACGCCCGCCAGACGCTCTTCGCCTCGAAGACCCCCGACTACCTCGACGACGACCAGCTCGGCACCGACCGCACCCACGCGTCCGCCGCGTACGACACACGGCACCCGCTGTACCGGCAGATCGCCGGGCTCGCCGCGCTCACCAGGGCCAACCCGGCACTCCGCGACGGCATCCAGACCGAGCGGTACGCCGCCGACGGCCCGGGTGTGTACGCGTTCTCCCGCACGGACGGCAGGTCCAGGACCGAATACGTCGTCGCGCTGAACAACGCCACCGAGCAGAAGACGGTCGAGATCCCGACCGGCTCCGCCGACATGGACTTCCGCACCCTCCACGGCGGTGCCGGGACCCTCACCAGCGGCTCCGACAAGAAGATCACCATCAAGGTTCCCGCGCTGTCCTCCGTGGTGCTCAAGGCGGCCGGACCCCTCGCAGCCCCCGTCGCCAGGCCCGCCATCGCTCTCAAGGCACCCGCGGCCGGTGCCACCGGCACCGTCGAGGTCAGCGCCGACGTCGACGGCGGCGGCCTGAACCGTGTCGTCTTCGCCGCCCAGACCGGAAACGGCGAGTGGCAGGTGCTCGGCTCGGCCGACCACGCTCCCTACAAGGTCACCCACCACGTCGGCGACGAGGTCCCCGCCACAACCCCGCTGCGGTACAAGGCCGTCGTCGTCGACAGCAGGGGCCGCACGGCGAGCGCCACCGCCGGCACGACCAGTGGAGCCCCTGCCGTCGAACAGCCCCCGAGCGCCGCCCAGCGGGACTACGCGGTGGTGCACTACAAGCGTCCCTCGGGCGACTACGCCGACTGGGGCCTCTACACCTGGGGCGACATCGCCGACGGCGAAGGAACCACCTGGCCCGCGGGCAAGCCGTTCACCGGCCGCGACGCGTACGGTGCCTTCGCCTACGTGAAGCTGAAGCCCGGCGCCTCCTCCGTCGGCTTCATCGCCGTCGACAAGGACGGCGTGAAGGACGTGGACGCCGATCGCTCGATCGACCTCTCCAGGACCGGCGAGGTGTGGATCGAGCAGGGCAGGCCCGAGGTCGGGAACTCCGCACCCGAAGGCGCCTACCCTCCCCAGGACACCGGCAAGGCGATCCTGCACTACAAGCGCACCGACGCGAACTACGCGGGCTGGGGCCTGCACACCTGGACCGGAGCCGCGAACCCCACCGACTGGTCCAAGCCCCTGGAGCCCGTACGCACCGACTCCTACGGTGCCGTCTTCGAGGTGCCGCTCGCTCCCGGAGCCACCTCGCTCAGCTACATCCTGCACAAGGGCGACGAGAAGGACCTGCCCGCCGACCAGTCCCTCGACCTCAAGGCCGACGGCCACGAGGTGTGGATGCTCGCCGGCCACGAGAGGTACCTGCTCCCGCAGCCCAAGGGCAGCGGCGCGGCCCTGGACCTCACCAAGTCCCACGCCGTATGGATCGACGAGGACACCCTCGCGTGGAAGAGCAGTGACGCCGCGGCCTCCAGCCAGCTGCTCCACTCCCGCGACGGCTCGATCGCGGTCAAGGACGGCGCTGTCACCGGCGACGCCCGCTGGCTGCGCCTGACCAGGTCCGCGCTGACCGACGCACAGAAGGCGAAGTTCCCGCACCTGAAGGACTATCCGGCCTACACCGTCGACCCGCGCGACCGTGACCACGTCCGCGACGCCCTGCGCGGCCAGCTCGTCGCCACCCAGCGCGCCGCCAACGGCGCCCTGCTCGCCGCCACCGGCGTCCAGATCCCGGGCGTGCTCGACGATCTGTACGGGCGGAAGGCGACGGGCGCGGCACTCGGCCCGGTGTTCCGCAAGGGCCGCCCGACCCTGTCCCTCTGGGCGCCGACCGCCCGGAAGGTCTCCCTCGAACTCGACGGGAAGACCGTCCCGATGCACCGCGACGACACCTCCGGCGTCTGGTCGGTCACCGGCCCCGCCGGCTGGCGCGGAAAGCCCTACCGCTACGCGGTGACCGTCTGGGCTTCCGGCGTCCAGAAGCTCGTCACGAACAAGGTCACCGACCCGTACGCGACCGCCCTGACCACCGACTCGGCCCGAAGCCTCGTCGTCGACCTGGCGGACCCGAAGCTCGCCCCCAAGGGCTGGACCGGGCTGAAGAAGCCGGCCGCCGTCCCGCTCCGGGACGCCCAGATCCAGGAACTGCACATCCGCGACTTCTCGGTCGCGGACCGCACGGCGAAGCACCGCGGCGGCTATCTGGCCTTCACCGACCGGGAGTCGGCCGGAATGAGGCATCTGAAGTCGCTCGCCGCGAACGGCACCTCCTACGTCCATCTGCTGCCCGCCTTCGACATCGGCACGATTCCCGAGAAGAAGTCCGACCAGGCCGTCCCGGCCTGTGATCTGAAGGTGTACGCCCCGGACTCCGAGGAACAGCAGGCGTGCGTCACGGCCGCCGCCGCCAAGGACGCGTACAACTGGGGCTACGACCCGCTGCACTACACCGTCCCCGAGGGCTCCTACGCCTCCGACCCGGACGGCACGCGCCGCACGGTCGAGTTCCGGCAGATGGTGCAGGGCCTCAACGGCGCGGGCCTGCGCACGGTCATGGACGTCGTCTACAACCACACCGTCGCGAGCGGACAGGCCGACAAGTCCGTCCTCGACCGGATCGTGCCCGGCTACTACCAGCGGCTCCTCGCCGACGGCTCCGTGGCCACCTCCACCTGCTGCGCCAACACCGCGCCCGAGAACGCCATGATGGGCAAACTCGTCGTGGACTCGGTCGTCACCTGGGCCAAGGAGTACAAGGTCGACGGCTTCCGCTTCGACCTCATGGGCCACCACCCGAAGGCCAACATCCTCGCGGTCCGCAAGGCTCTCGACGCGCTGACCGTGGAGAAGGACGGCGTGGACGGGAAGAGCATCGTCCTGTACGGGGAAGGCTGGAACTTCGGCGAGATCGCCGACGACGCCCGGTTCGTCCAGGCCACGCAGAAGAACATGGCGGGCACCGGTGTGGCCACCTTCTCCGACCGGGCGCGGGACGCGGTCCGCGGCGGCGGCCCCTTCGACGAGGACCCCGGCGTCCAGGGCTTCGCCTCGGGCCTCTACACCGCCCCCAACGCCTCCAAGGCGAACGGCACCCCGGACGAGCAGAAGGCCCGGCTGCTCCACTACCAGGACCTGATCAAGGTCGGGCTGTCCGGCAACCTGGCCTCTTACACCTTCACCGACACCCGCGGCCGCACGGTCAAGGGCTCGGAGGTGGACTACAACGGCTCCCCGGCGGGCTATGCGGCCGTCCCCGGTGACGCCCTCGCCTACGCCGACGCCCACGACAACGAGAGCCTGTACGACGCGCTCGCCTTCAAGCTGCCGCAGTCCGTGACGGCAGCCGACCGGGCACGTATGCAGGTGCTCGCGATGGCGACGGCCGCCCTCTCCCAGGGGCCCGCGCTCTCACAGGCGGGTTCTGACCTGCTCCGGTCCAAGTCGCTGGACCGCAACTCCTTCGACAGCGGCGACTGGTTCAACGCCATCCACTGGGACTGCCGGGACGGCAACGGCTTCGGCCGTGGCCTGCCGCCCGCCGCCGACAACAAGGCGAAGTGGCCCTACGCCAAGCCCCTGCTGGCCGCGGCCGCGCAGAAGCCCGGGTGCGCCGAGATCTCCGGGGCCTCCGCGGCGTACGGCGATCTGCTGAGGATCCGTACGACCGAGCCGGTGTTCGGCCTCGGCACGGCGGGCCAGGTGCAGTCCGCGCTGTCCTTCCCGCTCTCGGGCACGGACGAGACACCGGGCGTGATCACCATGCGCCTGGGCGACCTGGTCGTGGTCTTCAACGCCACACCGGAGCGGCGGAGCCAGCGCGTCGAGGCACTCGCCGGGACGGCGTACGCCCTGCACGCGGTGCAGGCGGGAGGCGCCGACGAGATCGTGAAGTCGGCGTCCTACGCGCGCGATTCCGGAACCTTCACGGTCCCCGCCCGCACGGTCGCGGTCTTCGGCCGGGGCTGACCGGCGCAGCTCGCGACGGGCAGCGTGCCTGGGCCTTCCTTCGGCTCAGGCACGCTGCTCCGGCACTCGCACCGCACGCGGTACGAGTGCCGCCATCCGGCCGACGAGGTCACCGAGGGGCCCGTTCGCCGGTTCGTTCTCGAGGATGCGCAGCAGTACGCCCGCCATCTCGCGGTCGTACGCCGCCGGCACCGCGACCAGCGCCGCGAAGTCGTGCACCAGCTGCAGCTCCAGCTCGGCGCGCGGAATCTCCCGTCCGTCCAGCCAGATGAGCGCGGTCGACTCGGCGAGCGACACCCAGGACCGTACGACCAGCCGCAGCCGCGCCGGGGGTTCCGTGATGCCGAGATGCGCCATGATCTGGTCGTACGCGGCCTGCCTGACCTCGTCGATCATGGCGTTGGCCGTGTTCGCTGTGCCCAATGAACAGGCTCCGCCCGCGGTGACGGCGGGACCGCCGCGCATCAGCGCAGAGAAACCCGGCCCGTGCTCGTCCACGAAGTCGAAGAACCGGCGCATGACGCGCAGCAGCCGTCCGCCGAGCGGCCCTTCGTGCTTCTCCATGAACCGTTCGGCCAGTTCGTCGGCGGCCCGGCGCAGCGCGGCCTCGTACAGGCTCTGCTTTCCGGGGAAGTAGTGATAGACGAGCGGGCGCGATATGCCCGCGGCAGCCGCGATCTCATCGATGGACACCTCGTCGGGGGAGCGGTGGCTGAACAGTTCCAGTGCCACTCCGATCAGCTGTTGCCTGCGCTCCTCGACGCCCATCCTGCGGCGAACCCCGGTCGTCATACGAACAGCGTAACGGGCGGCCCTCCGGCGGGGTCCGATACGCTCCGGGGATATGACCGCATCTGACCAGGAGACACCGGTACCGGAGCCGGCATCGGTACGGGCGCCGGTACCGGTACCCGAGTCGGCAACGGTGCCGGAACCGGTTCCGGCACCGGAGACGGCAACAGTTCCGGAGCCGGCTCCGGAGCTGCTCTCCGAGCCGGTGCAGGCACCGGAGCACGAGGGCATGACCCCGCGGCAGGCGAGGACGCTCCGGATCGTCGTCGCCTCGGTCCTGCTCGTGGCACTGGCGGCGGTTCTGGCGGTGCGGCTGGCCAGTCGCACGTCCGTCCTGGTGGTCGGGGTGTACGGACTGGCCATGATCCTGTGCGGAGTTGTCATCGAACTGAGCCGGCACGGCCGGACCAGGCTGGGCACCTGGCTGCTGGGCGCGGGCCTGGTGGCGGCGCTCGCGGCCGACTGGCTGCTGCTCCCCTGACGGGCTCGGAGGGCCGGACGGGCCGGTCGCCGGGGCCGTGAAGGGCTCCAACGGAAGCTCCCGCCCCTTCGGGCGGAGCCCGCGCCACCGCGTTCCATCAAGCCGTGGGGGCCCCAGCAGGGCACGGCTGTTCCGGTGGCATGGACTTGAGGAAGGCGAGGTCCGGCAGCCCCGACTCGTCCTGCGACGCGACGACGCTGCCCCCCTCGCCCGGGATTCAGCGCAGCGCCCCGAGTCTCGTGCCGTCGGCGAGGCGGCCGCCGAGTTCCGCCTGTGCGCCCTGCGACGCCCGCACGGCAAGGAGGTTGCCCCGGGCACTGCCCCGCACCCCGCCGGAGGCGATCAGCGAGGTGAACTGCTCACTGCCCGCCGCCAGGAGGTACCACTGTCCGGCCCGGGACTTCCACAGGGCCCCCGCCAGTACCCGGGGATCGCGGGGACCGCAGGCCGCTGAGCCCAGGGAACCGGCGGCGATCGCGGCGGGGGCGTCGGCCGGTTCGCGCGACGAAGGGGCCTGGAACTGGGCCAGGGTACGGCTGCCCGTGCCGCGCCACGTCTCCGCGCGGGTGCACAGCCAGGCGGCGGTGCCGTTCCTCTCCGGAAGGTCCTGGCGCGCGTACTCCCACGAGTTGACCGTGCGCACGCCGTGCGCGCTCATCGAGGGCAGCAGGCAGGCGGTGCGCGCCCAGGCGGCCCGGGCCTCCTTCGCCGCGCCCGGCACATCGGTCGGTGCCGACGGCGGGCCCCAGGTCAGCCGGGCCGGGGCGAGTTCGCCGAGATCGGCCACGAGCCGGGAGGCGTCGGCGTCCGTCAGCTCCAGCGCGTTCCAGGATCGGCAGTCCCCGTCCCGCGTCGCGGGGCTCGCCAGTGGATCGGTCACTCCCTGGGCGTCCCGCCGTAAGGCCCGCGGCGGCGCCGCCGGGTCAAGCAGATCGCTCGCCGAGACCCTGGTCACCCAAGGCGCCGTCAGATAACGGACGTTGCCCTGCCCCCGGCCCACGACCACCGCACCGGACGACGGCGCGTCCGCCCCGTCGACGCGCGCGAAGTCGAGGGCCGCGCCGCCCGTGGTGCCGTCTCCCGGCTCGGCGTACCGCACGATCCGCAGCCCGTCGTGGAACAGCACCACGTGCGACCGGTCGACGGCCCCGGCGAACAGCAGCTGCGGGGCGCCCATGGGCGGGCCCGGCGGGGTGCCGGGGGTCGCCGACACCTGCACCAGGCTGCCCGGCCGCGCCCAGACGGCGAGTGCCCGCCGCAGCAGGGCGCTGTCGCCGGTCAGCGTTCCGCGCGCCGGCCAGACCGAGAAGTCGGTTCTGGCGGAACTCTGCCAGGCCGCCGGCGCGACGCGGTGCAGCCTGCCCGGGTCCAGGGCGGCCTCGGCCGCCGGGTTGCGGGCGTACGGCGGGGCGGCCGCGCCGTCCGGGCTCCAGCCCTCGCCCGGCAGCCCGAGCAGGGTGCCGCACACCAGCAGCGCGGCGACCGCCGCGAGCGCCGCTTTGGCGTGCTGGCGGCGGCGCATCAGATCGGTCGGGCGCGCCTGCAGGGAACAGGGGTCGAACTCGGGGGAGTCGAGCAGTGCGGTCGTGCCCGCTCCCTCCGGCGCGGCGCCCTCCGCGTCGAGGAGCGCGGCACCGGGGTCCGCGACACCGGCCTCTGCGAGGACCTCCAGTACGTCCCCGTCGGGCAGCCGCTCGAGTCCGCGCAGGACGTACGCGGCCCGCGCAGGCCCGGAGAGCGCGGACAGCCGCTGGTCCAGGGCGAGTTCGTCGGCGCCGCCCGAACGCGGGAACAGCCGCAGCCCCCACACCTGAGGAAGCAGCGGCGGGAACCGGGCCCGTCCCGGCCAGGCCCACCGCCACAGCGGAAGCCCCGCCTCAAGCGTCTGCCGCAGCACTTGTCCCCGGACATACACATATCCGGGCGCGGCGGCTCCGCGCCCCACCGGCATCGGCCCTGCGACCATGGTTCCCGTCCGGCCGCGCGGCAGCGAGCGCTGCACGACGGAATGCGCCGTCAGCACCCGGCGGTTGCGGCCGAGGGACGGAGGCAGCACGAGATACGCGATCCGCACCAGGCGGGGGTAGTGCTCGACGAGCGCTGCTTCGGCCTGCTCGACATCGACAGAGACGGGGGCGAGTTCCTGGGTGCTCACGTTCAGCAGAACGAGGGAATCGTCGTATAGTCACCGGCCATCACGCCGGCGCCGCTGTCGGTTTGCGCCGCCCGGTCGCCCTGGCTCGCGCGCCCGGGCCTCAGCAGCCGGGCGGGCCCCGCGGCCCGCCCGCCGTACGCACGCTGCGCGACGACGCACGCCTCAGGCAGAGGGCCACCCCCGCAGCATGCCGAACTCGACCGTGCCCCGCGCCCCGGTCCCGCCGTGTGCGGCCGTCATGAACAGGCCCGCGTCCTGGACCGCAGAGACGCCCGGAACGGAGACCGTGGCGACCGGGCGCCAGGTGGTTCCGTCGTCCGTGGACAGCTCGCCGTCGAAGGAGGTGCCCGAGCGTCTCAGCCGCAGCAGCACAGGCGCCTTCACGCCCGCGACGCGCCGGTGGCTGTCGATCCTGCCGTCGCCGTCGCTGTCGTACGAGAGCGACACCCCGTTCGCCGGGGTGACCGCGAGGTTGAGGAACCCCGGTGAGCCGGCCGCCCCCAGGCTGTTGCGGACGGCGATGCCCGCCCGCGCCCAGGGCCCGGTCGCCGGCTGGGTGTCGACGCGGACCGTCAGGCTGCCGCCGTCGCCCAGCGCGGCCTGCCGGAAGACCGTGCCGAACTGCTCGGTCGTCCGCCACAGGTCCGCACCGCCGCCGTTGATGGAGAAACGCCCGCCCAGCTGTCCGAACAGGGCCGAGTTGCTCGCATACGTACGCCACTGCGCGTCCAGCGG
Source organism: Streptomyces sp. NPDC057445 (assembly GCF_042802855.1). Classification (NCBI taxonomy): domain Bacteria; kingdom Bacillati; phylum Actinomycetota; class Actinomycetes; order Kitasatosporales; family Streptomycetaceae; genus Streptomyces; species Streptomyces sp. NPDC057445. The sequence goes on along the minus strand of NZ_JBHVDH010000001.1, from coordinate 166,665 downwards.
TCCCGCCATGTGCAGGGCCCCCTGCTGGACGGCGGTGACCGCCTCCTCGCCCTGCGGGCCGTAGGAGGCGCGCAGTTCGTACGGGAGCGGCTGCAGCGGGGAGGTGAGCGGGCCGGACGGGGCCTGGAACGTCCAGCCCACGGCCGCGGAACCGGCCGCCGGCACGGACGCCAGCGACCGGCCGGGCTGCTCGCCGAGCCCGGCGACGGTGATGCCGACACGGCCGGTGGCCCGGAATCCGCTGGCGTTGCGGAAGGCCGCGGTGACCTCGGCGGTGCCGCCGGGCTGCACGGCCGGGGGCTCGGCCGTGACGGTGACCGTGCCCTGGTAGGGCGCGCGGGACAGTACGTCGTACACCCGGCGGGCGGTCCGGTACGGATCGTGCGGAGGCCGCAGCGGATACGCGTCACGCTCCCGGGTCCACGGCTCCTCCGTCGCGTACCAGTCGAAGGACTTCGGGGGCCGGCCCTGAGCCGACGCGTCCTCCAGCTCGTCGAGGAACGCCTGCCACTGCGGCAGATGGAAGTCCCCGATCAGCCCCTGCCAGTCGCGGTTCGCATAGTTGGCGAGCCGTCCGCCGTCCGCCGTGCCCCGGTCCGCCCAGGTCGTGACGAGGACACGGGCGGTGCGCTCCAGCTGCTCCCTCTCGGTTTCCGAGCCCACCATGCGCTTGGCGTCCTCCAGCCAGGGGCCGAGCAGGAACGCGCGATGCGACCCGGACATCTCGTCGCTCAGCCTCATCAGCCTCAGCCACAGCCGGGCCAGGGTGCGGAAGGTCTCCAGATCGCCGCGCCCATGGGCGGACTGCAGATGCGGCAGCAGCTGCCAGGACCGATTGGCGAGAACCTGCCGGCCGAGGTCGGTGAGGTCGTAGCGGTACGCGTCCGAGCCGCGCAGCGAGGGCCCCACGTCGAGCAGCGCCGCGAAGGCCCGGTCGACCGCCCCGGGGTTGTAGGCGGGGGTATGGGTCGCGTAGTACGTACCGGAGGCGGCGGTCAGCGACGGACGCGCGGCGAAGAGCGAGTCGTGCGGGCGGCCGTCACGACTGCTGATCCGGTAGACGGAGTCCCGCAGCGCGGCGAACGCCTCGCGTGCCGCCTCGTCCCGGCCGCCGTAGCGCAGGTCGGCGTACGACGCGAACCATTCCTCGCGGTCGACCGGCTCCGCCCGCCACGCCAGCTCGGAGAACAGCTCCAGCGCCACCGGGTCGCGCTCGGCCGCCTCTGGCATGTAGGCGGTGCCGGCGAGCGCCGAGCCCGGCTTGTCGCGCCAGGCCGTGAACCGTTCGGTCCAGGTGTGGGTCTTGGCACCGAGGGTGGTCCGGCCGCCGAAGTTGGGGATGGTGCCGAAGGCGTACGGCGCCCCTCCCCAGTCCTTCTCGCGGTCCTTGACGGTCTCGAGGTCGGAGAGGCCGTCGACGACGAGGACAAGCTCTCTGTCCAGGGCGTCGAGCAGATCACGGCGCGGGTTCGCCTGCCAGCCCAGGATCATCCAGAGTGCTCCTGGGCGTGCCGTCCGCAGGGCACGCTCGACGGCGCGGGCGGCGTCCGGCACGGGAACATCGCCGGGCGACCCGCCTTCGTGCAGCAGGTCCATCTTGAAGTGGTGGGCCTCGCCGAGCAGTTCCCGCTGGTGACGGTAGAACGCCGCCGCGACCTCCTGGAAGGCGTCGGTACGCGGATCGAGCCAGTCGGGGCGCCGCAGGCCCGACCAGCTGCCCTGGGGGACGGTGCGGGCGCCGGGGTTGCGGTCGGCGAACCCGTCGGGGACGGTCCCGAAGTAGCCGGGCATGACCGGGGACATACCGAGCTCACGCAGACGCCCGGCGATGCGGCGGCCCAGCCCGGCGCGCTCGCCGATCAGCCCGGGGCTCATCGGGCCGCCGTATCCGCTCATGTTCTGCAGAAGCCACCAGGGCTGGTGGGACGGGGCGGGCAGCCAGGCACGCGCCTCGGTGTCGGAGTAGCCGAAGTCGAGCAGCAGCCGGTGGTACACGGCCTCCTGGCCGGTCGTCACCAGCACTTCGTTGCAGCCGTGGAGGGCGAGGACGTCGATCATCCGCTCCCAGCGGGGCCAGTCGGCGTAGGGGGCGGTGTAGCCGTCGTGCGTGTCGTTGAAGGCGAACCGGTGCGGGACGGTGGCCGAGCGTTCCAGCGGGCGGTCAGGGGCGGGGAGCAGCAGTGGGAGGTCCAGCTGGGTTCCCGACCAGGAGATATGGGCTCTGCATACGTATTTGAGATACCAGTGGACGCCGGTGAGCAGAACGGCCGGGCCGGTGCCCTCGACCTCGATACGGCCCGGGGCGCCCGACACCCGGAAGCGCTCGGAGCCGTGGGGGTCGCGCCGGCCCGCTTCCCGGCCGCCGGGGAGAGCCGGAAGGACCGTGAGCCGGAACTGGGCGGCGTGGTGGGGGAGCAGCCGCCGCAGCGCCGCCCTGGCCGGGGCGGTGACTTCATACGGACCTTGATCCGGTTCCGTGCCGTTGCTCGCGCTCATCGAGGCTCCCGAGGCGGGGGACGGGACTGCGAAGGCCGCACCCGATCCGACGGCTCCCGCGGCGGCCAGCAGCGAACGTCTCGACAGTCCGGTCATCGGCGCTCCTCCATGTTGCTCGCGAGACAACAGGTGCGTGTGCGTCGCGGCGCACGTTACCGGGCGTTCCCGATGACACCGGGGTGCCGGGCGGGGCAGGATGGCCAGATGCGTACGGAACGACGGCGAACCACCCCGATAGCCCTGGCCGCGCTCGCCGTGACGGCCATGACGGCCCTCACGGCCTGCGGGGCCGGCGAAGAGAAGGCCCCCGATGTGCCGAAGACGGCGACGGGATCCCTGGAACAACTGGCGGCCAAGGCGGAGTGCGAGCCCAACGTCTCCACGGATGCGAAAGAGCTGCGGCAGGCCAACTGCAGGACGAAGGACGGCAAGTATGTGCTGACCACCTTCGCCACCGACCGCGGCCAGCGCGAGTGGATCAATGAGGCCAACGACTACGGCGGCTCCTATCTCGTCGGCCGGAAGTGGGTCGTGAGCGGCGAGGAGAAGGTGGTCTCGGCACTGCGCGGCCGGCTCGGCGGGACGGTGGAGACCGGCACGTCGCACGACGGGCATTCGGGCAGCCACAGTGGTGACGGAGGCGGCGAGACCGGGCATTCCGGCCACGACGGGCATCACTGATCCACGGTGTGACACCCGGACGTTCCGGGACCTGCGCGCGGGTCCTGGAACAGCCGGACCCGAACGATGCCCGGTAGCGGTAGCGGTAGCGGTAGCCGCAGGCGCAGGCGCGCCGCACGCGGTCGTAGCCGACGGTGGCGACGGACCGGCCGGGCCGCCGTCGGTCGCCGGAGACGCGAAACGGCCCGCCGGGGGAACCCGGCGGGCCGCTTTCTTCGGCTCTCTCTTGGTCAGCGGCACTTACGGCCGGTGTTGATGCAGTTCACCACCTTGTTCATCAGGTTGGCGTCGAAGACGTTGATGAAGTCGCCGTGATCGGTGACCGGCTTGTGCAGCTGCTCCGGGAAGGAGTCGACGGCGAACACACTGGGGTTGTCCCCGCCGAACTGGGGCGGCGGCACGTTGTAGACGATCCGCTGGACCAGCTGCGGAATGGCCTTGAAGCCGTTCTGGCAGCGGCCGTTCTGGTCGGCGAAGGCGACATGCGTGCGGTGGTTCGCGCTGTCCGTGTTCTGACCGTCCCAGCAGCTCTGGAACTTGAAGCTACGGACCACCTTGCTGCCCTGGGGGCAGATCGGGTACTTGTCCTTCAGTTGCCGGTTCTCGAAGCCCGTGCAGCTCCAGGAGGCATTGGCGTTCGCGTTGCCGTTGACGAAGGCCTTGGCGTCACCGGTGATGATGCGAAGGAGACGCGGCATGGCCGTGACCTTGCCGACAGGGCTTCCGACGAAATTCAGCGTGACCTGCGACGGAGTCTGGATCTCTCCGACGTTCTTGTCCTTGCCGCCGCCGTCGGCCTGGACGTCACCCTCGTCCTGACCGTTCTGCACTCGCAGCACGGGCCAGTAGTAGGTCGACTTGTCGCCCTGGTTACGGCACGTGGTGTCGCCGTTCGCAAGGTCGTCGTCGCTGGCGAAGGCGTCGTTGGCCTGGTTGCCGACGTAATCGTGCATATGGTGCGCGCCGTTGCTCACACCCGGTGCGACGATGACGTTGTCCGGATTGAACTTGCCGTTCGCGTTGACACCGCAGTCGGTGGTGAAGGTGCCCCGGGAGGCGCCCCGGAGCTTGCGCGGGTTCTGGACGTTCGGCTGGACCGACTGGATGTCGACGAAGTCACCCTGGTCGGGGCCGTTGCCGGCCTGACCGCCGGCGTTCTGGCCCTGGCCCTGATCCTGGCCCTGATCCTGGCCCTGACCTTGGTCCTGGCCCTGACCTTGGTCCTGGCCTTGGTCCTGACCCTGGCCGGCGTCCTGACCCTGACCGGCGTCCTGACCCTGTCCCTGGTTCTGACCGCCGTTCTGGCCCTGGTCCTGACCACCGTTCTGGTTGTCGTCGCCGCGCAGGGTGCACGGGGCCATCGCTTCGAGGCCTTGCGGTTTGGCGGCCTGCTGCTGGAGGAGCGCCACGATCCGCTGGATGATCACCTGCCGCTCGTTTCTCAGCGGCGTGAGGATCTGCTGCTCGCCGTAGGTGCGGCTGCTCTGGACCCGCTCCCGGTTGTCGGCGAACCGCTTGTAGGCCGTGGTGATCTGGGTGTCCAGCGTGGCCAGTTCGCGGTCGACGGATCCACGTACCCCCTGGGGCACCTGCGGGATTTCGTTGCCGACATCCGGGCAGTCGATCGTCGAGGCCGTCTGCCAGGCGTTCTTGGTCTGGGCGGGAGTCTGGGCCGTCCACCCTTCTCCTGCGGATGCGTAGTAATTGACCGCTACCAGCCCACCCCCGCCCAGAATGAGGGCAGCCGAGGCGGCGATCGCTCGGTTTGCCAGCGTTGAGCGTTTGCGTGATGTGCGTCCCATGGAACTCCAATCCCGGGGGGGCGTAGCGCCGTTCCATACGGGCACCGTCCGCACCGTGTTCAGCCGTCGTCGGAATTCGTAGAATTCTCCATCGGCAAAACGGGCGGACCGCGTGAGACCGTGCAAGATCGCGTGAGATCGTGCGAGAACGGCAATCGCGCGCTCGGGATGGGGCAGTTCGACAGGCTCCTGCCGGATCATGCCCGGCCGCGGCACGAGGTAACCGGGCCTTTTCGCGGAGCCCGGCACCTCGTATCGCCCGGACCGGCTGGACCGGCCGGAGGGGCCGGAGGGGCCGGGCCCGACGTGTCTGTCAGGAGTTGGGAAGCAGCGCCTTCTCCTGCTCGCGGGAGAGGCCCGCAGGGCTGCGGACCGCGCGCAGCGGGGGTTCGCCGTCGAGGGAGCGGAGCCATGCCCAGGTGTCCGCGACCGTCTCCGCCGCGGGGCGGCAACTCAGGCCCGCCGCGAGCGCCTTGGACACGTCCGCCTGGTGCATCGCGTCGTGCCCCTCGCCACGCGGGATCCAGATCGGCAGGTCCGTCCAGGGCTCGACCCCGGCGGCGGCGATCGTCTCCTCGTCCAACCAGCGCAGTTCCGCGTCCGCGCCGGTCACCCGGACGCATTCCTCCAGCAGTTCGCCCATGGTCGTGTGCCCGGGCGGACCGACCATGTTGTAGGCGCCGGCCAGTCCCTGCTCGGACGCGTGGAGGATCCACTCCGCCATGTCGCGTACGTCGATGTACTGCAGCGGCAGATCGTGCGGCCCCGGCGCGGGAACCGGACCACCCCGGGCCACCCGGTTCAGCCACCACGGCAGCCGGCCCACGTTCTCCCAGGGGCCGAGGATCAGGCCGGCCCTCACGAGCAGCGAGCGCTCCTCGCCGAAGGCCTCGACGGCGGCCAGCTCGCCGCCCAACTTGTCGCGGGCGTAGTCGGTGGCGGCGGCACCGGGCTGCGCGCCCTCCACGAGGGCGCCGTTCTCGTCCAGCCTCGCGCCCGCCGGCCACGCGTACACGGAGCGGCTGGACACATACGCATAGCGCCCCGCGCGCTGCGCGAGCAGCCGCGCGGCCTCCTGTACCGCGGAGGGCGCCGACGACCAGGTGTCGACGACGAGATCCCAGTCGCCGTCCGCTTCCGCGAGTGCCTTCAGCCCGCCGGGCGCCTCCCGGTCGCCGTGCAGAACGGACACGCCCTCCGGCGCCTTGTGCTGCCCACGATGAAAGACCGTCACCTGCCAGTCGCGCGCGAGCGCCGTGTCCACGACCGCCCGGCCCACGAATTCGGTCCCGCCCAGAATCAGAAGCTTCATGATCATGACTCTGCCTTCCCCGGGGCCGTGATGTCGTACTTTCCGCTGCTGGGGAAATCGGATTGTGCGGCCGTCTGCCGCCCCCGGCGCACGGGATGGCACCATGTTCCGGACATGACGGATGCCCGGTCGCCGATGCGCGCCCTGCGAGCCGCACTCTTCGCGGCGATATGCGCGGTGTTGGCCGCTGTGGGGCATTCCTCCCTGTCCGGGCATGATCTCCCGGCCGTCGTGGTCGTCCTCGCCTTCGCCGTGAGCGGGGCCGCGGCCTGGCTCGCGGGGACGAGGCGCAGGGGAGCGCTGTGCATCGGCACAGGACTCCTCACCGTCCAGGGCGCGCTGCATCTGCTGTTCGCGGGCGCCGATTCCCACACCGCACCGCCCCACGATGCCGACGGCCACCCCATGGGCACGGGCGCAATGGCGGCCGACCCCATGGGGCCCGAGGCCATGGAAGCGGGTGTCACTGCCGGCTCGGTCCACACCATCGGCATGCTGGCCGCGCATGTCCTCGGGGCCGTGCTGTGTGCGCTCTGGCTCGCGCACGGCGAAGCGGCCTTCTTCCGGCTCGCCCGCACGATCGGCACCCTCGCGTTCGCACCACTGCGACTGCTGCTCACGGCGGTACGGGTGCCGGAACCGCTCCCGCGCCCGGTGCGCCCCCGTCCGCACACCCGGCGCCTCCACGGCGCGGTCCTCACGCACGCACTGTCGCGCCGAGGGCCCCCAAGGCTGTCCTTCCCCCGCGCCACGGCCCCCGGAGCGAACGTCTGACCCGGGGACCGCCCCTCCCCATGTCAACGTGCATCAACACCTAGGACAGCCATGGCCATTGACGATTCCGTCAAGCCGGACGAGCCGGCGACCGGTTCGGGAACCGACTCCGGGCCCACCTCCACCTCCACCTCCACGTGGAGCGCGCTGCGCCCGCTCGTGCTGCGCATCCACTTCTACGCGGGCGTGCTCGTCGCCCCGCTCCTTCTCCTCGCCGCTGCCAGCGGACTGCTCTACGCGCTCTCCCTGCCGGCGGAGAAGGTCCTCTACAGCCACGAACTGACCACCGACTCCGGCGGCAGCACCATCCCGCTCGACACCCAGGTCGCCGCGGCCCGCGAGGCTCACCCGCAGGGCACGGTGTCCGCCGTGTGGCCCTCGTACGAGGACGGCGCCACCACCCGGGTCCTGATGGAGAGCCCCGAGGTCGCAGAGGAGAAGAACCTCACCGTCTTCGTCGACCCCTACACCGGGAAGGTGCGCGGACAGCTGGAGACCTCCGGCGACGCACTGCCGATCCGCACCTGGCTCTCGGGACTCCACTCCAACCTCCAGCTGGGGGAGACCGGCCGGATCTACAGCGAGATGGCCGCCAGCTGGATGTGGGTCGTCGCCCTCGGCGGCCTGCTGCTCTGGATCGGGCGCAGGCGGGCGGCCCGCAAGGCGCTGTTCCTGCCCGACCGCGCCGCGACCGGCCGCCGCAGGACCCTTTCCTGGCACGGTTCCGTCGGCCTGTGGGCCGTCGTCGGTCTCGTCGTGCTCTCCGCCACCGGTCTGACCTGGTCGACGTACGCCGGCGCGAACATCGACAAGATCCAGTCCCAGCTCGGCGGGGCCACTCCGTCCGTCACCGCCACGCTCGGCGGCGGTGAGCAGGGCGGTGGCCACGAGGGCCACGGCGGCGGCCACGGCAGCCCCAAGCCCGCCACCGGCCCGGACGTCGGCCTCGACAAGGTCGTCGAGGCGGCCCGCGCCAAGGGCGTCGACGACCAGATCCAGATCACCCTGCCCGCCGAGGGCGAGGGGTACGTGGTCAAGGAGCGCGACCGGCAGTTCCCTGTGCATCTCGACTCGGTGGCCGTCGACCCGGCCGACGGACGGGTCATGGACACCCTGAGGTTCGAGGACCATCCGCTGCTCGCCAAGCTGACCCGCTTCGGCATCGACGTCCACATGGGCTACCTCTTCGGTCTGCTCAATCAGCTCGCCCTCGCCGCCCTCGCGGTCGCGCTGATCCTCCTCGTCGTCTGGGGCTACCGCATGTGGTGGCTGCGCAGGCCGACGAAGGAACGCAGGCTGAGCGCCGGCCGGCCGATGCCACGCGGCGCCTGGCGCAAGGTGCCGGTCACCGCGCTGATGCCGCTGATGGCGGGGACGGTTCTGGTGGGCTGGTTCGTCCCTCTGCTGGGCATCAGCCTGCTCGTGTTCCTGGTCGCCGACATCGCCCTGGGCCTCGTGGCGCGGACCAGGGCCGGCTCCCGGGCGTCATCTCACGGGGCGTACTTGTAGCCGACCCGCCGCACGGTCTGGATCGTGTGGCGGTGCTCGGCGCCCAGCTTGCGGCGCAGCCGCGCCACATGGACGTCGACGGTGCGCCCGTCGCCCACGTGCCCGTAGCCCCACACCGTTGTCACCAACTGGTCGCGGGTGTGCACCCGGTGCGGGTGCCCCACCAGATGGGCGAGCAGCTCGAACTCGAGGTAGGTGAGATCGAGCGCCCGTCCGTCGACCTGGGCGGTCCGCCGGGACGAGTCGATCGTCACCGGCCCCGCGCCGTCCCCGCCCGGACCCTCGCCCTCCGCAGGGGACTCCTGGGGCAGGCCCGGTACGGAAGGGGCGAGCCGGGGCGGCTGCTGGTCCGCCGGAACGAGGACCAGGTATCCGACCATCGGCGGACGGCCCGGCAGGGTGGGCAGCGTGTGCTGGGGCGCGGGCAGCCAAGTGGCGCCCGGCGGGAGGAAGTCCGCGACGTGCACCACCTCGTCCGGGTCGACGGCCCGCAGCCGGTGCCTGTTCGGGCCGGTGACCGCGGGGGACGCGCTGGTGGTCGAGGTTGCGGCGCTCGCGGTGTTCCTGGCGGTCGCAGCGGAGAAGGATCGGGTGTTCGCCATGAGAGGTCAGCTCTTTCGCGCGGAGGAGTCGTCGGTGGTGACGGACGTTCGTCCTGCGCGTCGGCCGAAGGCCTGGGACCCCGGAAGGGGCGAGGGGCTTTAGAGGGCCGACGCGTTCCTCGCGCGGCAACACACCCGGTCGAAGTCGTGGTGCTGACGGGAAGGCCAGAACGGCTCGAGGTCGCTGCGACCTGTCGCGATGTTCCGAAGGCTGGCCATTGCCCCATTCAAGCAGATGAGGGGCCCTGGCAGCAGACCCCTCTCACAGGGCGGACGCATACTTGGCGTGATCTTGACGGCTCCTGGCGAACTCCGCCGCCCACCGGCGCCGTCTCACCCCACCAGGCGCTTGCGCCAGTCCAGGGACGTCACCGTGATGGCCTGACCGGGATCACCGTCCCACTCCGTGGCCAGTTCCACATCGGCGAGCGCCGCCACGACCTCCCGCCCGATGACCGCCGTGGTCTCGGCCGAGCCGTCGAACCCGCCGTACAGCAACATCAGTCCGTGCCCCGCCGCCGCCGAATCCGTGCACTGCATATGGAAGTAGACGAAGCCGCGGGCGTCGGGCGACCCGGCCGCGCCGATCTCGGATAGGCCGCAGCTGCGGCAGCAGGTGAAGTTCTCCCGGGCCGTGATGCCGCGGGCCTCCAGTGCGTCGAAGGCGCGGGTGATCCGCTCCGGGTCCGTCTCGCCCTCCCAGCCGCCCTGCTCGGCCACCCTCTCCAGCCACAGCCGGTCGACCAGCTGTCGCGCCTGCTCCGGCGAGACCGGTCGGTGGTCCCCGTCGACGAGATACTCCTCCGCCGTCTCGGCCAGTTGTCCGCGCGTGCCGTAGCCGCCGATCAGCAACTCGCGCACCCGCTCCTCGAGCTGCTCGCGATCACCGGGGTCGAGCTCGGGCGCGGGTTCCGGCGCAGGCCCCATGTCCAGCAGGGTCCAGTCCAGGGCGGCGTCCCAGCCGGCTTCGAGCCGCGCCCAGCCCAGCATCGCCTCCACCACGGCGTCCGGGGTGTCGAGCCGCACCTGGAAATGCCGGTCGTGCCCGCCGTCACGGTGCTCGAGCGTGTAGTCGCCGCCCGTCTCGTGCCACACCTGGATGAAGACATCGGGCAGGTCCGGTATCCGCTGGACCACGAGGAACTTGTCGCCCGCCGCACCGATCCTGTGCACGAGCTCGCGGAGCTGATCCGCCGTCGCCCGCGCATGCCTCTGCCAGTTCTCTGTCTTCACGGTGATCGCAAGCATGCGCATCACGATGACAGAGCCCTCTGACAGCGAAGGGGGGCGCCCCCGGTTCCGGCGGGCGCCCCCACGAGCGGTCGTGCGGATCAGACCTGGCCGGCCTTCTCCAGCGCGGTGCAGCAGGTGTCGACGATCAGGCGCGTCACCATGTACGGGTCCACGTTGGCGTTCGGACGGCGGTCCTCGATGTAGCCCTTGCCGTCCTTCTCGACCTGCCACGGGATACGGACCGACGCGCCGCGGTTCGAGACGCCGTACGAGTACTCGTTCCACGGAGCCGTCTCGTGCAGGCCGGTCAGCCGGTCGTCGATGCCCGCACCGTAGTTCTTGACGTGGTCGAGCGGCTTGGAGCCCTCACCGAGCGACTCGCACGCGGTGATGATGGCGGCGTAGCCCTCAGGTCCTTCGCGCATCGCCTTCGTCGAGAAGTTGGTGTGCGCCCCCGCGCCGTTCCAGTCGCCCTTCACCGGCTTGGGGTCGAGCGTCGCGGAGACGTTGAAGTCCTCGGCGGTGCGGTAGAGCAGCCAGCGGGCGATCCACAGCTGGTCGGCGACCTCCAGCGGCGCCAGCGGACCGACCTGGAACTCCCACTGGCCCGGCATGACCTCGGCGTTGATGCCGGAGATGCCCAGACCGGCCTGCAGGCAGTTCTCCAGGTGGGCCTCGACGACGTCACGACCGTGGATCTCGTCGGCGCCGACACCGCAGTAGTAGCCGCCCTGCGGAGCGGGGAAGCCACCGACCGGGAAGCCGAGCGGACGGTCGCCGTCGAAGAACGTGTACTCCTGCTCGATACCGAAGATCGGCTCCTGGTCCGCGAACTTCCCGGCGACCTCGACCAGCTGCGCGCGCGTGTTGGACGGGTGCGGGGTCATGTCCGTGTTCAGGACCTCGCACAGGACCAGTACGTTGTCGCCGCCGCGGATCGGGTCCGGACAGGTGAAGACCGGCTTCAGCACGCAGTCGGAGGCGTGGCCCTCGGCCTGGTTGGTGCTGGACCCGTCGAAGCCCCAGATGGGAAGGTCCGCGACGTCGGCGGCGGAGTCCGTCAGTATCTTCGTCTTCGAGCGAAGCTTCGCGGTCGGCTCGGTGCCGTCGATCCAGATGTACTCAGCCTTGAAGGTCACGGGGCCTCATCCTTTGCGGGTGCAGCGGGGTATGAGGCGCAGCTTCGCAACAGGGGATTTCCCGTCGGTTGCCCGGTTGTGAACCCCGTGTTACTCGGGTTTCCTTCGCTTGTCGTGATCTTCGGGAGACGGCGTGGGCGTCGAGCAGCGAACCGGATCCGGCATTCCGGATGCGCCGGACGAGCTCGTCGCAACTGCTCCCCGGCGCCTCCGTGGTGCGTTCCAGGCGCCGGCCGCCGTACGCCGAAACCGTCCGTGTCGTATACGGGGTTGCGCTGCACCCGGGTCCGGCGGTCCGGGACCTCTCCCGATGCCCGGTCCGCCTCCGGGGCGGCGTGCACGGGCGGTCGATCGTGTTCGGCGCCTCGTGCCTTGGGACCTCCGCGCGTCGTCCCTTTCGGCAGGGGCGCGTACTTCCGGCTCACGCGGCACCTCGCCCGCAGGCCCCGGGCCGGCGCCGTCGCGTACACCGGCCGGTGGTCGACCAGTACGTACTCGTGCGGAGAACTCTTCGGCCCGGGTGCACACTGGGCCGCATGACGAAGCTGCGCATCGGACTTCTCGGCACGGGCCCCTGGGCGGAGCGCACCCAGGCACCGGCGCTCGCCGCGCACCCGGATGTCGTCCTCTGCGGGGTGTGGGGGCGGCGCCCGGAGGCGGCGTCCGCGCTGGCCGCCGCCCACGGCGTCACCGCGTACGAGGACGTGGACGCCCTCATCGCGGCGAGCGACGCCGTCGCGTTCGCCCTGCCGCCCGACGTCCAGGCGCCGCTCGCGGCACGGGCGGCCGCCGCCGGACGCCACCTGCTGCTGGACAAGCCGGTGGCCACGACGGTCGCAGGCGCACACGAGGTCGTGGCGGCGGCCGAGGACACGGGCGTCGCGTCCGTCGTCTTCTGCACGCTGCGCTTCGCCCGGGAGACGGGCCCCTGGATCGCCGAACAGGCCGCGGCGGGGGGCTGGTTCACGGCCCGTGCGCAGTGGCTGGGCTCGCTCTACGCGGCGGGTTCGGCGAGCCCCTACGCGGCCTCGCCGTGGCGGCGTGAGAAGGGCGGACTGTGGGACGTGGGCCCGCACACGCTGTCCGTCGTGCTGCCGGTGCTCGGGGACGTCACGAGGATGACGGCGTTGCGCGGTCCGGGCGACACCGTGCATCTCGCGCTGCGGCACGCCTCCGGCGCGTCGAGCACCGCGACGCTGAGCCTGAGCGCGCCACCGGAGGCGTCCGGTACGAGCATCGAGTTCTACGGCGAGCGGGGGCGGGTGGGCATGCCGTCGTGGAGCGACGCGGTCGGCTCGTTCCGTTCGGCGGTCGACGCGCTGCTGGACTCGGTGCGTACCGGGGAAGCGCACGCGTGCGACGCACGGTTCGGGCTGCGGATCACGGAGATCCTCGCGGAGGCGGAGTCCCTGGCCGGAACGGACTCACCGGCGGACGTGGCGGAGGGGCGGCTGTCGTAGCCGCCCCTCCCTCACCCGGTCGCCCGGATCAGCCGACGCGCTCGATACGCGCCTTGCGGATCAGGAACTTGCCGGGCTCGCGTACCTGCTCGAACGCGGCGTTGTTGAGCAGGGCGCAGCTGCCGGAGGTCGAAGTGACCTCGACGGTGGTGGACTTGTTGTTGTCGAGGTTGGTCACCTTCAGCTTGGTGCCGATGGGGAACTGGCCGCTGGAGGCGGCCGGCGCGCCGGCCTCGCCGGAGAGGGTCACGGTCGAACCGGCACAGACGACCTCGCCGACGGCACCGCCCTGGTCACCGCCGTTTCCGGCACCGCCCGCGGGGGGCTGCTCGGCCGGCGGCGCCTGGTCGGCGGGGGGTGCCTGCTCGGCCGGCTGCCCGCCGACGCGCTCGATGCGCGCCTTGCGGATGAGGTTCTTGCCGGGTTCGCGTACCTGCTCGAACGCGGCGTTGTTGAGCAGGGCGCAGCTGCCGGAGGTCGAAGTGACCTCGACGGTGGTGGACTTGTTGTTGTCGAGGTTGGTCACCTTCAGCTTGGTGCCGATGGGGAACTGGTTGCTGGAGGCGGCCGGGGCGCCGGCCTCGCCGGAGAGGGTCACGGTCGAACCGGCGCAGACGACCTCGCCGGCCGCCTCACCGCCGCCCGCAGGGGGCTGTCCTGCCGCCGGGTCCTGGGCGGCCGGTGGCTGGGCCGGAGCCGCTGCCTGGTCTCCGCCGCCCGCGCCCTCCTCGCAGCCCGCCGCCTTCTGCTGGACGTTGATCTGCTTGATCACGGCTTCGCGGTTGGCGATCCGTGCTTCCGACTGGGCGTCGGGATTGGCCCGTTGACCGGCGATGAAGTTCTCGTTGTTCCGAATCGCCTGGGCGAGTCCGTCGCAGGCCACAGAGGCCTGACTTGTCCCGGTCATGACAATCGCGGTACCGCCTACCAGCGCCGCGGCGCTGACGAGCAGGGCGATCTTCTTCTTGCCGGTGAGGGTCTTCTTGCGGGACACGTCTGAGCTCCTGTCCCCGGCCGTGAACGGCGGCCGGATCGGTTCCGTGTGCCGTTACGTACGAGTAGGCCCGCGGCCGTGCTCAACCGTCTCAGGGTCACTTCCTTAACTGAGACTTAAGTTTTCGCAGGTGGGGGCCTACCTGGGGATTTATGGCAGGGCGAACGAAGTGCGCCGGGCGCCTCGGTGAACGGGCCCGCGGCGTCGGCCTCGCTCCTCGCGCACCGGGTCGTGCGGGCCGAGCCGCCGGGGCGGCCGACCGGCTCGTCGTGCCGGGGAGCCGGGCCCGAGGGCGGCGCCGGGACGGTCACGCACCACACACGTGTGCCGCCCGCGCCTGAGGTGACGCCCGGCCCGACCGCCGGTCACCCGGCGGCCGAAGGGCACGGCTCGGGGACGTCTCAGCGGCCCGCGCCTGAGGTGACGCCCGGCCCGACCGCCGGTCACCCGGCGGCCGAAGGGCACGGCTCGGGGACGTCTCAGCGGCCCATCGCGTCCCGGACCGCCTCGTCCGTGCGTGCCACCACCGCCGTGCCGTCCTCGGCCGTGATGATCGGACGCTGGATCAGCTTCGGGTGTTCCGCCAGCGCTGCGATCCAACGGTCGCGTGAGGCCTCGTCGCGCGGCCAGTCCTTCACACCGAGCTCTTTCGCGACCGCCTCCTGGGTGCGCGTGATGTCCCACGGCTCGAGTCCGAGCCGCCCGAGCACCTCGCGGATCTCGTCCGGGGTGGGCACCTCCTCCAGGTAGCGGCGGACGGTGTACGAAGCGCCCTCCTCGTCCAGAAGGTGCAGTGCGCTGCGGCACTTCGAGCACGCAGGATTGATCCAGATCTCCATCCCGCCACAGTACTCCCACCCGCCCCTCAAACACCCTCTGGCCAGCAGCGATTGTCAGTGGTCGGCGGTAAAATCGAACTAGTTCGTGAGGGTCCAACCACCGCGCCAGGAGGTCGCCGATGGCCGTTGCCGCAATCACGACGATGCCGCAGCAGAAGCAGAGGTCGAAGCAGGGTCCGAAGTCCGTGCCGGGGCCGGCGAAGGCGCCGGCGAAGGCGCCGGCGAAACTGAAGAAGCGTCCACTGCCCGCCGGTCTTCCGCGCGAGTGGTACGAGTCGCACAACCGCCGGCTCAAGGCCATGCGTCTCGCCATCGCCCTGCTCGACACGGGCATCTACCACCCCGCCAACGCCAGCAACCGGCGGATACGTACGACCGCCGAGCGCATCGGCATCCACCCGCCGTCCGACACCACGTGCAGCATGGTGCGATCGCTCATCCACTGCGCCGACTGACACCGCGAGCACCACAGGCGCCGGAGACGTGAGAGACGCCGGCGGCCTCCACGCACCGCGGGGGCCGGGCCCGGGGCCACCCCGGTCCCGGGCCGACGGCATCATCCACCGGGCGGCTGCCGCGGTTCGATCCGCGGCAGCCGGTAACTCCCGTCCAGTACGACGTCCTTGGGCTGGTAGAGGCGGGCGATCGGCCGGAAGTCGCCGGGCGGGGCGGGCAGCCAGTTCGCGGCCCGCCCCGCTTCCTCCGGCCGTTCATGCTGGATCCAGACCGTGAGGGAGCCGTCGTCGGCGTGGACGAGACCGGGGGTGCGATCGCCGATCGAGTACCGCCCGAGTGGATTGGGCACCAACTGGTGCTCCTGTGCGTCGTACATCGTCACCGACCAGAACGCATCGACCGGCGGCGGCTGTTCGAAACGCAGGGTGTACTCCTTCGAGCCGTTGAGCCGCTCGCCCCTGGAGTCCGTGGAGACATCCGCGTACACGGACTCGTAGCCGTGGACGCCCCACAGCCTGTGCCGCGCCGCCACGGCCCGAACGAGATACGACTCCTCCCGGTCGGCCACCTTCCACTGCGGGGAGTCCAGCGTGCCGGCCCCGAAGTGGTCAAGGTTGTAGTCGCAGGCGTGCGGATCGAGCTGCCACTCCCCGGCCGCGGATTCCCGGGGCCGGGCCGCCTCCTCGACCAGCGCACGGCCCTCGGCGAGCCCGTCCTCGAGCGCCATCGCGAGCCCGGGATCGGGATCCGCATAGGGCGATGGCCCCTCCTCCAGTAGCCCGAGCGGCTGGAACCGTTCCTGGTACGCGGCGTCCGCGGCCGCCGGCGGGAAGTCGGCCAGCCACACCCGCAGTTTCTCGAAGAACCCGAGTGATTCCTCGACCCCCGGTTCCGGCGTCGGCAGCCCCGTCCGGTGCACCTCCGCGTCCAGCCGCTCGATCGTGAGCCTTTCCTGAAGGGCCCTGACCCGAGGCAGGTCCGCGGGCCCGTCGCAGGCCCACCGCCCGACGACCGACACCACGGCGGTCGGTGCGTCGATGACCCCGCGCACTCCTTCCGGCTCCCTGCCTGCCCAGCCGGGCGGCGCGATCAGCCACCGGCCCTCCTCGGTGCCGGTCGCGCGGGTGCCGACGTACGCGAAGCTGTTGGTCCAGGCATCCACGAACTGCAGCACGTAGTACGCCCCGTCCGCGTTCGGCACATGCAGCACCAGCGGGCCGCCGGAGAGGTCGAGCTGGGCGACCGAGGGCACGATGTCGTTGTTGACCGAGGGGAAGCCGTCATGGGGCTCCGCGAGCTTCCTTACGTGCGCGAAGGTGTTGAACGGCGCGGGCGGCAGTGCCCGGAGGCCTTCGTCGACGCATGCCCCGGCGACCGTGAACTCGTACACCAGCGGATACCCGTACACGTACGCCTCGGCGGCGAGTGCACCCGTCACCGTCTCATCGGTCATCGAGCAGCCCTTCCGGACAGGGGCCTATGCCCCATTTGAGCGATTGATCCGCATCCGGAGTCTAGGGCCTCTCGTTCGGGTCTTGCCTGGTTCGCGCGCCCTGGCGCCGTATCTCGCTGCGTTGTCGTCGGTCGCCGACGTCCCCCGGCGGCCGCTGGGAGGTGCCCCGCCGGGATCGCCGCCGTCGGGCCCGCGCGTACGCCACGAAGGCGACCCTGGGACACGAACGGGGCGCCCCCGGCCCGGGCCGTCCGGACGGACGGCCCGCCCGGAGCCGCCCGCACGAGCAGACCGTGTCGAGGCCGGAGGTCCCGGTCCGCCCGGACGGGACCTCCGGCCTCCCCACCGGGCGGCGGCGCTCGCACGCCGGCCCGCACGTCCGCGTTACGTGCTGCCGTCGCGCGGCGCCGGGACGCCCCGGTCGTTCTGCAGCTGCCACAGCTCCTGGAACAACCCCGGGGCCTGCACGAGTTCGTCGAAGGTGCCCTGCTGGATCACTCGACCGTGGTCGAGCACGACGATCCGGTCCGCGACGGCCACGTTCGCGAGACGGTGGGTCACCAGGACGACGGCACGGTCCTGGGCGATCTTCCGGAGGCCGGTGAAGATACGGTGCTCCGCGCGCGGATCGAGTGCGCTGGTCGGTTCGTCCATGACGAGAAGCCCGGCGGGGCGGTGGAAGGCACGGGCGATGGCGATGCGCTGCCACTGGCCGCCGGACAGTTCGACGCCGCCGAACCACTCGCGGGCGAGGAGCGTGTCGAGGCCGCTGCGCAGCCCGTCCACGACCTCGGCGGCGCCGGACCGCTCGGCCGCGCGGGTCACGGCCTCGTCGCCGCCGTGGGGCTGGCCGAGGGTGATGTTCTCCCGGGCCGACATGGGCCAGCGGGCGAAGTCCTGGGGGACGACGGCGGTACCGGACCACAGGGCGTACGCGTCGAGGTCGCGGGTGTCCCTGCCGTCCCAGGACACCCGGCCCTCGCCCGGCAGATAGAGGCCGGAGAGGAGCTTGCTGAGCGTGGTCTTGCCCGACCCGTTCTCGCCGACCAGGGCGAGGACCTCCCCGCGGCGCACTTCGAGACTGACCTTCTCCAGGGCGGGGGCGTCGGACGCCGGGTAGGTGAAGGTGACCGCCTCCGCCCTGACGGTCGCCGGGGGCGGGGGCGCGACGGCTCCCCGGCTGATGCGGTGCCCCCCGGCCTCCTGGGTGAACTCGACCCAGTCGTCGAAGTAGAGGCCCGTACGGAACAGGCGGGTGCCGTAGCCGACGATGCCCTGGAGCGATGTACCGACCGTACGGAGCGCGAAGACGGCCGTACCCGCAGAGGCGACCGACATCCGGCCGGTCGCGAGCAGCAGTCCGAGGGAGACCCAGAGCAGACCGGAGGCGACACCCCCGGCGAGCGCGCCGACGACCGCGTACCGAGCGCCACGGTGCACGGCCTTGTCCGTGGCGGCGTCGACCCGCGCGCCGATGGAGCGGTAGCGGCCGAGCAGGAAGTCGGCCATCGTGCCGGACCTGAGCTGGTCGGCCGTGAGCTTGTCGGCGATGTACCAGCGCAGATGCGAGAGGGTACGGCGCTCGGCGGCCATGGCGCGGCTGGTCTCGTAGTGCACCCGGGCGCCCTTCATGCTGGCGATCCCCTGCGGGAGCACCGCGAGCGCGAGCAGCGGCAGCAGCACGGGGTGCAGCACGGTGATGACCCCGGCCGCCGCGACGACCGATGCCACGCACGCCATGACCTGCTGCGACTCGGTGATCAGATCCTGAGCCACCTCGGCGCCGCGATCGGCGTTCTCCCACTTGTCGTTGAAGCCGGGGTTGTCGTACGCGATCAGCTCCGTGTGCACGGCGGCGTCGAGCATCTCCAGCTCGGCCTCGCGTGAGATCCGTGGCGAGAGCCGGCTGGAGATACTCGTGACGGCGATCGCGAGCAGCGCACGGAGCCCGGCCGCCACCGCGAGCAGGGAGATGGCGGGGAGGGCGCCGACCAGCCGTTCCTTGATGTCGCCCGAGGAGATGAGGGCGGTGATGGTCTGTGTCGTGGCGATCAGCCCGAAGGCCTCAAGGGCCGCGGACAGCGCCTGACAGGTCAGCAGTGCCGCCACGGCCCTGCGGTCGATGCGCCAGGCGAGCGCGAGCGCCCGGCGCACCAACTGGGGGAGCCTTCGGGCCATCTCCCATGTGGTGACGGGTCGCCGCTCGACGGTGGCCGTACGGGACGAGCGGTAGCGGAATTCCTCGGCGGACAGGGGAGGAGGGGTGGGATTCGCGGTCGGCGCGGTGGGTTCGGTGGGCTGCGCGGGTTCGGTGGGCGCGGTGCCCTCGACGGGCTGCGCGGGTTCGGTGGGTTCTGCGGTCGGCCTGCTGGTGTCCTCGGCAGTCAACTCGGCCCCTTCCGGACGCTGTTCGGGCAGGTCAGCGTGCAGCTACGAGTATCCGTACGCGCCGTGAACGGATCCACACCACCCGATCGTGTCCCGGCACGGGCGGCGGATTCCGGCTCTGGGCAGCGGCCGAGGGAGCCCCTACGCTACTGAGAGCGCTCTCAGTACCTGATGTTCCACCCCCACGACACGGAACAACAGAAGGGATCACCGCCATGAGACGCGGAACGACCCGCTTACGCACCGCTCTCCCCGCCCTCTGCGCACTGCTCCTGCTCGCTGCCGGGGGCGGCGCCGTGTTCACCCCGTCCGCCGCAGCGGCCCAGAAGCCCGAACTCCCGGCGTCGGCCGGACTGGTCTCCGCCATGCAGAAGGATCTCGGCCTCACCGAGGATCAGGCGCGTGAGCGCCTCGCCCAGGAAAAGGCGGCGTTCGCCGTCCAGGGCAAGGCGGAGCGCGCGGCCGGCAGCGCGTTCGCCGGGACCTGGTTCGACGCGGACAGCGGAAAGCTGACCGTCGCCGTGACCAGCCGTCAGAAAGCGGACGCCGTACGGGCGACCGGGGCCGCCACCCGCATCGTCACCCACACCGCCGCGCGGCTCGACGCCGTGAAGCGGCGCATCGACCGTCAGGCGGCCCCTGCCGGTGTGAGCAGCTGGCACGTCGACCCCGTGTCCAACCGCGTCGTCATCAGAGTCGTCGCCGACCGGAGCGCCGACACCGAGGTCAGGGCCTTCGTCGACCGGGCCCGGCGCACCGGTCCCGTACACGTCGAAACCGCGAGCCAGGCCCCGGCCACCTACGCCGCGGGTGTCGTGGGCGGCGATCCGTACTACACCGGCAACGTCCGCTGCTCCATAGGCTTCTCGGTGTACGGCGGCTTCGTCACGGCCGGCCACTGCGGCGGGCCCGGAAGCTTCGTCCGCGGCTGGGACGGCTCCGACATGGGCTGGTTCCAGGGCTCGTCCTTCCCGGGCAACGACTACGCCTGGGTGAGCACGGGCTACGGCTGGTGGACCGTCCCTGTCGTCCTCGGCTGGGGCGCCACCCCCGACCGGCTCGTGCGCGGCTCCTGGGAGGCCCCGGTCGGTACGTCGATCTGCCGGTCGGGCTCGACGACCCACTGGCACTGCGGCACGGTGCTGGGCCGCAACGAGACCGTCCACTATGCCCAGGGCGATGTGTACGAGATGGTCAGGACGGACGTCTGCGCAGAGGGCGGCGACTCGGGCGGCTCGTTCATCAGCGGCGACCAGGCCCAGGGTGTGACCTCGGGCGGCTGGGGCAACTGCGGCTCCGGCGGCAACACCTGGTTCCAGCCGGTCAACGAGATCCTGGGCCGCTACGGGCTCACGCTCCACACGGCTTGACCTCTGCGCACGGCTTGACCTCTGCGCACGACCCGACCTCGCACCCGGTCCTACACCCCCACCCGCCTGACCCCGCGCACGGCCTGCCTCCTCGGCCCCGCGCATCGGCGGAAGCCGCGTCCGCGCACACCGCGGGCGCGGCTTCCGTTTCTGCCGGATCCGGCCCGCACGGCGCGAGTGAGCCGCTGTGAGTAAACAGTGCGCCTGGTCACAGACAACCCGGCGACGCTCGTGGGAGCTTCAACTGTGTTATTTCTCGGTTGAGTTGTGGAAGATCCGAGAGTGGCGGCCGGACGGCGGGGCGGAGCGCGTCGACGGCCGGACCGGTCTGCCCGCACGTGGAGAGGATCGAATGAGCGCTCTGGAAGCCATGACGCTCGACCAGGTGGTCGACACCGACCTGTACCCCCTGTCGGAGCCGGAGAGCGCCGAAGGGCAGGCCGTGCTCTCCCGCGCGCGGCACGAACTGCTGACCGTCGGCTGCACCGTACTGCCGGACTTCATCCGGCCCTCGCTCCGCGATGTCCTGCAGGAGGAATGCTCGGCCATCGCCCCCGGGGCGCACTTCGACGTGGAGACGGTCAACGTCTACAACATCGCCGTCGATGCGGACCTCCCCGAGGAACACCCCGGGAGGAAGACATTCCGGCGGGGCAACGCGTTCGTCGCGCGGGACCGCATCCCCGCGGACTCCCTGATCAGCCGGCTCTACGCCGACGACGTGTTCCAGCGCTTCATCGCCCGCTGCTTCGGGCTGCCGCAGCTGTACGAACTGGCCGACCCGCTCTCCGGGCTGGTCCTCAACGTCGTCGCCCCCGGCATGGAGCACCCCTGGCACTTCGACACCAACGAGTTCACGGTGAGCATGCTCACCCGGGGGGCCCGGCTCGGCGGCGACTTCGAGTACTGCCCGAACATCAGATCCGCGCACGACGAGAACTTCGGCGACGTCCGGGACGTGCTGGAGGGCCGGGGCGGGCGGTTGATCCGGCGGCTCCCGCTGCACCCGGGTGATCTGCAGCTTTTCAAAGGCCGCTACTCCCTGCACCGGGTGAGCCCCGTCCGGGGCGACGCCGCGCGCCACTCGGCGATATTCGCGTACAGCGAGCGCCCCGGCGTCATCGGGAGCGTGGCACGGACCCGGCAGCTCTTCGGCCGGGTGCTGCCCGAGCACCTGGCGGCCGAGGGCCGGGCCGTCAGAGGTGACCGGCTGCTGGACTAGCGCGCGGGGAGGGCGTGCAGCGTAGACCGTTTCCCACTCTGCGATCCACGGAGGAGCAACCCCTGTGCGTTTCGACGCGACCGGAAAAGTCTCGCTCGACGACATCTACACGCAGCCCGATCCGCGTACGTACTTCAACGTGCTGCGCCCGCTCGGCTACTGCGTCCCGCAGCAGGCCAAGCCCTACTTCGCGAAGCTCGTCAAGGAGTACCGGGAAGCCCGGCACATCGCCGAGCCGACCGTGCTGGACATCGGCTGCTCGTACGGGATCAACGCCGCGCTCGTGAAGTACGACACCACCATGGACGAGCTGTACGCGCGCTACGTGGACCAGGCGCGCGAGGGGGACAGCCGCGCCGACCTGCTGACCCGTGACCGGGAGCTGTCCCGGTCACGGCGGCCCGCGCAGCCCATCCGCTTCGTCGGTCTGGACGCCTCCGGCAGCGCCTTGTCGTACGCGCTCGAGGCCGGGTTCCTGGACGACGCGGTTCACGCCGACCTGGAGAACCACGAGCCCACGGCCCGGCAGCGGGACCAGCTCTCCGGGACCGACCTGGTGATCTCGACGGGCTGCCTCGGTTACGTCACCGAGCGGACGCTGACACGGGTCGTACAGGCCCAGGGCGGACGTCGGCCGTGGATGGCGCACTTCGTGCTGCGGATGTTCCCGTTCGACCCCATCGAGCGCGCGCTGGACGGGCTGGGGTACGAGACGGTCCGCGTCGACGAGGTGTTCAGACAGCGACGGTTCGCCTCCCCGGAGGAACAGACCCTCGTACTCGGCAACATGGCCGCGGCCGGAGTGGATGCGCGGGGCCTGGAAGCGGAAGGCTGGCTCTACGCACAGCTCCACCTTTCCCGTCCGTGTGACACCGCAGATCCCAACGATCCGAATCGAGAACAGAATTGAATGACAGTCAGGGTGCGGCAGGCGGCACGACCTTCTCCCGGGAGGACAGCCTGCCGCGCGTCCCGCTGCCGACGCTGGAGGCGAGCTGCGAGCGGTTCCTCGCCTGGTGCGCGCCGCTGCTGACCGCCGAAGAGCGGGCGGCGACCGAGGCGGAGGTCGCCGCGTTCCTCCGGCCCGGCGGCCCGGGGCGGGTTCTCCACGCGGCACTGGAGGAGTACGACGCCACGGAAGGCGTCCAGAGCTGGCTCGACACGTTCTGGCCGTACCGTTACCTGGGCCGCCGGGACCGGATCGCCCTCAACGCCAACTTCTTCTTCCTGTTCCAGGACTCGGGCCAGGCACAGGTGGAACGGGCGGCAGGGCTGATCGCCGGCGCCCTCGACTACAAGCGGCAGCTCGACCGGGAACTCATCGCGCCGGTGGTGCAGCGCGGAGTGCCGCAGTCGATGGTGCAGAACAAGTTCCTGTTCTCCACCACCCGGATCCCCGGGGCGCAGCAGGACACCGTCCGCGCCCCCTACAGCACGGAACGGCCCGGTCCCTCCACGGCACGGCACATCGTGGTGTTCTTCAGGGGCTCCATGTTCCGGATGGACGTGCTCGGTGCGGACGGCGTCCCACACAGCCTGGACGACCTCGAAGCGGGCCTGCGCGCCGTCATGAAGGCCGGGGCCGAACCGGCCGGCGTGGACACCTCGGTGGGTCATCTCACCACCATGGCCCGCGCGGAGTGGGCTGCGGCCAGGGAAGCCCTGCTCGCCTGCCATCCGCGCAACGCGGACGCGCTGGACGACGTCGAGACCGCGCTCTTCTGCGTCTGCCTGGAGGACTTCGCGCCCGAGGACGTCCAGGGCGCCTGCGACCAGCTGCTCCACGGCGACCGAGGCAACCGCTGGTTCGACAAGGCGGTGTCCCTGATCGTGTTCGCCGACGGCAGGGCGGGCATCAACGTCGAGCACTGCGAGCTGGACGGGACCACCATCCTCAGTTTCACGGACGCGCTGCTCAGCACCCCGGCCGAGGAGCACTCCCGTCGCTCCGGAGCCCGCTCCCAGGGACTGCCGGTGCTGGAGCCGATCGCGTTCGAGCTGGACGACGCGCTACGGGCCCAGGTGCGCGCCGCGGCCGACGCGTTCGCCGCGTACGGGGAGGCCACGGCGACCACCACCGTGTCGTTCGCGGACTTCGGCAGCAGCACGGCCAAGGCGCTGGGGGTGTCGCCGGACGCGTTCGTCCAGGTGGCGTACCAGCTCGCCCATCAGCGCGCCAAGGGGCACCTGGGTGCCACGTACGAATCCATCGCCACCCGGCAGTACCGCAACGGGCGGACCGAGGCGATGCGCGTGGTCACGCCCGAGATGCAGCGGTTCGTGGCGGCGATGGAGAACCCCTCGGCGAACACGGCCACCCGACGCGCCGCCTTCCAGGCCGCCGCCGGGGCCCACGTGGCCCGCGCCAAGGAATGCCAGGCCGGTCAGGCGCCCGAGCAGCACCTGTGGGAGCTCGAGCTCATCCAGCGGCGGCGCGGGACGGAACTGGGCGTGACAGAACAGCCCGCGCTGTACCGGACGCCCGGCTGGCTGAGGATGCGGGACGACTATCTGAGCACCAGCTCCGCGCCGTCCGACAACATCCAGTACTTCGGTTTCGGTTCGACCAGCAGCCGCTGCATCGGAGTGGCCTACGTGCTGCTGTCCGAACGCTTCAACGTCTACCTGAGCACTCCGCTGACGGTGGCCGACCAGATGCGCGTCTTCGCCGACCGCCTCCGGGAGGCCGTCGCGGAACTGCGCGAGCTGCTGGCGTCGGAGCGGCCCGTGGACTGAACCGGTCGTCCGCCCGCCGGACCGCAGGGCACTGTGGTCCGGCTGGCGCTCACGATTGCGGCCTGCGTGATCCTCGGCGGCGGCAGACGGGCATGCCGCCCAAGCACCTGATCGCGAACGATCCGCACCGGGCGATGTGTCCGACAAGGATGGCGAAGACTCAGGCGGCCGACCATGCTGGGCGGGATCTTCCGCGGCCGGGCCGGGCGGCTCAGCCACCGGCCCGGCCCGGACTCCCTCAAAGCGGCCGACCAGCGGCCTTCGTCCGCACGGAGCGCAGAGCTACGCCGATGAGGACGCCTGCCAGACGGTTCCACGCGCTTCGTACTCCAGCATGGTTTCCACGCCTGTCGCGGCGTCCGCCCCGAGTTCGCGTCTGACGAGCCAGAGGCCCAACTCCAGCCCTGAGGTGATGCCGCCGGCGGTGACGAGGTCACCGTCGTCGACCACGCGGGCGTTCTTGATGACACCGCCCTGTTCTTCGAGGTACGCCTTGGCACCGTGGTGAGTGGTGCAGGGGCGCCCCTTGGTCAGGCCGGCCGCGGACAGCAGCACCGCCCCGGTGCAGAGCGAGCTGATCGTCAGCCCCTTGCGGGCGGCTGCGGCGAGTGCCCGGGGGAGGACGCCGCTGCCGATCTCCGCCCAGATGCCGGGGCCGTTGCGGCGGGTGTAGCCGCCGCCGGGCACCACGATCAGATCTGCTTCTTCCGGAGCCCAGCGATGTCCTACCTGAAGCTGTGTGCCGTAAGCGGCGCGTATCAGTCTGGGCCGTCCTGTGGTGACGTACCGGACCGTGACCCCGTTCGAACCGTGCATGGCAGCAGCTGAGAAGACCTCGTAGGGGGCGATGCAGTCCAACTCCTCGACCCCGTCGAACATCACGATGTCAACGCGCAGCGGCCCCGTCCGTCGCGGCGCGGCAGCCGCTGCCCCGGTGCCCAAGGCCGTGGCCGTCAGCGTCCCTGCCCCGAGAGTTGCCGCGCCCGCGGCTGTGGTCCGGCGAAGAAATTGCCTGCGTTCCAACGGTCTTCCTCCGTGTCTGTCCGGGTCGGCCGTGCCGGGGCAGTGATGTGGCGTGTGTGCGCAGCACGGGTGTGCCGTGCGCACACCGTCCTGTGCGGTCGTCGCGGCTGTCCCGGAGCGGCTGGTGACGCCCACGATCCCTGCCGTGGGTGAGCCTCTGAACCGAAAGGCGATCGGCGAACTGCCCACGAAGCAGTAGTCGTTCGGGGTGACGATCGAGTTCCCGCACTGTTCGGCAGGCGCGGGCGGCGGACGCAACCGGCCCGCGGACGACCAGCGACTGCCTGCCGGTACGTTCGCGAAGCACGAAGGCCGTCGGCCGCGCCACCCGAGGGGGAGGCAGCGGCCGACGGCCCACAGACGGCCCAGGCGAGCGGAAACCCGCTCTGACCTGGGGTCTTCCTAGATGTCGAAGTACAGCTCGAACTCGTGCGGGTGCGGACGCAGCTGGATCGGCGCGATCTCGTTGGTCCGCTTGTAGTCGATCCACGTCTCGATCAGGTCGGACGTGAAGACGCCGCCCGCCTGCAGGTACTCGTTGTCCGCCTCGAGGGCCTCGAGGACCGCCGGGAGGGAGGTCGGGACCTGCGGGACGCCCGCGTGCTCCTCGGGGGCGAGCTCGTAGAGGTCCTTGTCGATCGGCTCGGCCGGCTCGATCTTGTTCTTGACGCCGTCGAGGCCCGCGAGGAGCAGCGCCGAGAACGCCAGGTACGGGTTCGAGGACGGGTCCGGGGCGCGGAACTCGACGCGCTTGGCCTTCGGGTTCGAGCCCGTGATCGGGATACGCATCGCGGCCGAGCGGTTGCGCTGCGAGTACACCAGGTTGACCGGCGCCTCGAAGCCCGGGACCAGGCGGTGGTACGAGTTCACCGTCGGGTTCGTGAAGGCCAGCAGCGACGGGGCGTGCTTCAGGATGCCGCCGATGTAGTAGCGGGCGGTGTCAGAGAGGCCCGCGTAGCCCTGCTCGTCGTAGAAGAGCGGCGAGCCGCCCTGCCACAGCGACTGGTGCACGTGCATGCCGGAGCCGTTGTCACCGAAGATCGGCTTGGGC
The DNA here is from genome assembly GCF_042802855.1 of Streptomyces sp. NPDC057445. Taxonomy (NCBI): domain Bacteria; kingdom Bacillati; phylum Actinomycetota; class Actinomycetes; order Kitasatosporales; family Streptomycetaceae; genus Streptomyces; species Streptomyces sp. NPDC057445. Next base: position 140,125 of record NZ_JBHVDH010000001.1, on the reverse strand, counting down.
ATGAAGGTCGCCGTCTTGCCGTTGCGCCAGGCGACGTTCTTCACGATGTACTTGAAGAGCATCAGGTCGTCGGCCGCGGCGAGCAGCGTGTTGAACTTGTAGTTGATCTCGGCCTGGCCCGCGGTGCCGACCTCGTGGTGCTGGCGCTCGACCTGGAGGCCGACGTTCTCCAGCTCCAGGGAGATCTCGGCGCGCAGGTCGGCGAAGTGGTCGACCGGCGGGGCCGGGAAGTAGCCGCCCTTGTAGCGGACCTTGTAGCCGCGGTTGTCCTCGAGCGCACCCGTGTTCCAGGCGCCGGCCTCCGAGTCGATGTGGTAGAAGCCCTCGTTCGCACTGGTCTGGAAGCGCACGCTGTCGAAGACGTAGAACTCGGCCTCGGGACCGAAGTACGCGGTGTCCGCGATGCCGGTGGAGGCGAGGTAGGCCTCGGCCTTCTTGGCGATGTTCCGCGGGTCGCGGCTGTACTGCTCGCCGGTGATCGGGTCGTGGATGAAGAAGTTGATGTTCAGGGTCTTGTCACGGCGGAACGGGTCCAGGCGCGCCGTCGACAGGTCCGCGCGCAGCGCCATGTCGGACTCGTGGATCGCCTGGAAGCCGCGGATCGACGAGCCGTCGAAGGCGAGCTCATCAGACGGGTCGAACGCCGTGGCCGGAATCGTGAAGTGCTGCATCACACCCGGAAGGTCACAGAACCGGACGTCGATCATCTTCACGTCGTTGTCCGCGATGTACTTCTTGGCTTCGTCGGCGTTCTTGAACATCCAACTCCTCCTACTCCCACCCGGGGAGGGGCGGGGTTGTCACTCGGTCGTGCGGCCAGTGCGGTGGCACACTCTGCACCCGACCCTAGGCAGGCGGGATTTCTCCAGCATGACTCATTTGTTTCGCGGAAGTTAACCGGACCGGTGACGCGTCGTGCTCCGACGCGGCCGCGCGGACCCGGGCGCCGGAGATCGAAAGCGTGCCCAGTACCGTGGACGGGTGGACAACAGGCAAGCAATCGGTTCGTGGCTCTCCGGCCCCCGCGCGGCCGCCGAGGACATGGGCGCCGACTTCGGCTACCGGGGTCAGCGGCTCGGCCTGCCGGAGGAGGGGCCGGGCGCGATCGCCCCGCTCGGACGGCGTTTCGGGGCCCTCTTCGTCGACTGGGCCATGTGCATGCTGATCGCATACGGCCTGTTCGCGGCGGGCGACCAGCAGACCGCAGGCAACGTGGCGCTGCTGATCTTCCTGGCACTGAGCGTACTCACCGTCGGCACCGTAGGCAGTACGCCGGGTAAGCGCCTCTTCGGCCTCCGGGTCGTCGCCGAGGACGGCGGACGGCTGGGCATCGGACGGGTGCTCGTACGGAGCGTGCTGCTCTGCCTCGCCATCCCGGCGCTCGTCTGGGACCGCGACGGGCGCGGGCTGCATGACCGCTTCTCCCGAGCGGTGCAGGTGCGTATCTAGGAGCCGCGTGCGGCGTCCGGCGCGACGGGGACACCGTCCGGGGCCGACGCTGCTGCGACACGACGCCGAGGATGCCACGAGGGGCGGTCCACCGCCGTGCCGTGGCGCGCAGGCGGGTCGAGCCCGGCGGCGGCCGGCGTGGCGGCACACACAGCGGCGGCGGACCCGGCCACCGCGACATACGAGCGGACCCGGCCACCGCGACATACGAGAAGGGGCGCCCCGGTCGGTCGGGGCGCCCCTTCTCATACCCGGCGCGCGACTCGTATCGCCACGCGTCCGGGAGCGTTCAGCGCGTCTTTCCGCCGCGCGGCATACGCATGCCCTTCGGCATGGGGCCCTTGGGCAGCGGCATGTTGGTCATCAGGTCGCCCATGGCGCGCAGTCGGTCGTTCGTCTGCGTCACCTGCGGGCCGCTGAGGACCCGAGGCAGTTTGACCATCGTGGTCCGCAGCTTCTTCAGGGGCACCTGGCCCTCACCGTTGCCGACGACGAGGTCGTGCACCGGAACGTCCACGACGATCCGGGCCATTTTCTTCTTCTCGGCCGCCAGAAGTGTCCTGAGCCGGTTCGGGTTGCCCTCGGCCACCAGCACGATGCCCGCCTTGCCGACGGCCCGGTGGACGACGTCCTGGCTGCGGTTCATCGCGACCGCGGGGGTCGTCGTCCAGCCACGCCCGATGTTCTGCAGGACCGCGGCCGCGGCACCTGGCTGTCCTTCCATCTGCCCGAAGGCGGCCCGCTCGGCGCGGCGTCCGAAGACGATCGCCATCGCGAGGAAGGCCAGCAGGAAGCCCAGGATCCCCAGATAGATCTGGAGGTCGATCAGGAAGCCGATCGCAAGGAAGACACCGAAGGTGACGATTCCCACAGCCGCGATGACAAGACCGATCTTGGGATCGGCTCGCCGGGTCATCTTGTACGTGAGAGCGATCTGCTTGAGTCGCCCGGGGTTCGCAGAGGCAGCAGTCTCTGCCTGTTCCTTCCTCGCCATGCTGTGAAGTTTACGTGGCTCAGGAGGTGCGGGTCAGCGCGGCCTCCAGTACGTGCTCGGCCTCGACCCGGTCCTTGGCCCGGCGCCGGTCCTCGAGCACCGCGGTCCAGGCGTTGCGACGGGCGGTGCGCTGGCCGCCGCGCAGGAGTACGGACTCCACGGCGCGGAGGGTCTGGGTGAAGGACGGGAAGGCATTGGCGCGTACGGAAGTCGCGGCCTGCATGGTGGCTGTCTCCCTCGGGGGCGGTGTGGAAGAACGGGAGTGTGCGTGCTCTGCGTAAAGCAAGAGTCACTGATTGGTGTTACCAGGGCGTGACTGGTCGGTCAAACACTGATGAAACCTTTATTCAGAGTCGCGGAAACTTGACGCAGCCCGTACGCGTCTCCCACCTGCGGAGAGCGTACGGGCCGCGCCGATTCGGCCATTACTGGCCAGTAGTATCTTGTGCGAGAGTTCACACAGTTTCCGGAGCGGCCTGACCGGCCGCGACCTCACCGCGCTTCTCCATGGCCTGCTGGAACAGTCGTCCCGCGCGGTACGAGGAACGGACCAGCGGACCCGACATCACACCGGAGAAGCCGATCTCCTCGGCCTCCTCCTTCAGTTCCACGAACTCGTGCGGCTTCACCCAGCGCTCGACCGGGTGGTGGCGGACCGAGGGCCGCAGGTACTGGGTGATCGTGATGAGTTCGCAACCCGCGTCATGCAGATGCTGCAGCGCCTCGCTGACCTCCTCGCGGGTCTCGCCCATGCCGAGGATGAGGTTCGACTTGGTGACGAGTCCGGCCGCGCGGGCCTCGGTGATCACCTTGAGCGAGCGCTCGTAGCGGAAGCCGGGACGGATGCGCTTGAAGATGCGCGGCACGGTCTCCACGTTGTGGGCGAGCACCTCGGGCCGGGAGGAGAAGACCTCGGCCAGCTGGTCGGGCTCCGCGTTGAAGTCGGGGATCAGCAGCTCGACCTTGGTCCGTCCGGCCTCACGGCCGGCCGTCTGCGCGTGGATCTGGCGCACGGTCTCCGCGTACAGCCATGCACCGCCGTCCTCCAGGTCGTCGCGGGCGACGCCGGTGATGGTGGCGTAGTTCAGGTCCATCGTGACGACCGACTCGCCGACGCGGCGCGGCTCGTCACGGTCGAGGGCCTGCGGCTTGCCCGTGTCGATCTGGCAGAAGTCGCAGCGCCGGGTGCACTGGTCACCGCCGATGAGGAAGGTCGCCTCGCGGTCCTCCCAGCATTCGAAGATGTTCGGGCAGCCGGCCTCCTGGCACACCGTGTGCAGACCCTCGCTCTTCACGAGCTTCTGCAGCTGGTTGTACTCGGGGCCCATTTTCGCCCGGGTCTTGATCCACTCGGGCTTGCGCTCGATGGGGGTCTGGCTGTTCCGGACCTCCAGGCGCAGCATCTTGCGTCCGTCGGGTGCTACAGCGGACACGACCGGCTCCCTACCACTTCGATTCCTCGGCGCACACCAGGGTACGCCCGTTGATTGTGATGCCTTTACGCCTGGCCAACCTCTGGCCAGAGGGAGGCATTCCTCAGGGGGCGGGCACGGCGGCCGGCTCGGGGGAGGGCCCGGTCCCGGGCTCGACGGAGCGCGGCCTCAGATCCGCGTTCTCCAGCACTGTACGGAGGTGCTTCTCGGCGACCGGCAGGACCTCGGCGATCGTCACGTCCCGGCCCAGTTCGTTCGCGAGCGAGGCGACGCCCGCGTCCCGGATCCCGCAGGGCACGATCCGGTCGAACCAGGTGTTGTCCGGGTTCACATTGAGCGCGAAGCCGTGCATCGTCACGCCCTTGGCCACCCGGATGCCGATGGCGGCGAGCTTGCGGTCCTCGCGGCGCTGGCCCGCGTTGGACGGGGCGTACTCGGGCCCGCTGAGCCGCGGATCGAATTCCTCGTCGTGCAGCCGTGGGTCGAAGTCGAGGGACAGTCCGGAGACGGACGGGCGCTGCTCGACCGGGTCGCCCAGCACCCAGACGCCGCTGCGGCCCTCGACCCGGCTGGTCTCCACGCCGAACTCCGCACACGTACGGATCAGCGCCTCTTCAAGCCGCCGCACATGGGCGACCACGTCCACGGGCCGCGGCAGCTGCATGATCGGGTAGCCGACGAGCTGGCCGGGGCCGTGCCAGGTGATCTTCCCGCCGCGATCGACGTCGATGACCGGGGTGCCGTCCAGGGGGCGCTCGCTGTCCTCCGTGCGCCGCCCCGCCGTGTACACGGGCGGGTGCTCCAGCAGCAGACAGGTGTCGGGGATCTCGCCGGCGAACCGGGCCGCGTGCACGCGGCGCTGCTCGTCCCAGGCCGCCTGGTACTCGACGGCGTCGCCGCCGAAACCCAGACGGACAAATCGCAGCTCGCTCACCGTTGGCCCTCCTAAAGCTTTCACGGTGCACTCAACGCGCCCCCGGCCACTGTACGACTCGTGTCGCACCCGTCAGCGCCGCCCTCAATCCTCACACGATCGGATGAATGCGGGGTCAAGGTCACAGTTGGGTCGGTTAGGCCCGCTAAATTCGCGCCGTTCCATTGGGCTGCACCCCGGGCCCGGAAGGCAGGAGACCGCACAGCTGATGACGGAACGACCCCCGCAGCGCACGCCCAACCGACAGCTCGCCGCGCTCATCGCAGAAGCCGGATTCTCCAACGCGGGGCTCGCCCGCCGGGTGGACCAGCTCGGCCTGGAGCACGGACTCGACCTGCGCTACGACAAGACCTCGGTGACCCGGTGGCTGCGCGGCCAGCAGCCGCGCGGCACGACGCCGGCCCTGATCGCCGAGGTCTTCACCCGGCGGCTCGGACGACGGCTGTCCGCGCAGGACCTCGGGCTCGACGCATGTGCGCCGGTCTACGCGGGGCTGGAGTTCGCGGCCACTCCCGAGGAGGCCGTGGACATCGTCGGCGGCCTGTGGCGCAAGGACTCCGGCAGCCATGCCGAGCTGCGGAAGATCGCGTTCACCCCGGCGGGGCTGGTCGTGCCGAGCCGGGACTGGCTGATCGGACGGGCCGACGAGCGGGTCGGCCGCCTGGACCCGGCAGCGGCCCCCCAGGGACCGGCGAGGGTCCCTCTCCAAGGCCGGGTCTCCGTGCCCAGGCAGCGCGGTACGGACCGCGCCCCCGGCCAGAAGGTCACCACCGGGGACATCTCGGCGCTGCGCTCGGTCGGCGAACTCTTCCGCACGCTCGACCAGGCCTACGGCGGCGGCCATGCGCGCCAGGCACTCGTCCGCTACCTGGAGCACGAGGCCGAGCCGATGCTGCGGGGCACTTACGGGGAGACGACGGGACGGCAGCTGTTCGCGGCCGCGGCCGATCTGACCCGGCTGGCGGGCTGGACGTCGTACGACATCGCCGCGCACGGCCTCGCCCAGCGGTACTTCGTCCAGGCGCTGCGTCTCGCCCAGGCGGCCGGGGACCGGCTCTACGGGGCCTACGTCCTGGTCACCATGGCGCGGCAGGCCGTCTATCTGAGCCACGGGCGGGAGGCGGTCCAGCTGACCCGTGTCGCCCAGCAGGGCGTGGGCTCCTCCGCCCCACCCACGGTCCAGGCCCTCCTCCACGCCGTCGAGGCGCGGGGGCACGGCGTTCTCGGCGAGGTCCGGGCCTGTACGGCATCGCTCGTCCGGGCAGAGCGGGCGCTGGAAGCGGCCCGGCCCGGCGACGACGTGCCGCACTGGGCCCGCTTCTTCGACGAGGCGCAGTTGGCGGACGAGTTCGGGCACTGCCACCGCGACCTGCAGCAGTACCGCGCCGCGGTCCAGCACGCGGAGCGCTCCCTGCAACTGCGCGCCCCCGGGTACGCCCGCAGCCGCCTTTTCTGCCGCGTGGTCCTCGCCTCGGCCCGTCTTGGCCTCGGCGAGCTCGACCAGGCCTGCGTGCTCGGCGCCGAGGCCGCCCAGCAGGCCTCGGAAATGCGATCGGCCCGCGCGGCGGACTACATCCGCGACTTCGAACGCCGTCTGGAGCCGTACCGGGACGCGGCGGCGGTGCGGGGGTACCGCGACCGTGTGGCGGCGATCGGCTGACACGGGGCGCCGCCGCGGGTGCGGTGCGTCCTTCGCGGCTTCGCGGCTTCGCGGCCTTCTCCGGGCCGCCCGAAGGCCGTGGGGACGCCCCGGCGCGTCCGTCCGCGGGGGCCGGACCTGTCCCGCCGGGGACCCGGAGCCCGTGCGGAGCCCGTGCGGAGCCCGGGCCGGGCGGGCCCGGCGGGATCGGCGCGGCTGTGAGGCCTGCGCACCCGCATCGCCACGGAGCCGGGGTCTGATCGGAGCCCGGGCCGGGCGGACCCGGCGGGATCGGCGCAGCTGCGGAGCCTGTGAACCTGCATCGCCACGGAGCCGGGGTCTGGCCGGAGCCCGGCCGGATCGGCGCGGCTGCGGAGCCTGCGCACCCGCATCGCTGCGGAGCACCCGGCGGGACCGGCGCGGCTGTGAGGCCTGCGCACCTGCATCGCCACGGACCCGGAGCCGTGCCCGGAGCCCGGCCGGGCTCGGTGCAGGGCGGCTCGCCGGAACCCGGGACGTGACGATTCAGGCGGCGGCGCTGATCAGCGGGGCCGTCGCGTACCCCGGCTGGATGCCGAAGTCGCGCAGGATCGCGTGCGCCGCCCTGCGGCCTGAGAACAGCGCGCCCTGCACGGTGCTCGTGTCCCGGTGGTCGCCGCAGACGTAGAGCCCGGCGAGGACCCGTACCGCCCGGCGGGGATCGTGCGGTGTCGGCGTCGCGGGAACGGCCTCCGGCTCGTGGTGCACCGCGAGCAACTCCCAGTCGTCCGTGGGCGAGCCGTACAGCGCGGCGAGGTGGGCGCGTACACGGCGGTCCGGATCGGCGGGCGGACGGCCGAGAACGGTGGAAGTGATCAGCGCACGGCCGTGCGGGGCGCGTGAGGGATCGACCTCGCTCATCACCGCGGTGTGCGAGACGGGGCCCGAGCGGTCGGCGTCCAGAAGCAGGGCCGGCTCACGCAACGGCGTGGCGGGCGCGGCGTGATGAAGGACCGTCACGGGGTGGTGCGCAGGTACGCGCAGGCCGGGGAGCAGCTCGGCGGCGCTGCGCGCACCGGTCGCGAGGAGCAGCGAGCGGCAGCTGATCCGGCCGAACTCCTCGGTGGTGACGGAGCTGATCGAGGCGTCCGTGACGCGTACACCGGTGTGGACCGTGCCGGGCGGCAGGGCCTCCGCCAGGCGCTCGGGCAGCGCGGCGGCGCCGCCCGCGGGCACGCACAGCCGGCCGCGGACGAAGCCGCGCAACGCCAGGTCGGCGCAGCGGCTGGAGCCGGAGAGCTCCGGGTCGAGGAGCAGGGCGGAAAGCAGGGGGTGGAGGAAGCCGTTGACGCTGCGCGCGGGGAATCCACGGGTGTGCAGGGCTTCCAGGGCGGGGAGTTCCGGGCGCCCGAGGAGACGGCGGGACGGAGTGGCCGCGAGGCGGCCGAGCGCCGCGGCGAGGCGGGCCTGATCGAAGGCCTCGCCCAGCGGAGTGCGGGGGGCGCTTGCGAGGGCGCGTGCGGCGGTGAGTGCTCCCCCTACGCCCCTCGGGGCGTGCCGTACGCCTGCCCTGTGGTGGCGGCCCTCGCTGTGCACGAGCACGCCCGGAGAGAACGTACGCAGTTCGAGGTCCCCGAGGCCGGGAGTGCGGCGGAGTTCGGGGTACGAGGTGCTGAGCAATTGTCCGATCCGGTCGAGCCGGAACCCGTCGACCCGTTCCGTGGCCATCCGGCCGCCGACCCTTGGTTCGGCCTCCAGGACGGAGACGGTGACTCCTGCGCTGGTCAACCGGTGAGCCGCCGACAGACCGGCGACGCCGGCCCCGACGATGACGACGTCCGCGTGGCGTGCGCTGCTGAGCACGTGCCCCTCCCCGAGGTCGGCGCGGCTGTTGTGGGTGTGGGGCCTCATTCCCCCAACCGGTCTGTGCAATCCGGTGGTCCGGGTGGAGAGTAGAAACCCTGCCGTCCGCTGCCCGCCAGCGGCGCACGTCGGGCGCCCGGCAGCACGGAGTCGCACGTGTGTGCGCCTCCTTTGTCCGGCCGGTGCCGCCGGTCCGCGGACGGCTCCTCGTGCTCAGCGCAGCGCTGCGCGGATCGCTCCGTCGATCGACGGGTACTCGAAGGTGAAGCCCGAGTCGAGGAGCTTCCTGGGGATGACGCGCTGGCTGCCGAGGACGTCCTCGGAGAAGTCGCCCAGCGCGACGCGCAGGGCGGCCGGCGGGACGGTGAAGAGCGTGGGGCGGTGCAGGACGCGCCCCATCGCCGCAGTGACCTCGCGATTGGTGAGCGGGGTGGGGGCGGTCAGGTTGACCGGGCCCGAGATGCCGTCGGTGTCGACGATGTGGCGGAGCGCGGCGACCTCGTCATGGAGGGAGATGAAGCTCCAGTACTGGCGGCCGTTGCCGAGCCGGCCGCCCAGACCCGCCTTGAAGACCGGGAAGAGACGGCCCCAGGCACCGCCCTCGCGGGCCACGACCAGACCTGTGCGCGCGAAGGCGACCCGGATGCCCGCCTCCTCGGCCGGGGCCGCCGCCGCCTCCCATGCTTCGCACACCGACGCGAGGAAGCCGGAGCCGGGCGGGTCGCTCTCGTCGACGGTCCGGTCGCCCGTGTCGCCGTAGTACCCCACCGCGGTGCCGCAGACCAGCACCCGAGGCGGCGTCTCCAGCGAGGCGACGGCCTCCGCGATCGTGGCCGTGCCGAGCACCCTGCTGTCGCGGATCTCCCGCTTGTACGCCTCCGTCCAGCGGCGCTCGCCGACGCCCGCGCCCGCCAGGTGGACGACCGCCTCGCAGCCGATGAGGCCCACCGCGTCCACGTACTGGCGGGCCGGGTCCCACTCCACCTCGTCCGCGGCGCGCGCCGGCCGCCGCACCAGACGCACCACCTCGTGCCCGTCCGCGAGCAGGGACCGTACAAGTGCCGTACCGATGAGCCCGGTCGAGCCGGTGACCGCAATGCGCATGCGTACCATCCTGCCCTCATGGCACAGTGCCGTCATGTCCGAACCCCGCGCGCCCCACGCGATACGTCCCGCTCGCGACTCGGACGCGGACGCTCTCGGCGAACTCGACCGGGCCACCTGGTCCACGCTGCACTCGGTACAACCGCGGCCTGTGCCGCCCTACGAGCCGTTCTTCGACGAGCGGCACCGGCCCGACGGCCATCTGGTCGCCGAGTCGGACGACGGCCGGATCAACGGGTACGTCCGCCTGGGCTTCTCCACCCCGCTCGCCTGCAACCGGCACGTCCGCCAGATCCAGGGGCTCGCGGTGGCGGGCCGGGCGCGCGGTCAGGGGCTGGGACGGGCGCTGGTGCGCGCCGCGGGCGACGAGGCACGCCGACAGGGCGCGGTCCGCATCACCCTGCGCGTACTCGCCCACAACACGACGGCCAGAAAGCTGTACGAGTCCGAGGGCTACGCCGTCGAAGGCGTCCTGCCCGGCGAGTTCTTCCTGGCCGGACGGTACGTCGACGACGTACTCATGGGCCGCTCACTCACCCTCTAGCGGACTCCGCCCTTCAACGGGGGCCTCCGGTCCACCGGTTCTCCCGGTTCCGGATACGGGCCGTCAGATCCCGAAACGATCCCAGAGCAGCGGGAAGCGCTCCGCCAGCGCGCGGTCGTCGTCGAAGTCGAACGGCGTGCCCTCCGGCTCCGCGGCCTGCGCGGGAATCCCCAGATCGGGTGCGACCGCTCCGGTGAGCTGCTCGTACGCCTCGTCCGCCGCGTACCCCAGCTCCTCCCCGTCCCCGTCGATCTCCTCGTCGAAGTCTTCCAGCAGATCGGCGAGCGCGTCGGGGTTGTGCACCGCGCCCTCGAAGACCTCCCGCCCCTGGCCGATCAGCCAGCACCGGAAATAGTCGAAGGCGTCGTCGCTCGCGCCCCCCAGCAGCACGGCCGCCCCGCCCCACAGATCCCAGCGGTACGCGCGGTTGTAACGCGACTCGAAGTGGCGTGCGAAGTCCAGCACGGAGTCGGGATCGAGTTGCAGCAGCCGTTCGACGAGCAGATCTGCGTGGTCCTCGGGGTCGCCCTCGGCGGCCTCGCGGGTGCTGTCGATGATCTCCCAGAACTCCGTCTCGTCCATCACGGGACAAGCATCGGGGTTGGCGCGGGGCCGCGCACGTGGAGCGGCCGAAATGCTGCCTTTCGGAAATGTGGACAGAGGGTATCGGATTTCAGTGCGACCGTCGCACCATGACGACCGACACAGCACTGCAGGGGAGGATCGCGCTGGTGGCGGGCGCGACCCGGGGCGCGGGCCGCGCCATCGTCGTACAGCTGGGCGCCGCGGGCGCGACCGTCCATGTGACCGGACGCACGACGAGGGAACACATCAGCGAGGTCGGCCGGACGACCGAGACCGTCGAGGAGACGGCGGAACTCGTCACCGAGGCGGGCGGCGAGGGCATCGCCGTACCCACCGACCATCTGGCGGTGGACCGGGTCAGGGAACTCGTCGGCCGCATCGACCGCGAGCAGGGGAAGCTGGACATCCTGGTCAACGACCTCTGGGGCGGCGACCACCTCCTCGAACGGAACACGAAGATGCGGGACACCGACCTCGAGAGCGGGCTGCGCCTGCTGGAGCCGGGCGTCCGCAGCCATGTCATCACCAGCAGCTGCGCCCTGCCGTTGCTCGTACGCAACCCCGCCGGGCTGCTCGTCGAGATCACCGACGGCACGGCCGAGTACAACCGCCGCTTCCGCGAGAACTTCTCCTACGACCTCGCCAAGAACGCCCCGATCCGCATGGCCTTCACCCTCGGGGGGACCTGTTGGACGTCGGCTGCACCGCGGTCTGTGTCACCCCCGGCCTTCTCCGCTCCGAGCAGATGCTGGACAACCTCGGGGTCCGCGAGGAGAACTGGCGCGATGCCGTCGCCCGGCAGCCGCACTTCGCCGTGGCCGAGTCGCCCGTCTATGTGGGCCGGGCGATGGCGGCCGTCGCCGCTGACCCCGACCGGGCACGGTGGAACGGCCGGTCGCTCTCCAGCGGACAGCTCGCCGAGGTGTACGGGTTCACGGACGCCGACGGAAGCAGGCCGGACGCATGGGGGTACTTCCTGGACATCGTCCACAGCGGCAAGGAGGGATCGGTGGAGGACTATCGCTGAGCGTCTTCGCCCGCCGCCGCGTACAGGGCGTGCATACGGGCCGCCGCCTGCGCGAACCGCTCGCGCAGGCCTGCCGGCTCCAGCACCTCCAACTCGGGGCCGAGGGAGAGCAGCTGGCTGAACGCCACCTCCTCGGACTCGACGGGCAGGGTCACGATGACGCGGCCCTGCTCGTCGGGCGGCCCTGCGGCCTCCAGAGCGTCATGAGCGGCGGCGCGGTCCGTGGCGTGGGGGAGACGGCGGGCGCCGTCGGGAGCGAGCCGGATCACCACCTCGGCGCGCAGGATCGAGCGGGCGAACTGCGCGGCGCGCTCCTCCCAGAAGGCGGGCAGGTCGAAGGACTCGTCGCGCTCGAAGCGGTTCGCGGTGAGGGCGACGCCGGTGAAGCGGTCGATGCGGTACACCCGGAAGGACGACCCGTCGGCCCGTGCGCACAGGTACCAGACACCGGCCTTCAGAACGAGTCCGTACGGCTCGAGCTCCCGCTCCGTCTCCCCGTAACGCGCGCAGACCATTCTGTCGTCCCAGACGGCCTCGGCGACGGCCGGAAGGAGTTCCGGGGTCTCAGGCTCCTGGTACCAGCCCGGAGCGTCCAGATGGAACCGCTGGGCCGCCGAGCGTGACGCGTCCCGCAGCGACGGCAGCAGCGCGGCGGACACCTTGAGCCGCGCCGCGGAGGCCGCGTCCTCGAGACCCATCTCGCGCAGAGCCCCCGGCAGTCCCGACAGGAACAGCGCCTCCGCCTCGCTCCTGGCCAGTCCGGTCAGCCTCGTCCGGTACCCGCCCATCAGCCGGTATCCGCCCGCCCGGCCCCGGTCCGCGTACACCGGAACGCCCGCCTCCGACAGCGCGAGCGCATCACGTGTGATGGTCCGCTCGGACACTTCGAGCTCCTGGGCGAGCTCGGCGGCGGTCATGGACGGCCGCGACTGGAGCAGCAGAACCATCTTGATGAGCCTGGCAGCACGCATGCACCCCATGATGCGGCCCGGCCCGCCCGCGTGCCCGGTACCGGGCACGAAGGCGTGACGCCCCCCCGCCGCCCGGGGGCGACGGGGGGCGCGACGGCCTCTGATCTCAGAAGCCGTACCGCTCGCGCGCGTCCTTGACCGCGGAGGCCGGGACCTCGCCGCGGCGGGCGAGCTGGGCCAGGGCGGCGACCACGATCGACCGGGCGTCCACGCCGAAGTGGCGCCGGGCCGCCTCGCGGGTGTCCGACAGACCGAAGCCGTCCGCGCCGAGCGAGGACCAGTCCTGCTCCACCCACTGGGCGATCTGGTCCGGGACCTGGCGCATGTAGTCGCTGACCGCGAGCACGGGACCCTCGGCACCCTCGAGCGCCTGGCGTACGTACGGGACGCGGGACTCGCCGCGCAGCAGCGCCGCGTCCGCCTCCAGGGCGTCGCGCCGCAGCTCGGTCCAGGAGGTGGCGGACCAGACGTCGGCCGTCACGTTCCAGTCGGCGGCGAGCAGGTTCTGCGCCTCCAGGGCCCAGTGGATCGCCGTACCCGAGGCCAGCAGCTGGATACGGGGGTCGTCCGCCGCGCCCTCGCCCGCCTTGAAGCGGTACAGACCGCGGACGATGCCCTCGTCGACGCCCTCCGGCTTCGCGGGCTGCGGCATCGGCTCGTTGTAGACGGTCAGGTAGTAGAAGACGTCCTCGGCATTCTCCCCGTACATCCGGCGCAGACCGTCCTTGACGATGGCCGCGACCTCGTACGCGAACGCCGGGTCGTACGTCAGCGCCGCCGGGTTGGTCGCCGCGATCACCGGTGAGTGGCCGTCCGCGTGCTGCAGACCCTCACCCGTCAGCGTCGTACGGCCGGCCGTCGCACCCACCAGGAAGCCCTTGCCGAGCTGGTCGGCGAGCTGCCACATCTGGTCGGCGGTCCGCTGCCAGCCGAACATCGAGTAGAAGATGTAGAAGGGGATCATCGTCTCGCCGTGCGTGGAGTACGCGGTGGAGGCGGCGATGAAGTCGGCCATCGAACCGGCCTCGGTGATGCCCTCGTTGAGGATCTGGCCGTTCTTGGCCTCGCGGTAGTACATCAGCTGGTCGCGGTCGACCGGCTCGTACGTCTGGCCCTTCGGCGAGTAGATGCCGAGCGAGGGGAACAGCGACTCCATGCCGAAGGTGCGGGCCTCGTCGGGGACGATCGGCACCCAGCGCCTGCCGGTCTCCTTGTCCCGGATCAGATCCTTGATCAGCCGGACGAAGGCCATGGTTGTCGCCACCGACTGGTTGCCCGAGCCCTTGTCGAAGGCGGCGAAGGCCTTCTCGGCGGGCGCGGGCAGCGGGGCGACCGGGTGGACGCGGCGGGCCGGGGCCGGGCCGCCGAGCGCCGCGCGGCGCTCCTGGAGGTAACGGACCTCGGGGGAGTCGGCGCCGGGGTGACCGTAGGGCACCTGGCCGTCGGCGAACGCGGAATCGGCGATCGGCAGCCCGAGCAGATCGCGCATGTCCTTGAACTCGTCCACCGTCAGCTTCTTCATCTGGTGGTTGGCGTTCTTGGACGCGAAGCCCTCGCCGAGCGTGTAGCCCTTGACCGTCTGGGCCAGGATCACGGTCGGGGCGCCCTTGTGCTCGACGGCGGCCTTGTACGCGGCGTACACCTTGCGCGGCTCGTGGCCACCGCGCGAGAGGTGGAAGCACTCAAGGATCTTGTCGTCGCTCAGCAGCTTCGCCATCTCGACGAGCGCCGGGTCCGAGCCGAAGAAGTCCTGGCGGATGTAGGCGGCGTCGCGGGTCTGGTACGTCTGGACCTGTGCGTCCGGGACCTCACGCAGGCGGCGGACCAGAGCGCCGGTGGTGTCCAGCTTGAAGAGCTCGTCCCAGGCGTTGCCCCACAGCGTCTTCACCACGTTCCAGCCGGCACCGCGGAACTGGGCCTCCAGCTCCTGCACGATCTTGAAGTTCGCGCGGACGGGGCCGTCGAGACGCTGCAGGTTGCAGTTGATGACGAAGGTCAGATTGTCCAGGCCCTCGCGGGAGGCGAGCGCGAGTGCCGCGGTCGACTCGGGCTCGTCCATCTCGCCGTCGCCGAGGAACGCCCAGACGTGGGACGCGGAGACGTCCTTGATGCCGCGGTTGGTCAGATAGCGGTTGAAGCGCGCCTGGTAGATCGCCGAGAGCGGGCCGAGGCCCATGGAGACGGTCGGGAACTCCCAGAGCCAGGGGAGACGGCGCGGGTGCGGGTAGGACGGCAGACCGTCGCCGGCGGACTCCTGGCGGAACTTGTCGAGGTGGGCCTCGGTGAGGCGTCCGTCGAGGAAGGCACGGGCGTAGATGCCGGGGGAGGCGTGGCCCTGGATGTACAGCTGGTCGCCGGAGCCGTCCGCCTCCTTCCCGCGGAAGAAGTGGTTGAAGCCGGTCTCGTAGAGCCAGGCCGCGGAGGCGAAGGTGGCGATGTGACCGCCCACGCCGTACTTGGAGCCGCGGGTGACCATCGCGGCGGCGTTCCACCGGTTCCAGGCGGTGATCCGGCGCTCCATCTCCTCGTCACCGGCCGGGGAGGGCTCGGCGGCGGTGGGGATGGTGTTGACGTGGTCCGTCTCCAGAAGCTTGGGCAGATCGAGCCCGGACACACCCTCGGCGTGCTGGAGGGTGCGACGCATCAGGTACGCGGCGCGGTGCGGGCCGGCAGCCTTGGTGACGGCGTCGAGGGAGGCCGCCCATTCGGCGGTCTCCTCGGCGTCACGGTCCGGGAGCTGGTCGAGCTCGCTCGGAAGCTTTCCTACGGGGTCGGTCATGATCGCCGCCTTCCGGAGAGGAGGGGGGTGGAGAAAGGGGCCTGTCTGGCAGGACGGGGCCGTCGGACTGGTGAGTCCGGATCGAACTCTAAGCCGACGATCGATGATCGATCAAAGCGTTGAGGGAAAAACTTCTCCAGATCGAGAAAGTCGGCACAGGGTGCCGCGAATCCGGGCACGCGGTGCCGGGTTTCTTGCGGCGGGGTTCCACCCCACCGGCCCCGGCGCGGCGGCCCCGGGACCCCCAGCGGGGGCGGGTCACGGGGTTGGCCGGTGCCGTGACGGTTGCCGGGGTGTCCGTCCTCAAGGGCCGGACGGGCTTGGTGTGCGGGCCGGTGCCGTGACTGCGGCCGGGGTGTCCGTCCTCAAACGCCGGACAGGCTCAGGTGGTCGGGGTGGGCGGTGCTGTGACGGTTGGCCGGTGTGTCCGTCCTCAAACGCCGGACGGGCTGGGTGGTCGGGGTTGGCCTGTGCCGTGACTGCGGCCGGGGTGTCCGTCCTCAAGCTCCCCCAGACTTCGTCCGGGGGGACCCCCAACGGGCTGGGTTCACGGGGTTGGCCGGTGCGGTGGCGGCGGCCGGGGTGTCCGTCCTCAAGCGCCGGACGGGCTTTGGTGCGGGGCCGACCCTGCACGGCCCCGCCCCTGGCGCGTTGCCGACTGCCCCCGGTGGGGGTTCACCCGACACACGGCGATCGGCCCACCACCTCCCGCCCCGAGGGGGGCCGTGGAGGGGTCGTGTCCGGGACACTAAAGCGTGATTTGTGGCGCGGCGCGGGCGTCGCCGATGTGGTGCCGGTCAGCGCGCCGTAAATCATGCCGTCCCGGATGCGAGCCCCGGAACGGCCCCCGACGTCAACCAAGAGGTCCGGGCCGACCCCGACAACCCAGCCCGTCCGGCGTTTGAGGACGGACACACCGGCCACCAACACGGCACCGGCCAACCACGACAACGACACGCGCCGCAGGCTAAGCGCGGGGCGCGCAGCCCAGGACGTGGGCCTTGACCAGCGCGCCGATCTGCGGATCGCGGCGGCGGAAGGCAGCAACCAGCGCCTCGTGTTCCTCGGCGTACGACTTCTGCACCGTGCCCAGCCAGCGGATGGACAGCGCCGTGAAGACCTCGATGCCGAGGCCCTCCCAGGTGTGCAGGAGCACGCCGTTCCCCGCCGCCTGCACCAGCTCCCGGTGGAAGGCCACCGTGTGCCGCACCTGGGCCGTACCGTCCGCCGCGCGGTCCGCCTCGTACAGCGCCGCCACATGCGGCTCCAGGGCCGAGCAGTCGGCAGCCAGCCGCTCCGCGGCCAGCTCGGCCGCGATCTGCTCCAGGCCCGCCCGGACCGGGTAGCTCTCCTCCAGGTCCGCCGCCGTCAGGTTCCGCACGCGTACGCCCTTGTTCGGCGCGGACTCGATCAGGCGGAGCGACTCCAGCTCGCGCAGTGCCTCGCGTACGGGCGTCTGGCTCACCGCCAGCTCCGTCGCGATGCGGCGCTCGACGATCCGCTCGCCCGGCTTCCACCGGCCGCTGACGATGCCCTCCACGATGTGCTCGCGGATCTGATCGCGAAGCGAGTGGACGACGGGGATGGTCATGGAGCGCTCCTTCAAGAAGAGAAGACTCCTAGACAATACGGCGGCGCCCCTGTCCGGAAGTACTCCCGGGCAGGGGCGCCGCTGGTGAGGCTGGTTACAGCCGGGCAGCTCAGAGGCCGAGCTCGACCTCGAACTCGCCGGCCTCCAGGATCCCCTTGACCGCCGTCAGGTAGCGGGCGGCGTCGGCGCCGTCCACCAGGCGGTGGTCGTAGGAGAGCGTCAGGTACGTCATGTCGCGGACGCCGATGACCGTGCCCTCGGCGGTCTCGATGACCGCCGGACGCTTGACCGTGGCACCGATGCCCAGGATGGCGACCTGGTTCGGCGGAACGATGATCGTGTCGAACAGCGCACCGCGCGAGCCGGTGTTGCTGATGGTGAAGGTCGCCCCGGCCAGCTCGTCCGGGGTGATCTTGTTGCCGCGGACCTTGGCCGCCAGCTCGGCGGTGGCCTTGGCGATACCGGCGATGTTCAGGTCGCCCGCACGCTTGATGACCGGCGTCATCAGCCCCTTCTCGGAGTCCACGGCGATGCCGATGTTCTCCGAGTCGAAGTAGCTGATGGTGCCCTCGTCCTCGTTGATCCGGGCGTTGATGACCGGGTGGGCCTTCAGCGCCTGGGCCGCCGCCTTGACGAAGAACGGCATCGGGGACAGCTTGACGCCCTCGCGGGCCGCGAAACCGTCCTTGGCCTGGGCGCGCAGTTTCATCAGCTTGGTGATGTCGACCTCGACGACCGAGGACAGCTGGGCCTGGCCGTGGAGCGCCTTCATCATGTTGTCGCCGATGACCTTGCGCATGCGGGTCATCTTGACCGTCTGGCCACGCAGCGGGGAGACCTCGAGGGCCGGGGCCTTCTTCGCGGCGGGTGCGGCGGCCGGAGCCGGCGCGGCGGCGGCCGCCTTCGCGGCCTCTGCGGCGGCGACGACGTCCTGCTTGCGGATGCGGCCACCGACGCCGGTGCCCTTGACCGTCGACAGGTCGACACCGTTCTCGGCCGCGAGCTTGCGGACCAGAGGCGTGACGTACGCACCCTCGTCCGTGGCCGACGTGGCCGACACCGGGGCGGCGGGCGCCACGGGGGCGGGGGCCGGAACGGTCGGTGCCGGAGCGGCCGGAGCCGGAGCAGCCGCGGCGGGCTGAGCCTGGACCGGCGCAGGCGCAGGCGCAGGCGCCGGGGCCGGGGCCGCCGGAGCGGCGGGCGCGGCCGGGGCAGCAGCGGGAGCCGGAGCCGGAGCCGGAGCCTCGGCCGCCGGGGCCGGAGCCGGGGCGGCAGGCGCGGCGGGCGCGGCCGGAGCGGCACCCGCGGCACCGATCACGGCGAGCTTCGCGCCGACCTCGGCGGTCTCGTCCTCGCCGACGACGATCTCCAGCAGCACACCGGAGGTGGGCGCGGGGATCTCGGTGTCGACCTTGTCCGTGGAGACCTCGAGCAGCGGCTCGTCCTCCGTGACCTCCTCGCCGACCTGCTTCAGCCAGCGGGTGACGGTGCCCTCGGTGACCGACTCGCCGAGCGCGGGCAGCACGACGTCGGTGCCGGAGGCGCCGCCGGCCGGGGCCTCGGCCGCAGCGGCCGGAGCCTCGGCGGGAGCCGGAGCAGCGGGGGCCTCGGCCGCAGGAGCGGCAGCGGGAGCCGGGGCAGCCTCGGCCGGAGCCTCGGCGGCGGCCGGAGCAGGGGCGGCGGCGGGCGCGCCCGTGCCGTCGTCGATGACGGCCAGCTCGGCGCCGACCTCGACGGTCTCGTCCTCTGCGACCTTGATCGAGGCCAGGACACCGGAGGCCGGTGCGGGGATCTCGGTGTCGACCTTGTCGGTCGACACCTCGAGCAGCGGCTCGTCGGCCTCGACGTGCTCGCCCTCGGCCTTCAGCCAGCGGGTGACGGTGCCCTCGGTGACGCTCTCTCCGAGCGCCGGAAGGGTTACGGAAACCGGCATGGTTTCGGTTGCTCCTTACGAATGTGCGGTAGTGGTCGTCGCGCCCGTTGACTGAATCAGTCGTGGGAGTGGAGGGGCTTGCCCGCCAGGGCCAGGTGGGCCTCGCCGAGCGCCTCGCTCTGGGTGGGGTGCGCGTGGATGAGCTGCGCGACCTCGGCCGGCAGAGCCTCCCAGTTGTAGATCAGCTGAGCCTCACCGACCTGCTCGCCCATACGGTCACCGACCATGTGGACGCCGACCACGGCACCGTCCTTGACCTGGACGAGCTTGATCTCGCCCGCGGTCTTCAGGATCTTGCTCTTGCCGTTGCCGGCGAGGTTGTACTTCAGTGCGACGACCTTGTCCGCGCCGTAGATCTCCTTGGCCTTGGCCTCGGTGACACCTACGGAGGCGACCTCGGGGTGGCAGTACGTCACCTTCGGGACACCGTCGTAGTCGATCGGAACGGTCTTCAGACCGGCCAGACGCTCCGCCACCAGGATGCCCTCGGCGAAGCCGACGTGCGCGAGCTGGAGGGTCGGGACGAGGTCGCCGACGGCCGAGATGGTCGGAACGTTGGTCTGCATGTACTCGTCGACCAGGACGTAGCCGCGCTCCATCGCGACGCCCTGCTCCTCGTAGCCCAGGCCCTGCGAGACCGGACCGCGGCCGACGGCGACCAGCAGCACCTCGGCCTCGAAGGTCTTGCCGTCGGCGAGGGTGACCCGCACACCGTCCTCGGTGTACTCGGCCTTCTCGAAGAAGGTGCCGAGGTTGAACTTGATGCCGCGCTTGCGGAAGGCGCGCTCAAGAAGCTTCGAGCTGTTCTCGTCCTCGACCGGGACGAGGTGCTTCAGGGCCTCGATGATCGTGACGTCGGTGCCGAAGGACTTCCACGCGGAGGCGAACTCGACGCCGATGACTCCGCCGCCCAGCACGATCGCGGAGTTCGGCACGCGGTCCAGGACCAGCGCGTGGTCGGAGGAGATGATGCGGTTGCCGTCGATCGTCAGACCCGGCAGCGACTTCGGCACGGAGCCGGTGGCGAGGAGGACGTGGCGGCCCTGGATGCGCTGACCGTTGACGTCGACCGAGGTGGGGGAGGACAGCCGGCCCTCACCCTCGATGTACGTGACCTTGCGGGAGGCGATCAGACCCTGCAGGCCCTTGTACAGGCCGGAGATCACCTCGTCCTTGTACTTGTGGACGGCCGGCACGTCGATGCCCTCGAAGCTGGCCTTGACGCCGAACTGCTCGCTCTCGCGGGCCTGATCGGCGATCTCGCCCGCGTGCAGCAGGGCCTTGGTGGGGATGCATCCACGGTGCAGGCAGGTGCCGCCGACCTTGTCCTTCTCGATCAGGGCGACGTCCAGGCCCAGCTGGGCTCCGCGCAGTGCCGCGGCGTAACCGCCGCTACCACCGCCGAGGATCACTAGGTCGAAAACGGTGCTGGCGTCGTTCGCCACGTCACGTCCTCCATGCATGTGCGCCGGGCGCCGGTCGTCGCCGACCCACGCGGCGGCTGGTGTTCGGCCGCTTTTCTTCGGCCCTGTGGTGGGGGCCCTGTCCTGCCGAGAACCCATCTTCGCACTTGTCGGCGGAAGGCGGGACGCGGGGCCGGGGTCTGGGACGGCGGTTCTGTCGTCTCCGGCGACTACCTGCCCGTACGGACCTACGGATTTCGTCGAAGGCGAACGGTGGGGCGCCGCCCCTTGTTCCATGTTCCCGGAGGTCGGCGCTCCGCCGGGGCGATTCGGCGGCCCCCGGCGGCCCCTCGTGTCCGGACCTCCGCGCGGTCCGTCCGTCGACGTGGTCCCGCCCCCTCCGGCTCGCGTCCGGGGCCGGGTGGCCCGGCCCCGGACGCACAGGCGTCAGCCCAGGTCGCCCGACGCGGTGCGCTCGGCGAGCTTCACCAGGGTGCGGACCGAGGAGCCGGTGCCGCCCTTGGGCGTGTAGCCGTACGGCGCGCCCTCGTGGAAGGCCGGGCCCGCGATGTCCAGGTGGGCCCAGGTGATGCCCTCGCCGACGAACTCCTTCAGGAACAGGCCGGCGACCAGGCCGCCGCCCATCCGCTCGCCCATGTTCGCGATGTCGGCGGTCGGCGAGTCCATGCCCTTGCGCAGGTCCGACGGGAGCGGCATCGGCCAGGAGTCCTCGCCGACCTCCTCCGCGATCTCGTGGACGGACGTACGGAACGCGTCGTCGTTGGCCATGATGCCGAACCGGCGGTGGCCCAGCGCCAGCACCATCGCGCCGGTCAGCGTAGCCACGTCCACGATCGCGTCCGGGTTCTCCTCCGACGCCTTGGTCAGTGCGTCGGCCAGCACGAGACGGCCCTCTGCGTCGGTGTTCAGCACCTCCACCGTCTTGCCGCTGTACATGCGCAGCACGTCACCGGGGCGGGTGGCGGTGCCGGACGGCATGTTCTCTGCGAGCGCCAGCCAGCCGGTGATGTTCACCTGCAGTCCGAGCCGGGCGCCCGCGACGACGGCGGCGAACACCGCGGCGGCGCCGCTCATGTCGCACTTCATCGTCTCGTTGTGACCGGCGGGCTTCAGCGAGATGCCGCCCGAGTCGTAGGTGATGCCCTTGCCGACGAAGGCCAGGGACTTCTCCGCCTTGGGGTGCGTGTACGTCAGCTTCACCAGACGCGGGGCGTGGGCAGCGCCCTGGCCGACGCCGAGGATGCCGCCGTAGCCGCCCTTGGCGAGGGCCTTCTCGTCGAGGACCTGCACCTTGATGCCGTGCTCCTTGCCGACGGCGGTCGCGACGGCGGCGAAGGACTCGGGGTAGAGGTCGTTCGGCGGGGTGTTGATCAGGTCGCGGGCGCGGTTGATCTCCTCGGTCAGCGCGACGGCGCGCTCGGCCGCGGCCTTGTAGGCCTTGTCGCGCGGCTTGGCGCCCAGCAGGGCGACCTCGGCCAGCGGCTGCTTCTTCCCGTTGCCCTTGGCGTCCTTGGCGTCCTTGGCGTTGCCGGTCGTCTGGTACGCGGTGAAGGCGTACGAGCCCAGCAGGGCACCCTCCGCGATCGCCTCTGCGTCCTCGGAGGCCTCGACCGGCAGCGCGAACGCGGCCTTCTTCGTGCCGGCCAGCGCCCGGGCCGCGGAGCCCGCGGCGCGGCGCAGGGACTCCGCGCGGTAGGCCTCGCCCTTGTCCGGGGCGGCGCCGAGACCGACGGCCAGCACGACCGGGGCCTTCAGGCCCGACGGCGCCGGCAGCTTGGTCACCTCACCCTCGGCACCGGAGGCGCCGAGGGTCTCCAGGACGGTGGCGAGCTTTCCGTCGAACGCCTTGTCCACGGCCTCGGCGCCGGTGGCGACGACGAGCCCGCTGCCGCCCTTGGGGCTCTTCGCGACGCCCACGACGATCGCGTCGGCGCGCAGCGTCGCAGCGCCGGCAGTGCTGAGAGTGAGAGCAGTCACGGTGGTGAAATCTCGCTTCCGTTGAGTTCGGTGGCCGAAGAGGTCGGGTCGGCCGTGCCCGGCGCATCGTAGATCGAGCGAGCCGGCGTGCCGGAACGAGCCTACGCGCGCCTGGGATGTTCGCTCACGCCAGCGGTGGTTCACCCGTTCGTGGCGTCTCCCGCCACGATCACCGTGCGGGGGGTGTGGCCTGGGTCACACTCGGTCGGAACGTGCAAGGGAGCGGGCCGCTCCTTTGCATGATTTCCACAGTTCCTCCCCGGATTCTTCGCAGGGGAGGTCTCCGAGGGGTGGGGATGCGCCATGGCGTACGGATTAGGTGAGAGCAGCGACGCGAGCAGAGATGCGAGCAGTCGTACGAGCAGACACACGAGCAGTCGTACGAGCGGGGCCGCGAGCAGTCTCGCGCAGCGGACCGGCACGAGGGGGGCGTACGTGAGAAGCACCGGCACGAGGGGACCGGGGAGGCTTGCCGGCCGGGCGGCGGTGGCGCTCACCACGTCGGCGCTCCTCGCGGTGGCGCTGCCGGCGTCGACCGCCGCGGCCGCGGACCCGGCGCCGCGGATCGACCTGAAGGTCCTCGTCGTCGACGACGGCGGCGAAGCGGTGGCCGCGGTCACCTCCGAGCTGCGCGGCACCGGGGTCCCGTACAGCGTCGTCGACCTCGACGACCCGGACCGTCCGCAGATCAGTGCGGCGTTCCTGAGCGACACCGTGGGCGGCCGGCCGCGGGCCAGGTACCAGGGCGTGGTGCTCCCGAACGAGGCACCGTTCGGGACGGACCCCGCCGGCGCCGCCGAGCAGGCCGCGCTCGCCGCGTACGAGACGACCTTCGGCATCCGCCAGGTCGACGCGTACACCTGGGCCCATCCGGGCGTCGGGCTCGACTACACCAGCGACGGCGGCTGGTCGGGTCCCCTGGACGGGACCGCGGCCGCCGTCACCGCCGCGGGCCGCTCCGGACCCTTCGGCTATCTCGACGGCGCGCTCGCCTTCGAGGACAACGCACCGGACGTCGCCGAGAGTTACGGCTTTCTGGCGCGTCCGCGCGAAGGGTTCACCAGTTACGTCGACGCGCCCGTCCCGGAAGGCGAGGGCCGCGCCAGCCTGCTGGGCGAGTACGCCCACGACGGGCGCCGCGAGCTCGTGGTGACGTTCGCGTACAACCAGCACCAGAGGCAGTTCCGCCTGCTGGCCCGCGGCATCGTCGAGTGGCTCACCCAGGGCGTCCATCTCGGACGGAGCCGCAACTACTTCTCGGTCCACGTCGACGACGTCCTCGCGCCCGACGCCCGCTGGGACAAGGACCGCAACTGCACGCCCGGCGACATCGACTGCGGCGACGGCGGCGAGGACACCACGCCGGAGATCCGGATGACCGCCGCCGACGCGCAGTACGCCGCCCAGTGGCAGCAGACCAGCGGATTCACGCTCGACATGGTCTACAACGCGGGCGCCGGCGAGGAGTGGAAGGCCGAGCACGGCGGCAGCGACGCACTCACCGCGCAGCTGCTCGCCGACCGGGCGAAGTACCGCTGGATCAACCACACCTGGACGCATCTGTTCCTCGGCTGCGTCCAGGACGTCTCCGTCGTCCCGTGGCAGTGCACGAAGGACGCCGCGGGCAACACGCGGTACATGAGCCGGGCCGAGATCTCCGCCCAGATCCGCGACAACCACAACTGGGCGGTGAACAAGGGCATCTCCGTCGACCGCGCCGAGCTGGTCACCGGTGAGCACTCGGGTCTCAGGACGCTTCCTCAGCAGCCGGCGGACAACCCCAACCTGGCCTCCGCGCTCGCCGACAACGGCGTCAGGTGGATCGCCAGTGACAACTCCCGCGAGCCGCAGCAGCGGGCCGTGGGCAGCGCCCTCACCGTGCCCCGCCACCCGATGAACGTGTACTACAACACGGGCACCGCGGCGGAGATGGCCGACGAGTACAACTGGATCTACACGTCCCGGGCGGACGGCGGCAGCGGCATCTGCGAGAGCAATCCGGCCTCCACCTGTCTGGACGAGCCGCTGGACGAGCAGACCGGCTACGCGGCGTACATCGTCCCGCAGGAGGTGAGGATCGCCCTCGGCCATGCCGTCGCCAACGACCCGCGCCCGCACTACGTCCACCAGTCCAACCTGGCGGAGGGGCGCATCCTCTACCCGGTGCTCGACGGGGTCCTGGCCGGCTACGGCTCGCTGTTCGCCGACAGCGCGCCGCTGGTCAACCTCCGCCAGGGGGACATCGGTACGGAGCTGAGCCGACGTTCCGCCTGGCAGAAGGCCCTCGACGGCGGAAGGGTCACGGCGTACCGGATCGGCGGCACCGTCACGGTCCAGGCCCCGTCAGGCGTCGACGTGCCCGTCACCGCCCCGGAGGGTACCCGCAGGCAACTCCTGCTCGGCACGGCCGCCTTCGGCACCCCGTACGCGGGACAGCGGTCGGCCTGGACCGGTCCTGACCTGCTCCAGTCCGCCGTCACCCTGCGGCTGCCCGCCTGATCCACGCGCCCGAACCGGGAGACCGGGCGCATCGCAGACGCACCCCGGCCGGTGAGGCCGGGGTGCGTCGGTCCCACCGGGAGTGCCCCGGTCCCGGACCGTCCGACCCGTCAGCCCAGCGTCAGCGCGATCAGCGCCGCCGTACCCGCCGTCTCCGCCACCGCTCCGAACACATCGCCCGTCACGCCGCCGAAGCGCCGCACGCAGTGCCGCAGCAGCAGGTGGGCGGCGGCGAGTGCGAGCACGGCCGCCAGCGCGTGGTGCACCGCACCGCCCCTGCCGAACAGTGCGCCCGCGCCGGCGCACGCCGCGATGACGAGGAACGCGGCCGCCGCCGCGGAGCGGGCCGGCACGGTCCCGGCCACGGCGGCACCGAGGCCCTCCGGACGGGCCGCGGGTATGCCGCTGCGCGAGGCGAGGGTGAGGGCGAGGCGGGCCGTGACTCCCGCGAGGGTCGCGGCGACCGCGCCCCGGGCCCAGTCCCCGCCCCCGTAGAGCTCGTACAGCGCCCCGACCTGGGCCAGCAGCACGAGGACGAGGGTGATGACACCGAACGGCCCGATGTCCGACTGCTTCATGATCCGCAGAGCGTCCTCCGCGGGCTTGCCGCTGCCCAGCCCGTCGGCGGTGTCGGCGAGCCCGTCCAGGTGCAGCCCGCGGGTGAGGGCGGCCGGCAGGGCGGCGGAGGCCACCGCGGCAAGCAGCGGGCCCGCGCCCAGTGCCATCAGCAGCACGCCCGCCGCCGCCGCGTCCAGGCCGACGACCAGCCCGGCGAGCGGAGCGCACAGCATGCCCGCGCGCGCCGCGTGGCGGTCCCAGCGGGTGACCCGTACCGGCAGCACGGTGAGGGTGCCGAAGGCGAACCGTATGCCGGTGACCGGGCCGGCTGTCGTCATGGAGCTCACGGCGCGCAGAGTAGTCGGTGCGCTCCGGCGGTAAATTGCGCATGACGGACAAAAAGGGAGCGAGTGGCATGGGTCACTGGTTTTACCGCAACATCGTGGAACCGGGAAAGCTCCCGCTGCTGCTCGCGCTGGCCGCGTTCGTCCTGACCTTCCTGATCACCCGCACGGTCACCCGGCTGATCCGGGCCGGAAAGGGCCCGTTCGGCAACGTCAGCTCCGGCGGCCTCCACATCCATCATGTGGTGCCCGGCGTCGTCCTCACCGTGGTCGGCGGCTTCGGATCGGTCGCCAGCAGCCAGCAGACCGGCGCCGGCACCGCCGTCTTCGCGGTGGTCTTCGGCATGGGGGCAGGGCTCGTACTCGACGAGTTCGCGCTGATCCTCCATCTCGACGACGTCTACTGGACCGAGGACGGCCGCAAGAGCGTCGAGGTCGTGGTCCTCACCGCCGCCCTGCTGCTGCTGGTCCTGGGCGGCTTCGCGCCGCTCGGCGTCAACGACCTCAGCGAGGACGAGCGGGACGACCGGCGGCTCTTCCTGCTGTTCCTGGCCGTCAACTTCTGCTTCGTCCTGGTCTCGCTGTTCAAGGGCAAGCTGCGGATGGCGATCATCGGCACACTGGTGCCGTTCGTGGCGCTCATCGGCGCACTCAGGCTGGCACGCCCCGCCTCACCCTGGGCCAAGCGGCTCTACCGGAGCCGCCCGCGCTCCCGCGCGCGGGCGACACTCCGGGCCTTCCGCCACGACAAGCGCTGGAGCGGTCCCCGCCGCAGATTTCAGGACCTGATCGGCGGCGCGCCCGACCGGCTGCCCGCAGCCCGTGACCCCGATCCCCGATGACGCAATGCCGTCGCCGCGCAGGCCACCAGCACCGCCGCGATGGCCGCCAGATGCTCCTTGCCCGCCAGATTGTTCTTGACCAGGACCTCGACGACCATCGCCACGATCACCAGGTACAGCGTCAGCCGGGCCCGGTGGAGGTAGCAGACGTAGACGGCGAGGCCGACGACCGCGGCCGAGGGGCCGGTGTCCACGACCTGGGCGTCAGAGGCGGGCAGCCCCAGCGGATTCTCCGGGCCGACCGCGATCGCGATCCGCGCGTACATCGTCCCGGCCAGCGTGGACACGTACGCGATCACGAGCGCACGCCTGCGCCCCAGGCAGATCTCGGCGATACCGAAGACCACCAGGATCTGCGCGAGCGCCCCCCATACCGGGAGATCGAGTGCCGGGACGAAGAGGGAGAGCGGTGTGCGCAGGAGGGCGAGCCACAGAGGGTCCTCTGCCCGCACCGAGCCGATGTGCTGCACCGGCTGATAGCCCCAGGACTGGTTCTGGACGAACTGGAAGAGCCCCGTGAGACAGACGGCCGCGAGGGTCATCGGGACGGCCCGCCATCCCTTCACGACGAGCGCGGTGCGGACGGTCGTGGCGAGCGGTCCCCACTCGTGGCGCGCGACCGCGCGCGCCCGGTTCACCGCCGGCTCTCCAGGTGCTTGCGGTGCACCCACTTGGGCAGGCCCGGGGCTTCCAGGAAGCCCTCGGCGCGGCCTGCGGCGAGGCCGATGCGCAGAAGGTCGGCGCTCTTTTCGAAGAGCATGAATCGCGGCTCCCAGATCGGTCGGTACTTGGCGTTGGCGCGGTACAGCGACTCGATCTGCCACCAGCGGGAGAAGAAACTCAGCAGCGAGCGCCACAGCCTCAGCACGGGACCCGCCCCGAGCTTCGCGCCACGTTCGAAGACCGACCTGAACATCGCGAAGTTCAGTGACACCTGAGTGATCCCGATCTCGCGGGAGCTCCGCAGCAGCTCGATGACCATGAACTCCATCAGCCCGTTCCCGGAGTCCCTGTCGCGGCGCATGAGGTCGAGGGAGAGCCCGGCCGGCCCCCAGGGGACGAAACTGAGCAGCGCCCGCAACTCGCCCTCGGCGTCGCTGCATTCGAGCATGACGCAGCGCCCGTCGGCCGGGTCGCCGAGCCTGCCGAGCGCCATCGAGAAACCCCGCTCGGTGGCGCCGTCGCGCCAGTCGTCGGCACGCCGCAGCAGCTCGGCCATCTCGTCGGCGGGTATCTCCTCATGGCGCCGGATGCGCACCTCGTAGCCGGAGCGCCGCACCCGGTTGTGCGCCTGCCGTACGGTCCGCATCGCCCGGCCCTCGAGACTGAACTCGTCGGTGTCGACGATCGCCTCGTCGCCCAGCTCCAGGGCGTCCATGCCGTGCCGGGCGTAGACCGTTCCGGCCTCCTCGCTCGCGCCCATCACCGCCGGGATCCAGCCGTGCTCGCGGGCCTCGGCCAGCCAGGGCTCGATCGCGCCGGGCCAGGCCTCGGGGTCGCCGATCGGGTCGCCGGAGGCGAGCGAGACCCCGCCGACGACACGGTAGGCGACGGCGGCCTTCTCGCTGGGCGACCAGATGACGCTCTTCTCGCGGCGCAGCGCGAAGTAGCCGAGCGAGTCACGCTCACCGTGCCGGTCGAGCAGCTCGCGGAGCCTTCTCTCGTCGTCCTCGGTGATCGGGTCCACGGCGCGGCGGGAGCGGAAGGCCGCGAACAGCACGGCGAAGAGGAGAAGGGCGGACAGGACGTTGATGGTGACGTCCACCCAGCCCGGTGTGGCGACCCCGGGGAGCCTGTCCTCGTCGGCGGCGAGCGACACCAGCCGCATCGCCCCGTACCGCCACCGCTCCAGGAAGGTGGAGCCGCCGGCCGCGGTGTTGGTGGCGGTGACGAGAACCGCGGAGAGGAGCGAGGTGACGAGGAGCCCACCGGTCGCGACGGCCGCGGCGAGCCGGGGGTTCGAGCGGTCACCCTTCGCGTAGAACTCGCGCCTGCCGAGGAGGAGGGCGACCACGAAGGCGGTCGTCAGGGCGAGCGACACCCAGTTCTGCGGACACCGCCGGAACTCCGGGAAGAACATCGCGAGCACGAAGAGGCCCAGCAGAAGCCCGCTGAGCACCAGGTTGAGGATCCAGGCGGCGCGCTTGCGGCGGCGCATGGTGATCGCGAGGAACAGGGTGAAGACGCCCGGGGCGAAGCCCGCGGTGAGCAGATACGGAGTGAAGTACTCGTCCGTGTTGTGACGGCGGAGGTCCTGGCCGAGCGATACCCAGACCGCACTCAGGAAGTTGACGAACGTGACGGCGCGCAGATACCAGACGGCGCATGCCGCGCTGCGGCGCGAACGGGCGGACAAGCGGACCACTCCCATGACACGTGAGCTCGTACGGCATCACGTGACACGGAGATGGGTGCGGCAGGGCACATGGCCCGACCGCACCCGGGCGCGTCAGTCCGTGTCCGTACTCTCCGCGCTCTCCGCACCCTCGACGTCCTCCTCGCGCTCGGGCAGCTCGGCGGCGAGCGCCGCGGCGGCCTGGACGAGGGGGAGTGCAAGCAATGCCCCGGTTCCTTCGCCGACAGTGACGCCGTGGTCGAGCAGGGGGTTGAGCGCCATCCGGTCCAGCGCCTTGGCCTGGGCCGGCTCACCGCTGACCTGGCCCGCGAGCCACCAGTCCGGCGCACGGAACGCCGCACGCTGCGCGACCAGCGCACATGCCGCGGACACGACGCCGTCGAGGATCACCGGCATCCGGCGTACGGCGGCCTGCAGCAGAAAGCCCGTCGTCGCGGCGAGATCCGCGCCGCCGACCGCCGCCAGCAGCTGGAGCTGGTCGCCCAGCACGGGGCGCGCACGGCGCAGCGAGTCACGGATCGCCGCGCACTTGCGCATCCACGCGAGGTCGTCGATCCCGGCGCCGCCCCGTCCGGTGACGACCGACGCGTCCGTTCCGCACAGCGCGGCGACGAGTGCGGACGCGGAGGTGGTGCCGCCCACACTGAGGTCTCCGAGGACCACGAGATCGGTACCGGAGTCGGCCTCCTCGTCGGCGATCGCCATGCCGAGGCGCACGGCCTCCTCCGCCTCCTCCGCGGTGAGGGCGTCCTCGACGTCGATCCGTCCGCTGCCCCGGCGCACCCGGTGGCGCACCACGTCCGCCGGGAGCAGCGCCGGGTCGCAGTCGAGCCCCGCGTCGACGATCCGCACCGGGACGTTCATCCGCCGTGCCAGCACGGCTACCGGGCTCGCGCCCTCCAGCACGGACCGCACGAGCTCGTACGCGGTGCCCGCGGGCCGCCCCGAGACTCCAAGCTCCGCGACCCCGTGGTCCCCGGCGAACAGCACCACCCGCGGCTGTTCCACCGGCCTCACCGGAACGGCCCCCTGCGCGGCCGACAACCACTCCCCGAGCTCGTCCAGCCGCCCCAGCGCCCCGGGCGGCACGGACAGCCGCTCCCGGCGTTCCTCGGCGTCGCGCCGCATACCGCTGTCGGGGCGCTCGATCAGATCGGAGAAGTCGTCGAGATTCAGCGAGCTCATTCGCCGAACAGTACCGGCAGCAGGCCTCCTTGTCGGTGCCGGGCCGTCTCCCCCGCAGCCCCCGGGCGCGACGGTCCGGGCGCCCCGCGCCGATGACACGGTCGACCACCGCCGTGCCTGCGCCCGACGGCGCGGCGACCCCGAGATCCGCGGACGCCGTCGCCGCCGTCACCGCGGGCGCGGCGTCAGCCGCGCAGCGGCAGTGCCTGGCCCGCGACGACCAGCAGCAGGTGCTCGCACTCCGAGGCGAACGCCGCGTTCAGACGGCCCAGTTCGTCGCGGAAGCGGCGGCCCGAGGCCGTGGCGGGGACGATGCCCGAGCCGACCTCGTTGGTGACCGCGACGACGGTGCGGTGTGTCGCGCGGAGCGCCGCGACGAGTTCCGCCGTGCGCCGGTGGACGGCCTCGCGGCCGGAGGTCTCCCACAGCTCGTCGTCCCACGCCCCCGCCCGGTCCATCGCGTCCGTCAGCCACAGCGCCAGACAGTCGATCAGCAACGCGGGCCCGGTCTCCTCCGCCAGCAGCGGCACGAGATCGCAGGTCTCGACCGTCCGCCAGGAACCCGGCCGGCGATCGCGGTGTGCCGCGACCCGGGCCTTCCAGTCGGGGTCGTCGGCGCGGGTGCCGCTCGTGGCCACGTACAGCACATCGGGATAGGCCTCCAGCCGCCTCTCCGCCTCGAGCGACTTCCCTGACCGCGCCCCGCCCGTGACGAGCGTGCGCCGGGGCACGTCCGGTACGTCGCGGTACTCGCCGACGTACACCGTCGTGCCGTCCGGAACCGTCCGTGCCCCTGCCGCCGCCAGCCGCCGCTCCAGCTCCGCACCCGGCGGCACGTCGTGGTCGATGTGGACGGCGATGACGTCCGTCGTCGGACCGACCGCCCCCACCGCCCGCAGCCGCGCCAGCCCGTCGGGCCGTCCGACGACATCGCCGACGACCATCTCGTACGGAGGCGTCGGCCCCTCCGCGAGCCCCGCGGGTGCCGCGCCGGGCGGCATGTACAGCAGCCGCTCGCCGTCCGGCGAGGTCACCTCGTACCCCGTGCCCGGCGCGTCCATGGCCACCGCCCGCACCCGGTGCCCGCTGATGAGCGTCAGCTCCTGGCCGTCCGGCACGCGCCCCGCCGTCGGCAGTCCGGCCGGCAGTTCCATCGCGGGCCCGTCGTGCGGGTGCGTCAGCAGCACCTGCCGCACCCCGACGAGCGAGTGCCCGGAGCGGGCCGCGGCCAGCGCGGCCCCCGGGGTCAGGTCGAGCAGCAGCGCCCCGTCCACCAGCAGAGCGGTCGCGGCGCGTGCCTGCGTACCGCGGGCGGCGGCGCAGACGGCGCAGGGGCAGTCGGGGCGGGGCAGGCCGCTGGGGGCACCTGTGCCGAGCAGAGTCAGTTCCACAGGACGATCCTCCCGCGTCCCCGTCGGCGGTGCGCGCCCGGCTACGCTGCGGGCAGCAACTGATCAGCTGGTGGGACCCGACACCCGGGAGGCGCACATGGCGTGGACGTGGCGGTTCGAGAAGTCCGACGGGACGGAGGTCCAGCCGGCCGTGGAGCCGGAGGAGTTCAGCACGCAGGGGGACGCCGAGTCCTGGATCGGTGAGGTCTGGAAGGAGCTGCTCGAGGGCGGCGCGGACCGGGTGTTCCTGTTCGAGGACGGCAGCGAGATCTACGGGCCGATGAGCCTGCACGCCGAAGAGGCCTGAGCGGCAACGAGGCTGTGCCGGGCCGGGGGCGACCCGCTCGTCCCCGGCCTCCGGGCCCGATCCGCAGGACAGGGTCTCCGGGCCTGAACCATCCGCAGGACAGGGTCTCCCGGGCCTGAACCATCCGCAGGACAGGGTCTCCGGGCCTGAACCTCCGCAGGGCAGGGTCTCCGGGCCTGAACCTCCGCAGGGCAGGGCCTAGACCTTCCCCAGCCTGACCTCAGCCGTCCGCTGTTTCCCGTCCCTCTGGTACGTCACCTTCACCTTCTGCCCCGGCCGGTCCGACGCCAGCGCCTCCGCGAGCGAGGTGATCGTCGTGATCTCGTCGTCACCCAGTCTGGTGATGATGTCGCCGATCCGGAGTCCGGCCCTGTCGGCGGGACCGTCCTTCGCCACCTCGACCAGGGCCACGCCGGACGGCTCGTAGCCGTTGCCCAGAACCGTGCGGACCCGGACGCTCAGCGCCGCCCGCCCCGAGTCGGTGACCTTTCCGTACCTGATGATCTGGTCGGCGACGGTCCTCACCATCGACACCGGTATCGCGAAGCCGATGCCCGGCGCCGGGGCGTCGCCCAGGCCCGGGTCGGTCGCGGCGAGCGTCGGGATGCCGATGACCTCGCTGTTCAGATTGACCAGCGCGCCCCCGCTGTTGCCGGGGTTGATCGCCGCGGATGTCTGCACCATGTTCCCGATGGTGGCCCCCACGCCGCCGCCTTCCGGCGTCTCGCTCACCGTACGGCCCACGGCCGAGACGATCCCCTGCGTCACGCTGCCGGACAGGCCGAGCGGGGAGCCCATGGCCAGCACGATGTGCCCGACCTCCACATCGGCCGAGTCCCCGAACCTCGGCGGCTTCAGCCCGGCCGGCACACGGTCCAGTCTGACGACCGCGAGATCCTGCTCCGGGTACGCCGCCACCAGGCTCGCGGCCACCGGCTCATCGCCGGTGGCGAGGGTGACCTTGAAGTCCTTCTCGCTGTCGATCACATGGGCGTTGGTGACGATATGGCCGTTGGCGTCGTACACGATGCCCGAGCCCACACGGTCGCCCGCCTCGATCTGGACGACGGACGGCAGCACGTTCCTGATCACGGTCCGGTAGTCGGTCTCCAGTCCGCTCTCGCCGCGGACGGCAGGTGGCGCGGCCTGTGTCGTCGACTCGGGTCCGGCGGTACGGCCGCCGTAACAGCCACCGGCCAGTGCGACCGCGCAGCCCCCTGCCACCATGAGCGCGACTGCGCGGGCACGGGATATGTCCATGCTCGGAGTTTCCTTCGGCCGGGGCCGCGCGGCCTGTTATGCACCCCCGATCAGGGATCCGCCCGTCGAACGGACTCCCTGCCCCGGCCGGTCTCCCAGCGACGGCCGGCCCTCTCGCGGACTCTCCACGTCCTCGGTCGGCCCGCGCGCGGCCTCACGGCGCCGAAGCCAGGAGCTGCGTCGCCGCCAGCTCCCCGTACAGCGGGTCCTCCGCCACCAGCTCGGCATGCGTCCCCACCGCCCGCACCCGGCCGGCGTCCATCACCACGATCCGGTCCGCCAGCGTCACCGTCGACAGCCGGTGCGCGACCACCAGGATGGTCATCTCACGTGCCGCCTCGGCGACGACATCCCGTAGCGCCATCTCGTTGACGGCGTCCAACTGCGACGTCGCCTCGTCGAGCAGCAGCAGCCGGGGACTGCGCACCAGCGCCCGGGCGATCGCCACTCTCTGCCGCTCACCGCCCGACAGCTTGGAGCCGCGGTGCCCCACCAGCGTCTCGAGCCCGTCCGGCAGCCGGTCGACCAGCGCGTCAAGTCTCGCCCGCACGAGCACATCCCGGATCTCCTCGTCGGTCGCGTCCGGCGCGGCGAAGACGAGGTTCTCCCGCAGGGTCCCCGCCAGTACCGGGGCGTCCTGCTCCACATAGCCGATGGAGGCCCGCAGCTCCGGCAGGTCCCAGTCGCGCACGTCCTTGCCGCCCACCAGGATCCGGCCGCCGGTCGCCTCGTAGAACCGCTCGATCAGCCCGAACACGGTGGTCTTGCCCGCGCCCGAAGGACCGACGAACGCCGTCATCCCTGCGCCCGGCACCTCGAAGCTCACTCCGTGATGGACGTACGGCAGATCCTCGCGGTACCTGAAGGTCACGTCCTCGAACCGCACGGACGCGGGGCGGGTGCCCACCGACGTCCCGGCCGGACGGACCGGCCCCGCCTCCAGTGGCTCCGTCTCCAGCCGCTCCGCCTCCGCGATCCGCGCGATCGCCGCCGAGCCCACCTGATACTCGGAGACCGCGTCCACCAGCTTCGACACCGGCTCGATCAGGAAGAAGAGATAGAGCAGGAACGCCATCAGCGTCGATACGGATATCGCACCCGACGCGACCCGCGCCCCGCCGATCCCCAGCACGGCCAGGAACGACACCTGTACCGCGAGACCGACCGACGACCAGGCCACCGACTGCCACTTCGCGGTGCGCACCCCGTGCCGCCAGGCCCGCCGAGCCGCCGCTTCGACGATCGACGCCTCCCGCGCCTCGGCACCCGACGCCTTTACGGTGCGGAACGCACCGAACACCCGCTCCAGCACCGCCGAGATCTCCCCGACCGCCTCCTGGGACTGCCGGGTGGCCCGCGCGATCCGTGGCATCACCAGGGCGACGGCGCCACCGATCAGCACGATCACGACCAGCGTGACACCGAGCAGGACCATGTCCATCACCGCCATCATCACGATCGCCGCGATGAAGGCGAGCCCGCCCGTGACGGCCGAGACGATCGACCGCGTGGTGACCGCGCGCAGCAGCGTCGTGTCCGAGGTGACCCGGGACATCAGATCGCCCGGCTGTGTCCGCTCCACCTCCGGCAGCCGCAGCCGCAGCAGCCGCCCGATCAGCGTCCGTCGCGCGGCCAGCACCACCGACTCCGCAGTGCGCTCCAGGAGGTACGCCCCGGCCGCCTCGATCACGGTGCCGATCACCACGAGCGCGGTGAGCACCAGCAGAACGCCCATGATCGGCTCGTCGTCCCCGAGCCGGTCGACCAGGGTCTTGGCGGCGAGCGGCTGGAGCACCCCGCTCGCGGCGGCCGCGAGCGAGAACAGGGCGCCCAGCGCGACGGTCCACCTGTGCGGGCGGAAGTGGCGGTACAGCGCCCGGAAGGTCTCGCGTGCGGGCAGGCGGGCCGCTGTGTCGTCCGGCGTGGACGCGTCCGATGCAGTTGTCACGCCGGAAAGGACGCGAGCGGGGCTCCACCACCTGACCGGCGGGCGGAGCTCACACCGAACGCCTCAGCCCCGGACCCCGCACAGATGGAGCAGCGCGGCCACCGCGCGGTAGGGATCCGTCCGCCCCGCCCTGTCCTCCGCCGCCAGCAGCTGTTCGAGCTCGTCGCCGACGGGCGGTTCCGCCTCGTTCGCGACGTTGTCCGAGAAGACCCGCACCCCGTACCAGGCCTGAAGCGGCGCCGCGATCCCCGCGAGCGTGGCCGTCAGGGAGGCAAGCCGGTCGGCGCGGACGGACAGGCCCAGTCGGTTCGTGTAGACGTCAGTGTCGAAGGCCGTCAGCGCCGCGGACCAGTCACCTGCCAGCCCCGGACGCATGGCCAGCGCGTCCCCGTTGCGTACGAGCAGGGAGAGCAGACCGCCGGGCGCGAGCATCCGCGCCAGGCCCGCGAGCATCGCGTCGCGGTCCTCGACGTACATCAGCACCCCGTGGCACAACACCACGTCGAACGAGCCGGGCAGGAAGTGCACCCCGGTGTCGCGCCCGTCGCCCTCGAGCATCCGGAAGCGCTCGCGGATACCCGCAGGCTCGTCCGCCAGCGCCTCGCGGGCCACCGTCAGCATCCCGGCGTCGGACTCCAGGCCGGTCACCGTGTGCCCGGCCCGCGCCAGGCGCAGCGCCTGGGTGCCCTGGCCCATGCCGACGTCGAGGATCCGCAACCGCCTGCCCACCGGGAAGCGCCCGGCGATCTGCTCGTCCAGCTGACGCGCGACGAGCTCTTGTCGAACGGTGTTGCGCAGCCCGCCAAGGCCTTCGAGCCAGGCAGCCGCACCGTCACCGAACCGGGAGACGTCCGCGCTCAGGGCCGCTCTCCGCGCTTGACCTGAGGCTTCGGCAGACGCAGTCGGCGCATCTGGAGCGTGCGCATCAGGCCGTACGCGAGGGCGCCGCGCTTCGGCTCGTTCGGAAAGCGCTCGTTCAGCTGCTTGCGCAGGCGGAACCAGAGGCCGATCGAGTCGATCACGATCATCACGATGACGCCGAGCCACAGCAGCAGGGCGATGTTCTGCAGCTGGGGCACCCGGATCATGGAGAGCACCAGGATCACCACGGCGAGCGGCAGGAAGAACTCCGCGATGCTGAAACGCGCGTCGACGTAGTCGCGCACGAAGCGGCGCACCGGCCCCTTGTCCCGGGCAGGCAGATAACGCTCGTCACCGCCGGCCAGTGCCTCGCGCTGCTTGGCCAGATCGGCACGGCGCGCTTCACGCTGACGGCGCATGGCGTCCTTGCGGTCGGCAGGTGCCGACTGCGCACGCCGACGCTGGGTCTGGGCCTCACTCCGCTTCGGGGTCGGGCGGCCCTTCGGGGCCTCGGGGTCGCGGGGCTGCTTGGAGAGGTCCGCCGTCACCTTGTCGGTGGGGGCCTTCTCTTCCTTGGAACGGCTACGGAACACAAAACCCAAGGGTACGGGGTGCCACCCCCGGACCCCAGCCCCCTGGGGAACGATCCGGCAACGGCGAGCGTCTGTAGGGGGCAGAAGCAGGCACGACAGACCGCGGAAGAGACCGAGTGCCGACGCGGAACGACACCGCGACCGGCATCCCTGACGGCCACCTACTCCTTGCGCCGGATCGGAGCCGTCAGCAGGTCGTTCTTGGGGAGGAGCGCATCCGCGCCCGAACGGTGCGGTAATGGATGCAGGGCCCGTACTGTGGGTTCTGGAGTAGCTGGAGCCAGTCCGTCAGAAGGGGGCGCGCGAAGCCCATGAGCGGTGTCATGAAGCGTATGGGGATGATCTTCCGCGCGAAGGCAAACAAGGCCCTTGACCGGGCCGAGGATCCGCGCGAAACCCTCGATTACTCGTACCAGAAGCAGCTGGAGCTGCTGCAGAAGGTGCGCCGTGGCGTCGCCGACGTGGCGACCTCCCGCAAGCGCCTCGAGCTGCAGCTGAACCAGCTCCAGGGCCAGTCCACGAAGCTGGAGGACCAGGGCCGCAAGGCACTGGCGCTCGGCCGTGAGGACCTGGCGCGTGAGGCGCTCTCCCGCCGCGCCGCTCTCCAGCAGCAGGTCACGGACCTGGAGACGCAGCACCAGACGCTGCAGGGCGAGGAGGAGAAGCTCACCCTCGCCGCCCAGCGGCTGCAGGCCAAGGTCGACGCCTTCCGCACGAAGAAGGAGACCATCAAGGCCACGTACACAGCGGCCCAGGCACAGACCCGGATCGGCGAGGCCTTCTCCGGCATCTCCGAGGAGATGGGCGACGTCGGCCTGGCGATCCAGCGCGCCGAGGACAAGACCGCACAGCTGCAGGCCCGTGCCGGCGCGATCGACGAGCTGCTCGCCTCGGGTGCTCTGGACGACCCGACCGGCATGGCGAAGGACGACATCGCTGCCGAGCTGGACCGGATCTCCGGTGGTACGGACGTCGAGCTGGAGCTGCAGCGCATGAAGGCCGAGCTGGCCGGGGGCAGCAGCTCCCAGCAGCAGGCCATCGAGGGCGGTAACGGCGCCGCGCAGGACCAGGCGGGGGACCGGACCCAGCACAAGTTCGACAAGCAGTAGGGACGGCGCGTCATGATCGTACGGATCATGGGGGAGGGCCAGTGGAGGGTCGACGACGGACATTTCGGCGAGCTGAACAAGCTGGACGACGAGCTGCTCGCCGAAATGGAGTCGGGTGACGAGGACGGCTTCCGCCGCACTCTCTGCGGTCTGCTCGACGCGGTCCGCCGGCTCGGCGCCCCGCTCCCTGACGACTCCCTGGAGCCGTCCGAACTGATCCTCCCGTCGCCGGACGCGACGCTCGACGAGGTCCGGGAGATGCTGAGCGACGACGGCCTCATCCCGGGCTGACAGCCCGGCCACCGGCTTGACGGCCCGCGCCCGGACCATGCTCCGGGCGCGGGCCGTCGCGCTGCCCCGGGCCGACGGGGCGGTCGCCGGGCACCCGCCGAGCGTGCTTGCGCGCGGGCGTGCCGGTGAGGCGGCGGGGCGTGGGTGCGGGTGGCGCGCGGGTTGCCGTTCCGGCAGGGCGCGTGTCCAGTGGCGGGACCGTGCGCCGGGGCGCGCGTGTCCGGCCCGTGCCGGTCCGCGGGAGTACCTGACCGGGCTGCCCGGGCAGCCCCCGTTCCGCCGCAGGGCTGAGTGTGCTGCGCGGGTTGCCGGTCGGGCTGTGGGCGTCAGCATGCGGGCTGCGGGCTGCGGGCTGCGGGCTGCGGGTTTGCGGGCTGCCGGTCGGGCCGCGGGGTACCTGACGGGCCGGGGTGCCTGCCCGAGCCGGGCGTGCGTGTCCGGCGTGGGCTGTTCCGTCGCGGGCGTGCGTGTGCTGCGCGGGTTGCCCGTCCGGCCGTGGGCAGCATCATGTCCACCGGCGGGCTGCCGGTCGACGCGCGGGGGTAGCGGGGGTACACGCGGGGGGTACCTGACGGGCCGGGCGTGCGTGTCCGGCGTGGGCTGTTCCGCCCAAGGAGTGCCTGTGCTGCCATGTCCACCGGTCGGCTGCCGGTCCGGTCGCGGGGTGCCTGTACGCCTGCGGCGGCCCGCCCGGCGCTCCGTGCGCCGGAGGCCGGAGGCGGATCCCCGGCACCGCCACCCCGTACCGTTGCATGTCGTGACCGCACCTCTGACCGGCCTCACCGGGCTCGCGCACACCCGCTGCTGGCTGCGTGCGCATCCGCTCGCGTTCGACGCCGCCCTCGCGTTCGCCGTGCTCGTCTGCATGGTCTGCGCGTCGTTCGTCGATCCGCACGGACCGCACGGACCGGCCTTCGGCGCCCGCACCCCCGCGCTGTCGAGCGTGCTGCTGATGCTGCTCTCGGCGGGCGCCCTCGTCCTGCGGCGCAGCCGGCCGAAGACCGTACTGGCCGTCACCGGGGCGCTGTCCGTGACGGAGCTCGTCACGAGCGATCCGCCCGCGCCGGTCGTCATGTCCGCGGTGATCGCCCTCTACACCGTCGCCTCCTGCACCGACCGCCCCACCACGTGGCGGGTCGGCCTGCTGTCGATGACCGTGCTGACCGGGTCCGCGATGCTGTTCGGGTCGGCTCCCTGGTACAGCCAGGAGAACGTCGGCGTGTTCGCGTGGACCGGGATGGCGGCCGCCGCGGGTGATGCCGTACGCAGCCGGCGGGCGTTCATCGACGCGATACGTGAGCGCGCGGAGCGGGCAGAGCGGAGCCGGGACGAGGAGGCGCGGCGCCGGGTCGCCGAGGAGAGGCTCCGGATCGCCCGCGATCTGCACGACGTGGTCGCCCATCACATCGCCCTGGTCAATGTGCAGGCAGGAGTGGCCGCGCATGTCATGGACAAACGCCCTGACCAGGCCAAGGAGGCACTCGCGCATGTGCGAGAGGCCAGCCGCTCGGCCCTGAACGAACTGCGTGCGACCGTCGGCCTGCTCCGCCAGTCCGGCGACCCGGAGGCGCCGACGGAACCGGCGCCGGGACTCGCCGTGCTCGACGCGCTGCTGGAGACGTTCCGCAACGCCGGTCTGCCGGTGGACCTGGCCCGCACCGACGACGCCACGGAACTTCCCGCGGCCGTCGACCTCGCGTCGTACCGGATCATCCAGGAGGCACTGACCAATGTGCAGAAGCACGCGGGGACGGCGGCCAAGGCGGAGGTCAGCGTCGTCCGGGTGGGGCGGACGGTCGAGGTCACCGTGCTCGACAACGGCGTACCGGACGGCGCCGCACCCGCGGGCGACGGCGGCGGCCACGGCCTCATCGGTATGCGGGAGCGCGTGATGGCACTCGGCGGCACCCTCAGCGCGGGCCCCCGCTACGGCGGTGGCTTTCGCGTACAGGCGATACTGCCGCTCAAGGCCCATGTGGAGGGGGACGCATGACGATCAGAGTGCTGCTCGCCGACGACCAGGCGCTGCTGCGCAGCGCGTTCAAGGTGCTCGTGGACTCCGAGCCCGACATGGAGGTCGTGGGG
The DNA here is from genome assembly GCF_042802855.1 of Streptomyces sp. NPDC057445. NCBI lineage: Bacteria > Bacillati > Actinomycetota > Actinomycetes > Kitasatosporales > Streptomycetaceae > Streptomyces > Streptomyces sp. NPDC057445. Next base: position 100,270 of record NZ_JBHVDH010000001.1, on the reverse strand, counting down.
GAGGCGGCGGACGGTGCGGAGGCCGTCGCCCTCGCCCGTTCGGAGCAGGCCGACGTCGTCCTCATGGACATCCGCATGCCCGGCACGGACGGACTCGCCGCCACCCGCATGATCAGCGCCGATCCGGCGCTCGCCGGCGTGCGGGTGGTGATGCTGACGACGTTCGAGGTGGACGAGTACGTCATCCAGTCGCTGCGCGCGGGGGCGTCCGGCTTCCTCGGTAAGGGGGCGGAACCGGACGAACTGCTCAGCGCCATCCGGATCGCGGCGGCCGGCGATGCGCTGCTCTCGCCCGTCGCGACCAAGGGCCTCATCGCCAAGTTCCTCGCACAGGGCGGCAGTTCGGAGCCGGGCCAGGACTCGGGGGCGTACTCGGAGCGGCTCGCCGCGCTGACGGGACGCGAACGCGAGGTCCTCGTCCTCGTCGGGGGCGGTCACTCCAACGACGAGATCGCGGAACGGCTGGAGGTCAGCCCGCTCACGGTCAAGACCCATGTCAACCGGGCGATGGCGAAGCTCGGGGCCCGCGACCGGGCGCAATTGGTGGTAATCGCGTACGAATCGGGCCTGGTACGCCCAAGGGTGGAGTGAGTCTCCACCCTGGAGTACTCCAGTCGGAGTATGCGCGGGATAAGGATCTGGACCTGCGGGCGACGGATTCACCCTGGCGGATGGCTGATCGTATGAGTGTGAGTGGGCACCTGACCCCGCCCGCATCCTGCGTCAGCGAAGCATTGGCGCCAGCCGCACGCCACAGAAGAGAGACCCCATGTCCTGGCTGTCCAGATTCAGCCTCGCACAAAGGGCCCTGATAGGGCTGATGTCGATCGTGGCGATCGTCTTCGGAGCGATCGCCATCCCGCAGCTCAAGCAGCAGCTGCTGCCCTCCATCGAACTCCCGATGGTGTCCGTGCTGGCCCCCTACCAGGGCGCGTCCCCCGACGTGGTCGAGAAGCAGGTCGTCGAGCCGCTCGAGAGCACCATCAAGGCGGTCGACGGCATCAAGGGCGTCACCTCCACGGCGAGCGAGGGCAACGCGGTCATCATGGCCACGTTCGACTACGGGGACGAGGGCACCAAGCAGCTCGTCGCCGATGTCCAGCAGGCCGTCAACCGCGCTCGCGTCCAGCTCCCCGACGACGTCGACCCGCAGGTCGTCGCCGGCTCCACCGACGACATCCCGACGGTCGTACTCGCCGTCAGCTCCGACAAGGACCAGCAGGCGCTCGCCGACCAGCTGGAGCGGACCGTCGTCCCCGCGCTCGAGGACATCGAGGGCGTCGGCCAGGTGACCGTCGACGGCGTCCAGGACCTCCAGGTCTCCGTCACCCCTGACGACAAGAAGCTCGCCGCGGCCGGGCTGAACACGATGGCCCTCTCGGAGGCGCTCAAGGCCGGCGGTGCCACCATCCCGGCAGGCTCCTTCTCCGAGGCGGGCAGCAGCCGTACGGTCCAGGTCGGTGGCGGCTTCACGTCGCTGAAGCAGATCGAGGACCTGCGCATCGCGCCGCAGGGCGGCCCGGAGGCGGGCAAGGGCGGCAAGCCGGTCAGGCTCGGTGACATCGCCACGGTGAAGCAGGACGAGTCGCAGCGCGTCGCCATCACCCGTACCAACGGCCGGCCCAGCCTCGCCGTCATGGCCACGATGGACAAGGACGGCAGCGCCGTCGCCATCTCCGACGCCGTCAAGGACAAGCTGCCCGAGCTCCGCAAGGACCTCGGCTCCGGCGCGGAGCTCTCCGTGGTCTCTGACCAGGGTCCGGCCGTCTCCAAGTCGATCTCCGGTCTGACGACGGAGGGCGCGCTCGGTCTGCTCTTCGCGGTCGTCATCATCCTGGTCTTCCTGGCCTCGATCCGCTCGACGCTGGTCACCGCGGTCTCCATCCCGCTGTCCGTCGTCCTCGCGCTGATCGTGCTGTGGACCCGCGACCTGTCGCTCAACATGCTGACCCTGGGCGCGCTGACCATCGCCATCGGCCGCGTCGTCGACGACTCGATCGTCGTCCTGGAGAACATCAAGCGGCACCTCGGCTACGGCGAGGAGCGTCAGACCGCGATCCTGACCGCGGTGCGCGAGGTGGCGGGCGCCGTCACCTCGTCCACCCTCACGACGGTTGCCGTCTTCCTGCCGATCGGCCTGGTCGGCGGCATGGTGGGCGAGCTGTTCGGCTCCTTCTCGCTGACGGTCACCGCGGCGCTGCTGGCGTCCCTGCTGGTCTCCCTGACCGTCGTTCCCGTCCTGTCGTACTGGTTCCTGCGCGCGCCGAAGGCCGTGCGGGACATCGACCCGGACGAGGCGCGCCGCAAGGCGGAGGAGAAGGAGGCGCGCAGCCTGCTGCAGCGGATGTACGTCCCCGTGCTGCGGTTCGCGACGCGCCGCCGCGTCACCAGCGTCGTCCTCGCGCTCGTCGTCCTCGTCGGCACCTTCGGCATGGCCCCGCTCCTGAAGACCAACTTCTTCGACCAGGGCGAGCAGGAGGTCATGTCGATCAAGCAGGAGCTGAAGGCCGGCACCAGCCTGGAAGCGGCCGACGCCTCCGCGAAGAAGGTCGAGAAGGTTCTCGACGGCATCGACGAGATCAAGGACTACCAGGTCACCGTCGGCTCGTCCGGATTCATGGCGGCCTTCGGCGGCGGCACCGGTGCCAACCAGGCCTCATACCAGATGACCCTCAAGGACTCGGCGTCCTACGAGAAGACCCGCGACCTCATCGACGAGGAGCTGGGCAAGCTCGACGGCATCGGCGACACGACCATCGCGGCCGGCGACGGCTTCGGCAACCAGGACCTGAGCGTCGTGGTGAAGGCGGCCGACGCGGACACGCTGCGCAAGGCGGCAGAGGAGGTACGGGACGAGGTCGCGAAGCTCGACGACGTCACCGACGTCCAGAGCGACCTGTCACAGTCCGTGCCGCGGATCTCGGTCAAGGCGGGGCCGAAGGCGGCGGAAGCCGGCTTCAACGACACCACCCTCGGCCTTGCCGTCGCGCAGGCGGTGCGGGGCACGCCGGCGGCGAAGGCGATCCTCGGCGACAGCGAGCGCGACGTCGTCATCACGTCGGCCAAGCCGGCGAGGACGATGGCCGAACTCAAGAAGCTGCCGCTGGGCCCGGTGAAGCTCGGCGACATCGCCGAGGTGAAGCTGGTCCCCGGCCCGGTCTCGATGACCCGGATCGACGGCTCGCGTGCCGCGACGATCTCGGCGAAGCCGACCGGTGACAACACCGGCGCGGTGAGCGCGTCGCTCCAGTCGAAGATCAACGCGCTGGACCTGCCGGAGGGTGCGACCGCGTCGATCGGCGGTGTGTCCGAGGACCAGGACGAGGCCTTCGCCTCACTGGCCCTCGCGATGCTGGCGGCGATCGCGATCGTCTTCATGCTGCTGGTCGCGACGTTCAGGTCGCTGGTCCAGCCGCTGATCCTGCTGGTGTCGATCCCGTTCGCGGCGACGGGCGCGATCGGGCTGCTGATCGCGACGGGAACGCCGATGGGTGTCCCGGCGATGATCGGCATGCTGATGCTGATCGGCATCGTGGTCACCAACGCGATCGTGCTGATCGACCTCATCAACCAGTACCGGGCGCAGGGCCTGGGCGTGGTCGAGGCGGTCGTCGAGGGTGGACGCCACCGTCTGCGCCCGATCCTGATGACGGCTCTGGCGACGATCTTCGCGCTGCTGCCGATGGCGCTCGGCGTCACGGGCGAGGGCGGCTTCATCGCCCAGCCGCTGGCGGTCGTCGTGATCGGCGGTCTGGTGACGTCCACGCTGCTCACGCTGCTGCTGGTGCCGACGCTCTATGCGGTGGTCGAGCTGCGCAAGGACCGGCGCCGGGCCAAGCGGGCGGCGAAGCGTGCGCGCAAGGCGGGGGAGGGGTCGCCCGAGGTCAGCGAGACGGAAGCCCCGGCTCCGGCCAACGCGTAGCGCCTCCGGCGGGCTTGACCCACCACGCACCACCACCACCCGGTACCGGTTCACCCGGTGCCGGGTGGTGGGCGTTTTCGTGGTGGGCCGGTGCCGGTTCGCTGGCGCGGGCGGTTCGGGTGTGGTTGTCGTGGTGGGCGGTGCCGTGGTGTTGGCCGGGGTGTCCGTCCTCAATCTCCCCCAGACTTCGTCCGGGGGGACCCCCAACGGGCTCAGGTGGTCGGGGTCGGCCGGTACCGGGTCGCGTGGCGTTGGTGTCCGTTCCGGGGCTCGCATCCGGGACGGCATGATTTACGGCGCGCTGACCGGCACCTCAAAGGACAGCGCCTGCGCCGCGCCACAAATCACGCTTTAGTGTCCCGGACACGACCCCTCCACGGCCCCCTTCGGGGCCGGGGGTGGGGGCCGGTCGCCGTGGTCGCGTGTCTGTTGCCCACCCACCGGGCGGCAGTCGGCAACGCGGCCGGGGCGGGGCCGTGCAGGGTCGGCCCGCAGGGGACGGCGGGACTACTGGCTGCCTGCGAGGTGGGCGGTACGCCGCCGTCCCCGAGGAGTCGAGCCCGGAGGGGCCCCGCCCCACCCCCACCGACAGCCCCCGCATTGAGCCGGTTGGGGGTCCCCCCGGACGAAGTCTGGGGGAGTTTGAGGACGGACACCCCGGCCGCAGTCACGGCACAGGCCAACCCCGACCACCTGAGCCTGTCCGGCGCTTGAGGACGGACACACCGGCCGCCGTCACGGCGCGGGCCGACCACGACAACCGAACCGCCCGCGCCAGCGACCGGCGCCTGCGGCGATCGACAATCACGTCCACCGCAGGAGGCGCCACGCCTCGTTAGGGGAGCGCCAGCATGCGCTCGAGAGCCAGCTTCGCGAAGCTTTCCGTCTCGCGGTCGACCTGGATCTGGTTGACCAGGTTCCCCTCGGCCAGAGACTCCAGCGCCCAGACCAGGTGCGGCAGGTCGATGCGGTTCATCGTGGAGCAGAAGCAGACCGTCTTGTCGAGGAAGACGATCTCCTTGTCTTCGTCGGCGAAACGGTTCGCCAGACGCCGCACGAGGTTCAGCTCGGTGCCGATCGCCCACTTGGAGCCCGACGGAGCCGCCTCCAGCGTCTTGATGATGTGCTCCGTCGAGCCCACGTGGTCCGCCGCGGCGACGACCTCGTGCTTGCACTCGGGGTGGACCAGGACGTTCACGCCCGGGATCCGCTCGCGGACGTCGTTCACGGAGTCCAGCGAGAAGCGGCCGTGCACGGAGCAGTGGCCCCGCCACAGGATCATCTTCGCGGCGCGCAGTTCCTCCGTCGTCAGCCCGCCGTTCGGCTTGTGCGGGTTGTAGACGACGCAGTCGTCCAGGGACATTCCCATGTCCCGGACCGCGGTGTTGCGACCGAGGTGCTGGTCAGGCAGGAAGAGGACCTTCTCCCCCTGCTCGAAGGCCCAGTCGAGCGCCCGCTTCGCGTTCGACGACGTGCAGATCGTGCCGCCGTGCTTGCCGGTGAAGGCCTTGATGTCGGCGGAGGAGTTCATGTACGAGACGGGTACGGTCATGTCCGTGATGCCCGCGTCGGCGAGGACGTCCCAGCACTCGGCGACCTGCTCGGCGGTGGCCATGTCGGCCATCGAGCAGCCGGCCGCCAGGTCCGGGAGGACGACCTTCTGGTCGTCGGTGGTCAGGATGTCCGCCGACTCGGCCATGAAGTGCACACCGCAGAAGACGATGTACTCGGCCTCCGGACGCGCCGCCGCGTCCTTGGCCAGCTTGAAGGAGTCACCGGTGACGTCCGCGAACTGGATGACCTCGTCGCGCTGGTAGTGGTGACCGAGCACGAAGACCTTGTTCCCGAGCTTCTCCTTGGCCGCACGGGCGCGCTCCACCAGGTCCGGGTCGGACGGGGACGGGAGATCGCCAGGGCATTCGACGCCGCGCTCGCTCTTCGGGTCGGCCTCGCGGCCGAGCAGCAGCAGGGCGAGGGGCGTCGGCTGGACGTCCAGGGGCTGGGCGGTGGTCACGTCACGCACCCTTTCTTCTCTGCGGTCAGCGCGGCGAAGCCGCTCCGGTGGATCCGGGGCCTGCGCCGGGAGCCTTTTCGTCTATTTGACGCTATCTATCATAACCCCTTCACGTCACTTTGACGACGGCGATAGCGTCGATGTGACGCAATTCCCCGATGTCTGCCTGTTCACATGTCGGTGCCCCCACCGGAGCGCGTGTGCGAGCATGAAGGGGAAAGACCAGGGCCGGCTCGGAATGAATCCGGGGCCCCGCCGGTTGCAGAACGTCGGCAAGCAGTCTCCGTACAACCCGGGAGAGAAGCAGATGTCCGTATCGGACGAGACCACCACCGTGAACGACGGCATCCTCCTGTCCGACGCCGCCGCGGCCAAGGTCAAGGCCCTGCTGGACCAGGAAGGCCGGGACGACCTGGCACTGCGCGTCGCCGTTCAGCCCGGCGGCTGCTCCGGCCTGCGCTACCAGCTGTTCTTCGACGAGCGTTCGCTCGACGGCGACGTCGTCAAGGACTTCGGCGGCGTCAAGGTCGTGACCGACCGTATGAGCGCCCCGTACCTGGGCGGTGCCTCGATCGACTTCGTCGACACGATCGAGAAGCAGGGCTTCACGATCGACAACCCGAACGCGACGGGCTCCTGCGCCTGCGGCGACTCCTTCAGCTAAGTCGTCCGAAAACGCCGGAGGGCGGCGGCCCCGATCGAATCGGGTCCGGCCGCCCTCCGGCGTGTCGCCGTTCTACCGGCGGGGTACCGCCTCACCCGTCACCGTGTCGACGACCTTCCGGTCGCCCAGGGGCCGGTCCAGGGTCACCTTCTCGGTGAGTTCCTTGGCGATCAGGATGCAGACCTTTCCGGGATCGGGCCGGGTCTCGGTGATCCGTACCTTCACCTCGGTGCCGCTCTCCTCCGCCTCGCCCGCGTAGTCGCTGCACACCCCGCCCCAGAAGCGCAGGGTGAGTGTCCGGCCGTCGCCCGAGACGGCGTACGACTCGACGTGGCGCTTGGACGTCTCGGGCTGCTGGGTCGGATCGGGTGACGGCAGCTTCTCCGTCGGCGCCTGCCTGAGGTGCTCGGGGGCGACCGCGGGATGCGTGATCGTGAAAGGCCGGGCGTCGCCCTCGGGGTCCACCTGGAACAGCCAGGACGGTACGAGTACCGGCCGGCCCTCGGCGGAGTGCACCGCGAGCCCGAAGACCGCCTTGCTGATCGTCACCGGCTTCGCGGCGTGCCGCTCGGGCTTGCAGGGTGCGGACGGCTCGTCCGCGGGTACGGGAGTCGCGCAGCCGCCGATCGCCGGCCCGCTGCCGGCCTTGTTCAGCTGCTTGAGCGCCTCCTCGGCCCCGATCACCGGATACTCCGCACCCTTCACCGGCTTCGACAGCTGCCCGCTGCCGCCGACCACCCGGCCGTCGGTGCCGATCTGGATCCCGGTCGTCCAGCCGTACGTCGGAAGCCCGCCGACCACCGGCTCCGCGTTCACCACCCGGACCGAGCCCATCGTCTGCGTCGCGTCCAGTCGCGCATCGCTCTGACCCACCGCCGCCAGCACCGGTGCCGCCGCCTTCCTGGCAGCCGCCTCGCTCACCGCGGGAGCGGCCGGGTCACCGCTCGTGCCCGGGGCGCCGCCGCCGGGGCAGGGCTTGCCCTTCGGGCAGTTGTCACCCTTCGGAGGTCCGAACTGCGCGAAGGTCCAGGTGCCCGGGGCGTTGCGTTTCACCTGGAGCACCGGTCCGCCGGAGTCCCTGTCCGTACCGATCTTCCACACGTCACCGGTGGCCCTCGGGGTGCCCGGCACCCCGAGGGCCGCGGCCAGACGGGTGACTTCCGGCGCGTCGACCGAGCCCTCCGCGCGGTAGACCGGGGCGGAGCCGGGGCCGTCCGGGAGGTCGCCGGCGGCGCGGTAACGTGCGCCGTTCGGGTCGGGCTCACCCGGGGCGATGCCCGGGGAAGTGCCGCTCTCCGAATGGCCGTCCAGGGACAGCGGCGGGGGCGTGCGCCCGGCGCCGGGGGAGGTGCCCGTGGCGCTCCCGCCTCCGGACGCCGTGGTGGCCCAGTACGCGCCACCTCCACCGACGAGCAGGACCGCCGCGGCCACCGAGGCGACGGCCAGCGGGGAACGCCGCAGTCGCGGGCCGTCCTCGGTCTTGGGGGGCCGCTCCGTGCTGTTCACCGCATCGCTCCTTCGGGACCCGTAACAGGGGACACCACTGTGACGGGATGGGGGAGCGCACGGTTCCCCGACGGGGCGGAAGGGGTGTGTCGACGATCAGTCGCCGTACACGGACATGGCGCCGACCAGTCGCGCGGAGGCCGGGGACACGACCACGCCGTGGATCAGCGACGGCGGCACCGGCGCGGAGGCGATGGCCGGCGGCACGGCCCAGTGCGGGGCCATCCGTGCGCTGTCCCCGCGCAGCTCGGCCAGGCTGATCTCGGTGTCCCGCAGCTCGCGCGGGGCGATGTTGTTCGGCATACGGGCACCGTACGCACGGCAGCGTGACGGAAAAAGGCCTACTATCGGGTAGTTTTCGCACTTCAGGGCGGCCCCGCGGACCCGGTAGCGTTAACTGTCAACGCTGCCTCCCCTCTTCTGGAGCACCTCGCCGTGCGAATCGCAGTCACCGGCTCCATCGCCACCGACCACCTGATGACCTTCCCCGGCCGCTTCGCCGACCAGCTGGTCGCGGACCAGCTGCACACGGTTTCCCTCTCCTTCCTCGTCGACAACCTCGACGTGCGCAGAGGAGGGGTCGGTGCCAACATCTGCTTCGGCATGGGCCAGCTCGGCGCCCGCCCGATCCTGGTCGGGGCGGCCGGCTCCGACTTCGACGAGTACCGCGCCTGGCTGGACCGGCACGGCGTCGACACGGCATCCGTACGGATCTCCGAGGTGCTGCACACCGCGCGCTTCGTCTGTACGACGGACGCCGACCACAACCAGATCGGCTCCTTCTACACCGGGGCGATGAGCGAGGCCCGCCAGATCGAGCTGAAGTCGGTCTCCGACCGGGTCGGCGGCCTGGACCTGGTGCTGATCGGCGCCGACGACCCAGAGGCGATGCTGCGGCACACCGAGGAGTGCCGCTCGCGCGCGATCCCCTTCGCGGCGGACTTCTCCCAGCAGATCGCGCGGATGAACGGGGACGAGATCCGGATACTGCTGGACGGGGCGACCTACCTCTTCTCCAACGAGTACGAGAAGGGGCTCATCGAGTCCAAGACCGGCTGGACCGACGAGGAGATCCTGGGGCGCGTCGGCCACCGGGTCACCACGCTCGGCTCACGCGGCGTCCGCATCGAGCGCGCGGGCGAGCCGGGCATCGAGGTCGGCTGCCCCGAGGAGGAGTCCAAGGTCGATCCGACGGGAGTGGGCGACGCCTTCCGCGCGGGCTTCCTGTCGGGCCTGTCCTGGGGTGTGGGCCTCGAGCGCTCCGCCCAGGTCGGCTGCATGCTCGCGACCCTGGTCATCGAAACCCTGGGTACCCAGGAGTACACCCTGCGCCGCGCCCACTTCATGGACCGTTTCACCAAGGCCTATGGCCACGACGCGGCCTCCGACGTCCGCGCCTACCTGTCCTGAGCCACCGGGGGCGGCGGGGGACTCCCGCTGCCCCTCCCGGTGCCTGCGCGGGTACCGGTGTCAGTCCCGTCGGCGCACCGTGTAGGCCGTGCCCCGCTCCGCCTTCTCCTCGCCCACGTACTCCTGGCCGCGCATCTCGCACCACACCGGGATGTCCAGGCGGGCCGCCTCGTCGTCCGAGAGCACCGTGACCGTGGCGCCGACGGGGACCCCGCCGATGACCTTGGCGAGTTCGATGACCGGGATGGGGCAGCGCTTGCCCAGGGCGTCGACGACGAGCGGGGCCGCTTCGGCGGAAGGCTCCGCCGCGACCGGCGCGCCGAGGCGCCGACGGGTGTCGGCGACGACCCCGGGCAGGACCTCCAGGAAACGGTCCACGTCCTCCTCGGTCGTGCCCGGCGGCAGGGAAACCCTCACATTTCCCTCACTCAGGACCCCCATCGCGCGAAGGACATGGCTCGGAGTGAGGGTGGAGCTCGTGCACGAGGAGCCCGAGGAAACGGAGAAACCGGCACGGTCCAGCTCGTGCAGCACCGTCTCCCCGTCGACATAGAGACAGGAGAAGGTGACGAGATGGGGGAGCCGCCGCACCGGGTCGCCGACGACCTCGACGTCCGGGACCAGCTCGGGGACCCGGGTGCGAATCCGGTCGACCAGCGCGCGCAGCCGCCGGGCCTCCCGCGTCGCCTCCTCCCGTACCGCCCGCAGCGACGCGGCGGCGGCCACGATCGCCGGGATGTTCTCGAAGCCGGGCGCACGCCCGGACTCCCGTTCGTCCGCGGGGTCCTGGGACGCGAACCGGACACCCTTGCGGACCACGAGCAGTCCGACGCCGGCCGGACCGCCCCACTTGTGGGCGCTCGCGGTCAGCAGCGACCAGTCCCCGGTCACCGGCCCCCACGCCAGCGACTGCGCCGCGTCGACGAGCAGCGGCACCCCGGCGGCCCGGCACACCGAGGCCACCTCGGCGACAGGCTGTTCCGTACCCACCTCGTGGTTCGCGGACTGGAGGCAGGCCAGCGCCGTGTCCTCCCTGAGCGCGGCGCCGAAGGTTTCGGGCGACACCGCGCCCCAGCGATCCACGGGTACCTCGGTGGTCTCCCTGCCCTGCGCGGCGTGCAGCACAGCCGAGTGCTCCACCGCCGACACCACCACATGGCTCCCGACCCGGCGGCGCCCCGCCGTCGCGCCCGCCATCCCCGTATGAATGGCCCGCGTTCCCGAAGTGGTGAAAACCAGCTCGTCCGTGCGGCACCCCGCAGCCTCCGCCGCCGCCTCGCGCGCGGCGTCCAGCAGCAGTCGCGCCCGCCGCCCCTCGCGGTAGAGCCGGGCGGGATCGGCCCACCCCTCGTCGAGGGCGGCCTGCAGGGCCTGCCGTGCGACCGGGTGCAGCGGAGCGGACGAAGCGGCGTCGAAGTAGGGCACGTCGTCACGCTAACCCGACGCCGCGAAAAAGGCGTCAGAAGGCCCTCGAGGGCAGGTGGTCGAGGCCCCGGAGCAGGCCCCGGAACCGCACAGTCCACCCCTTCGGGTCGTCGGACGGCGCGTTGGGCACCCTCCCCGCGCGACCCCAAATAGCGTCCAGTAGGGTTTGGTCCGCATAAACATCCAAACCCCTGCCCGCGCCAGGGCCGGCGACCGACCAGCGAGACGGCCGCAGCCGGCCGCGCGGGCGAGACTCTCGGGAAGGCGCTACGTGAGTCCCAACGGCTCCGACCTCCCCCGCAGCCAAGGCGCGGGTGGTACCCCCACGTCGCGGCGCCCGATGCGGCGGAAGCTGCCGCAGGTGCTGACTGCGGGCTTGATCGTGGCAACCGCCACTGGTTGCTCCCCCACTTGGAGGGACTTCCCCCGCCTTGGAATGCCCACCCCTGTCACGGAGGAGGCTCCGCGGATCCTCTCCCTCTGGCAGGGATCCTGGGCGGCCGCCCTCGCCGTGGGTGTGCTGGTATGGGGCCTGATCCTGTGGAGCGTCGTCTTCCACCGGCGCAGCCGGACCAAGGTCGAGGTTCCTCCGCAGACCCGGTACAACATGCCCATCGAGGCGCTGTACACGGTGGTTCCGCTCATCATCGTCTCGGTGCTCTTCTACTTCACCGCGCGTGATGAGTCGAAGCTCCTCGCCCTCTCCGCCAAGCCCGCCCACACCGTCAACGTGGTCGGCTACCAGTGGAGCTGGGGCTTCAACTACCTCGAGGACGTTGACGGCAACCCCGCCACCGGCGACGCTCAGGCCCAGAAGGAACTGAACGCGATTCCGGACAAGTACACCAACGACTTCCCCAAGGGTGCCGAGGGCGTATACGACGCCGGTATCCCCGGCGACCGGAACCCGCAGACCGGAAACCCCGGCCCCACCCTGTGGCTGCCGAAGGGCGAGAAGGTCCGCTTCGTGCTGACCTCCCGTGACGTCATCCACTCCTTCTGGGTGGTCCCCTTCCTGTTCAAGCAGGACGTCATCCCCGGTCACACGAACGTCTTCGAGGTGACTCCGTCCCAGGAGGGCACCTTCCTCGGCAAGTGTGCCGAGCTCTGCGGTGTCGACCACTCCCGGATGCTCTTCAACGTCAAGGTCGTCTCCCCGGAGCGCTACCAGCAGCATCTGAAGGAGCTGGCCGAGAAGGGGCAGACCGGCTTCATCCCGTCGGGCATTGAGCAGGCGGACCCGGCCCGGAATGCGGAGAAGAACCAACTGTGAGCATCCTCAACGAATCCCAGGGTGCCGGCGGGGCAGACGCGTCGCGCACCGATGCGTACGAGAACGAGCTCCCGGTCCGGCGCAGGAAGCCCGGCAGTGTCGTGGTGAGCTGGCTGACCACCACCGACCACAAGACCATCGGCACGCTCTACCTGGCCACGTCGTTCGTGTTCTTCGTGATCGGTGGCGTCCTGGCACTGTTCATGCGCGCCGAGCTGGCCCGTCCGGGCACGCAGATCATGTCGAACGAGCAGTTCAACCAGGCGTTCACGATGCACGGCACGATCATGCTGCTGATGTTCGCGACGCCGCTGTTCGCCGGATTCGCGAACTGGATCATGCCGCTGCAGATCGGCGCGCCCGACGTGGCCTTCCCGCGGCTGAACATGTTCGCGTACTGGCTGTACCTCTTCGGCTCGATCATCGCGGTGGCCGGCTTCCTCACCCCGCAGGGTGCGGCCGACTTCGGCTGGTTCGCCTACTCCCCGCTGACGGACGCGGTCCGCTCGCCGGGTGTCGGCGGCGACCTGTGGATCATGGGTCTGGCCTTCTCCGGCTTCGGTACGATCCTCGGCTCGGTCAACTTCATCACCACGATCATCTGCATGCGTGCGCCGGGCATGACCATGTTCCGCATGCCGATCTTCACCTGGAACGTGCTGCTGACCGGTGTGCTGGTCCTGCTCGCCTTCCCGGTGCTGGCCGCCGCGCTCTTCGCGCTGGAGGCGGACCGCAAGTTCGGCGCCCATGTCTTCGACGCGGCCAACGGCGGCGCGTTGCTGTGGCAACACCTCTTCTGGTTCTTCGGACATCCAGAGGTGTACATCATCGCCCTGCCGTTCTTCGGAATCGTGTCGGAGATCATTCCGGTATTCAGCCGCAAGCCGATGTTCGGTTACATCGGCCTGGTGGCCGCGACCATTTCGATCGCCGGTCTGTCCGTGACCGTGTGGGCCCACCACATGTACGTCACCGGCGGAGTGCTGCTGCCGTTCTTCTCCTTCATGACCTTCCTGATCGCGGTACCGACCGGTGTGAAGTTCTTCAACTGGATCGGCACCATGTGGAAGGGCTCGCTGTCCTTCGAGACCCCGATGCTCTGGACGATCGGCTTCCTGATCACCTTCACCTTCGGTGGTCTGACCGGTGTGATCCTGGCCTCGCCCCCGATGGACTTCCACGTCTCCGACTCGTACTTCGTCGTCGCGCACTTCCACTACGTCGTCTTCGGCACCGTGGTCTTCGCGATGTTCGCCGGATTCCACTTCTGGTGGCCGAAGTTCACCGGCAAGATGCTGGACGAGCGGCTCGGCAAGATGACCTTCTGGACGCTGTTCATCGGCTTCCACGGCACGTTCCTCGTCCAGCACTGGCTGGGTGCCGAGGGCATGCCGCGCCGTTACGCGGACTACCTGGCCGCCGATGGCTTCACCGCGCTGAACACCATCTCCACGATCAGCTCGTTCCTGCTGGGCATGTCGCTCCTGCCGTTCTTCTACAACGTCTGGAAGACCGCCAAGTACGGCAAGAAGGTCGAGGTCGACGACCCGTGGGGCTACGGCCGTTCGCTCGAGTGGGCGACGTCCTGCCCGCCGCCGCGGCACAACTTCCTCACCCTGCCGCGGATCCGCTCCGAATCCCCGGCGTTCGATCTGCACCACCCGGAGATCGCGGCCCTCGACCAGCTCGAAAACGCCGGTCACGGTGGCAGCGCCATCGCGACTGACAAGGAGGCCGGCAAGTGAAGATCCAAGGCAGGATGTTCCTCTGGCTGAGCATCTTCATCCTGGCCATTGCCGTCCTGTACGGCGTGTGGTCGAAGGAGCCTGCCGGTACGACGGCGCTGTTCCTGGCCTTCGGCCTGTGCGTGATGATCGGCTACTACCTGGCCTTCACGGCCAGGCGTGTCGACGCCATGGCCCAGGACAACAAGGAGGCCGATGTCGCGGACGAGGCCGGTGAGGTCGGCTTCTTCTCGCCGCACAGCTGGCAGCCGCTGTCCCTGGCCATCGGCGGTGCCCTCGCCTTCCTCTCGATCGCGATCGGCTGGTGGCTGCTGTACTTCTCGGCCCCGGTGATCCTGGCCGGCCTCTGGGGCTGGGTCTTCGAGTACTACCGCGGAGAGAACCAGAACCAGTAGCCCGCGAGCTGCTCCGCACTGCACAGGGGCCCGGACACTCACCCGAAAGGGTGGTGTCCGGGCCCCTCGTTTGCAGTCGTCCGGCGCGCCGTCGCGGGACGTTCTTCGTAGCGTGTGCTCATGAACGACATATCGCGCAGGCCTGTTATGGCGAGCTGCACCGTGCTGGTCCTGTCCCTGGGAGTGGGGATGACGGCGTGCGACGGGCCCGGCAGCCACCCGCTGTCGGCGAGGCCCTACGACGCGGCTCAGCAGGTCGCTCTCAACGCACCCTCCGGGCACGCCAAGGCGGACCCGGAGAAGACCCTGGAGGTCACCGCCAAGGGCAAGGACGGCCGAATAACCGACGTCACCGTCGTGGACGCCGCCGGGCACTATCTGGCGGGGGAACTCGCGGCGGACGGCAGCAGATGGCGCTCCACAGGCCCTCTCGCGGCCGGTGCGCGTTACACCGTCAAGGTCGCCACCGAGGACAAGGGCGGCTCCCCGGGGGCCCGTACCCAGACCTTCGAGACGGCTGCCGCCAAGAACCTGCTCAAGGTTCAACTGGGACCGAAGCCCGGCACCTACGGAGTCGGCCAGCCCATAACCGTGGAGCTCAGCGCACCGGTGCGGGCCAAGGAGGCCAGAAGCGCCGTCGAGCGCTCGCTCACCGTCCGCTCCGAGCCCGCGGTGTCCGGCACCTGGCACTGGGTGGACGACAAGCAGCTGCACTACCGCCCGAAGGAGTACTGGCCCGCTGGCGCCCACGTACGGGTGAGCAGCAACCTGGAGGGCATCAAGATCGGCGACAAGCTCTACGCCGGCGCCGTGAAGCCGCTCGATCTGACCATAGGGGACCGAATAGAGGCCATAACCGACGCGAGCACGCACCACATGACGGTCCTGCGCAACGGAGAGGTGATCAACACCATTCCGGTGACCACCGGCAAGCCGGGCTTCTCCACCCGCAACGGCGTCAAGGTGGTCCTCAGCAAGGAGTACTTCGTCCGGATGCGCGGCACCAGCATCGGCATTCCCGAAGGCACGTCCGACTCCTACGACCTGCCCGTCTACTACGCGACGCGGGTCACCTGGAGCGGTGAATACGTCCACGCCGCACCGTGGTCCGTGGGCTCCCAGGGGTACGCCAACGTCAGCCACGGCTGTACCGGGATGTCGATGAGCAACGCGGCCTGGTTCTTCAACACCGTCCACGAGGGGGACATAGTGAAGGTCGTCAACAGCCTCGGCAGCACGATGGAGCGGTTCGGCAACGGCTTCGGCGACTGGAACCTCGCGTGGGAGGAGTGGCGCGACGGCAGCGCCCTTCTGGCCGGTACCCGGGAGGGCAGCGGCCTCGCCGACGCGGCCCGTCTGCAGCCACAGTTCTGAGCCGCCTCCTGGAAACCGGCCTCAGTGATTCGCGCCGAGCCTCGTACGCAGCAGGGCGGCCAGTGCCTCCGCGAACTCCACCGGCTCGACCGGAAGTGTCACCGCGGCGTCCGCACGGCTCCAGGTGGCCAGCCAGGCGTCCTGAGGGCGTCCCATGAGCACCAGCACCGGCGGGCAGTGGAAGATCTCGTCCTTGATCTGCCTGCAGACGCCCATACCGCCCGCCGGGACCGCCTCGCCGTCCAGCACGCAGACGTCGACACCGCCCTTCTCCAGCTCGGACAGGACCGCGGGCAGCGTCGCGCACTCGATGAACTCGACCGGCGGAACATCGGCGGCCGGACGGCGGCCCGTGGCGAGCCGCACCTGTTCGCGCGTACCGGCGTTGTCGCTGTACACCAGCACCGTGGCGGTCGACTGCATGGTTCCTCCGGTTCGTCGGGGAGATCGTCGAGGAGAACGCGGCGTGCTACCGATGCGCGGGATGCTACCCCTCCGGGCGCCCTGTCAGAACCGCAAACGACAGCCTTTCGATGGGCCGTTCGGGCTGGACACGGGGTACTGACACACCGAACGGCACCCCCCGGAGTGAGGGCTGGATAAGCGACCGACATAATGTCGGTCGTGGCGACAGCAACGACAGTAGAAACCGGGCACGCGCACCCGTCGGTCAATCGGCCGAACCTCACCAGCGTCGGAACCATCATCTGGTTGAGTTCCGAGCTGATGTTCTTCGCGGCCCTCTTCGCGATGTACTTCACCCTGCGATCGGTGATGGGTGCCGAGTACTGGGCAGAGAAGGCTTCGGCCTTGAACTTCCCCTTCTCGGCGACCAACACCACGATCCTGGTGCTCTCCTCCCTCACCTGCCAGCTCGGCGTCTTCGCCGCCGAGCGCGGTGACGTGAAGAAGCTCCGCACCTGGTTCGCGATCACATTCGTGATGGGTGCGATCTTCATCGGCGGCCAGGTGTTCGAGTACACCGAGCTGGTCAAGAAGGACGGCCTCTCGCTGTCCTCCGACCCGTACGGCTCGGTCTTCTACCTGACCACCGGCTTCCACGGTCTGCACGTGACGGGCGGTCTCATCGCCTTCCTGCTGGTTCTCGGCAGGACGTACGCGGCCAGAAGGTTCACCCACGAGCAGGCAACCGCCGCCATCGTCGTGTCCTACTACTGGCACTTCGTCGATGTCGTCTGGATCGGCCTCTTCGCCACGATCTACATGATCAAGTAGCCGGGTCCGTACCCGCACCCATTCCAGAAGCATCGACGCAGAAGATCCTGACACCGGGGTAATCCGTGAAAAAGCTCTCCGCACGACGACGCCATCCGCTGGCGGCGGTCGTCGTCCTACTCCTCGCGCTGGCGGCCACTGGGGGGCTGTACGCCGCGTTCGCGCCCGCGGACAAGGCGCAGGCAGACGAAACCGCCCAGTCCCTCGCCATCGAGGAGGGGAAGAAGCTCTACACCGTCGGCTGCGCCAGCTGCCACGGAAAGGGCGGTCAGGGCACCTCTGACGGCCCCTCCCTGGTCGGCGTCGGTTCCGCCGCCGTGGACTTCCAGGTCGGCACCGGCCGGATGCCCGCGCAGCAGCCGGGCGCCCAGGTGCCGAAGAAGAAGGTCATCTACACGCAGGCCGAGATCGACCAGCTCGCCGCGTACATCTCCTCGCTCGGACCCGGGCCGGTCACGCCCACCGAGAAGCAGTACAGCCCCAACGGGGCCGACATCGCCAGGGGCGGTGACCTGTTCCGCACCAACTGCGCGCAGTGCCACAACTTCACCGGTGAGGGCGGCGCGCTCACGCACGGCAAGTACGCGCCGAGCCTCGAGGGCGTGGACCCGAAGCACATCTACGAGGCCATGGAGACCGGCCCGCAGAACATGCCCTCCTTCCCGGACGGCGTCATGCCGGAGCAGGAGAAGCGGGACATCATCGCCTACATCCAGACCGTCAACAGCGGCGAGACGGAGAACCCGGGCGGCCTGAGCCTGGGCAGCCTCGGTCCCGTCACCGAGGGTCTGTTCGCCTGGATCTTCGGTCTGGGCTCCCTGATCGCAGTCGCCATCTGGGTCGCGGCCCACACCGCTAAGGCCAAGAAGTCATGAGTAGCCAAGACATTCCAGAAGAGACCCTGCCTTCCGAGCAGGAGCGCGCGCACGGAGAGGTAGCGGTCGCCGACGATCCGTTCGCCGACCCGGGCCTGCCGCCGCACAAGCCGCGCATCCAGGACATCGACGAGCGGGCCGCCAAGCGGTCCGAGCGTGCCGTCGCCCTGATGTTCACGCTGTCGATGCTGGCCACGATCGGCTTCATCGCGTCATACGTGATCTTCCCGGTCGACAAGATCGTCTACATCTGGCCGTTCGGCCACATCAGCGCCCTGAACTTCGCGCTCGGTATGACGCTCGGCGTCGCGCTGTTCTGCATCGGCGCGGGGGCGGTCCACTGGGCCCGCACCCTGATGTCGGACGTGGAGGTCGCGGACGAGCGTCACCCGATCGCCGCCGACCCCGAGACCAGGGCCAAGGTGATGGCCGACTTCGCGGCCGGCGCCGAGGAGTCCGGCCTCGGCCGGCGCAACCTGATCCGTAACACGATGCTCGGCGCGCTGGCCATGGTGCCGCTCTCCGGTGTGATGCTGCTGCGCGACCTGGGCCCGCTGCCCGAGGAGAAGCTGCGTCACACGCTGTGGGCCAGGGGCAAGCAGCTCATCAACATGAACACGGACGAGCCGCTGCGTCCCGAGGACATCGCCGTCGGTTCGCTGACGTTCGCCATGCCCGAGGGGCTGAGCGAGCACGACCACAACTTCCAGACGCAGATCGCCAAGGCCGCCCTGATGATCGTCCGTATCCAGCCGGACGAGATCAAGGACAAGCGCGAGCTGGAGTGGTCGCACGACGGCATCGTGGCGTACTCGAAGATCTGCACCCACGTCGGCTGCCCGATCTCCCTGTACGAGCAGCAGACGCACCACGTGCTCTGCCCGTGCCACCAGTCCACCTTCGACCTCTCCGACGGCGCCCGCGTCATCTTCGGCCCGGCCGGTCACCCTCTTCCGCAGCTGCGGATCGGTGTGAACGACGAGGGCTTCCTCGAGGCGCTCGGCGACTTCGAAGAGCCCGTCGGCCCTGCCTTCTGGGAGCGCGGATGAGTACTGCAAGTGACGCAAAGCGCAAGGCGCCCGCAGGTGAGCGGGTCGCCGACTGGGCTGACGGCCGACTCGGGATCTTCTCCCTGGCCAAGTCCAACATGCGCAAGATCTTCCCGGACCACTGGTCCTTCATGCTGGGCGAGGTCGCGCTCTACAGCTTCATCATCATCATCCTCACGGGTGTGTATCTGACGCTGTTCTTCCACCCGTCGATGAACGAGGTGGAGTACCACGGCACGTACGCGCCGATGCAGGGTGTCCTGATGTCGGAGGCGTACGCCTCGACGCTGGACATCAGCTTCGACGTCCGCGGTGGTCTGCTCATCAGGCAGATCCACCACTGGGCGGCGCTGATCTTCCTCGCGGCGATGTTCGTGCACATGATGCGCGTCTTCTTCACGGGCGCCTTCCGCAAGCCGCGTGAGATCAACTGGCTGTTCGGCTTCCTGCTGTTCGTCCTCGGCATGTTCACCGGTTTCACCGGCTACTCGCTCCCGGACGACCTGCTCTCGGGCACCGGTGTCCGCTTCACGCAGGGCGCGATCCTGTCCGTGCCGGTCGTCGGCACGTACATCTCGATGTTCCTGTTCGGCGGGGAGTTCCCCGGCGGCGACTTCGTCGCCCGGTTCTACTCGATCCACATCCTGCTGCTGCCGGGCATCATGCTCGGTCTGCTGGTGGCGCACCTGATCCTGGTCTTCTACCACAAGCACACGCAGTTCGCGGGTCCCGGACGGAAGAACAGCAACGTCGTCGGCATGCCGCTGCTGCCGGTCTACATGGCCAAGGCCGGAGGCTTCTTCTTCCTGGTCTTCGGCGTGATCGCGATCATCGCGGCCATCGCGCAGATCAACCCGATCTGGGCCATGGGTCCGTACCGTCCGGACCAGGTGTCCACCGGCGCCCAGCCCGACTGGTACATGGGCTTCGCCGAGGGTCTGATCCGCTTCATGCCGGGCTGGGAGATCAACCTCTGGGGGCACACGCTCGTCCTGGGTGTGTTCATCCCGCTGGTGCTCTTCCCGCTGGTTCTCGGCCTGATCGCGATGTGGCCGTTCCTCGAGTCCTGGGTCACCGGCGACAAGCGCGAGCACCACATCGCGGACCGGCCGCGCAACGCGCCGACCCGTACCGGGTTCGGTGTCGCCTGGATCACGGCGTACATGGTCATGCTGATCGGTGGTGGAAACGACCTCTGGGCGACCCACTTCAACCTGTCGATCAACTCGATCACCTGGTTCGTACGGATCTTCTTCATCGTCGGACCGGTCGTCGCGTTCATCGTCACCAAGCGGATCTGCCTGGGTCTGCAGCGACGGGACCGGGACAAGGTGCTGCACGGTCGCGAGAGCGGCATCATCAAGCGGCTGCCGCACGGTGAGTTCGTCGAGATCCACGAGCCGCTGTCGCAGGGCGCGCGGTACACACTGACCGCGCACGAGCAGTACAAGCCGCTCGAGATCGGCCCGACGGTCGACGAGAACGGCGTGGAGCGCAAGGTGCCCCGCATGGAGAAGCTCCGTGCGAGCCTCAGCAAGGGCCTGTTCGGCGAGGGAAACCAGATTCCCAAGCCCACGCCCGAGGAGTACAAGCAGATCGAGAGCGGCCACGGCCACCACTGATCCGCCCCGCTGATCCGAGCGATCGCCACGGCTGGAGCCCCGTCCACTCGATGGACGGGGCTCTTTGCCGTCCATCCGGGTGGATAGGGTGGTGCCATACCTGTACGTACGGACCCAGGAGCGGCCATGAGCGCTGTGACCCCCGCAGGAGGACCTACCGCGGCGGGCCGTTCCTGGCCCGAGGTACTGGACTCCCTGCTGTACGGACGCGACCAGAGCGCCGACGCCACCGCCTGGGCCATGGACCGCATCCTCCGGGGGGAGGCGACCGACGCGCAGATCGCCGGGTTCGCCGTCGCACTGCGGGCCAAGGGCGAGACCGTCGAGGAGATCTCCGGACTCGTACGGACGATGTACGACCACGCCAGGGTGATCGAGGTGCCCGGGCGGACCGTCGACATCGTCGGCACGGGTGGTGACGGTGCCAAGACCGTGAACATCTCGACCATGTCCGCGATCGTGGTGGCCGGCACCGGCGCGAAGGTCGTCAAGCACGGCAACCGTGCCGCGTCCAGCGCGAGTGGTGCCTCTGACGTGCTGGAGAAGCTCGGCGTCAATCTGGAGTTGACCCCGGAGCGGGTCGCCGAGGTCGCGGAGGAAGCGGGCATCACCTTCTGCTTCGCGGTGAAGTTCCATCCCGCGCTGCGGCACGTCGCCGCGGCCCGCAAGGAGCTCGGCATCCGGACGACGTTCAACTTCCTGGGGCCGCTCACCAACCCCGCCCGGGTGAGGGCCCAGGCCACGGGCGTCGCCGATGCCCGGATGGCGCCCATCATGGCCGGGGTGCTGGCCGAGCGGGGATCCAGCGCGCTCGTCTTCCGCGGGGACGACGGCCTGGACGAGCTCACGACGACCGCGACCTCCCGGGTCTGGGTGGTACGCGACGGCTCGGTGCGCGAGGAGGCCTTCGACCCCCGGGACGTGGGCATCGAGCCGGTCCCGGTGGAGGCACTTCGCGGCGCCGACGCCTCGTACAACGCGGATGTCGCGCGCCGGCTGCTGGCCGGCGAGACCGGCCCGGTCCGGGACGCGGTCCTGCTCAACTCGGCGGCGGCACTGACCGCGCTGGAACCGGGCGAGGGCACTCTGGTGGAGCAACTGCGGGCCGGTATGGCCAAGGCGTCGGAGTCGATCGACTCGGGCGCCGCCCGACGTGCACTGGAGCGGTGGGTGGCGGCGAGCAACCGCTGACACCGGGCATCCGGCATCCGGCCGGGGCCACGGCTCCTGACGCAGGGCGCAGTCCAGAGTGCGGACTGCGCCTTGCGCGTTCCCCGCCGTATGGCAGGATGCTTTCCAAGGTCATGAGTGACAGCGATTACGGCCCCGGCCCGCTGTCCGGCAACCCTCCGTCCGTGGCGGGGTGCCCCGGGTGAAGACCAGGCCGTGGGCAGCGAGGTCCGCGGCAAGCGCGGACCCCTTGCCACCCCTGGGGTCCTGGTCCTCGAGGGAGCAGTTCTCGTGAGCAAGCGAATGCGCTAGGGCCTCTCGGCCCCCTTCCCACCCTCCGCACGGCGTCGCCGTGCGTCGAGGCAACACCCGCATGCCGGACGGCAGTTCTGCCGCCGCGCGGGTTCGTCACAGCCAATTCGCCTTTGTCTGCCGGGAGATACCGCCATGTCCGCACGCCTGAACGCGACCGCCACCGCCACCGCCACCGCCACCGCCACAGCAACCGTCGCCGCACCTGCCACCGCCGCTGTCGCCTCCGTCGCCGTCCCCACCACCGACACCGACCCCTGCTGCGCCGCCCCGCTGCCCGTACTCGGCCGGGACGTCACCGTTCCGCTCGTGACCGGTGGCGAGGTCACGTACGCCGCCCTCGACTACGCGGCCAGCGCGCCGGCCCTGCAGCGGGTGTGGGACGACGTGGCCGCCTACGCCCCCTACTACGGCAGCGTGCACCGCGGCGCCGGGTATCTCTCGCAGCTGTCCACCGATCTGTTCGAGAACAGCCGGGTGACCGTCCATGAGTTCCTCGACTGCCGGGAAGACGACCAGGTCGTCTTCACCCGTTCGACGACGGACTCGCTGAATCTGCTCGCCTCCGCCCTCCCCGACGACTGCCAGGTCTTCGTCTTCGAGTCCGAGCACCACGCCTCGCTGCTGCCGTGGGGGACCGGCGCCCGCGTGACCTGCCTCGACGCGCCGCGCACACCGGGCGACGCGGTGCGGACCCTGGAGCTCGCCCTCGCCGGCCGCGACCGTTCCCCCGGCTCCTCGAGCTGGGGAGACCCGGTCGGGCCCGCGCTGGTCTGTGTCACCGGCGCGTCCAATGTGACCGGTGAGCTCTGGCCGGTGCGGGAACTCGCAGCCGTCGCCCACGCCCATGGCGCGCGGATCGTCCTGGACGCCGCCCAGCTCGCGCCCCACCACCCCGTCTCCGTAAGGGATCTGGACGTCGACTGGGTCGCCTTCTCCGGGCACAAGCTGTACGCGCCCTTCGGTTCCGGTGTGCTCGCGGGACGTGCGGACTGGCTGCGGGAGGCGGAGCCGTACCTCGCGGGCGGCGGCGCTTCGCGCAGGGTCGCGCGTCGTGCCGACGGCGGGGTGGACGTGGACTGGCACACCACCGCGGCCCGCCATGAGGCCGGTTCGCCGAACGTCATCGGCGTCCATGCGATCGCGTCCGCCTGCAGGGCGCTGACGGAGGCCGGGTTCGACGCGCTCGTCGCGCGTGAGCAGCACCTCGTCGCCGCCGTCCGCGCGGGCCTCGCCGAGGTGCCGGAGGTCAGGGTGCTGTCGCTGTTCGGCGACGATGCTCCTCGAGTCGGCGTCATCTCGTTCGTGGTGGAGGGCTGGAACAGCTCGCACTTCGCCGCGGCGCTCTCGGCCGAGTACGGCATCGGCGTACGGGACGGGCTCTTCTGCGCCCATCCGCTCCTGCGCACCCTGCTCGGGAGCGACCCGCAGGACGTGGGCGAGTGCGGTGCCCCGGAGGCGGAGCCGGGCGAGAGGTCCCTCAACGCGATCCGGGTCAGCTTCGGGGCCGGTACACCGGACGAGCACGTGGAGCGTTTCGTACGGGCGGTGAAGGAGCTGGTCCGCGACGGTGCGAAGTGGAACTACCGTACCGAGGACGGCAGGTGCGTCCCGGCGGTATGAGAAGGCGTCCGGTGGGCCGTGGCGGCGGAGCCCCGCCGTCGCGGCCCGCTCCCCGGTGCGGCCCGGCCGAACGTGCCGGGCTTCGCGGGCGCCTGGCGTCTCCGTGCCCGGGGCACGGGAGGGGGTTGAACGCGGCAGCGAAGGGGCCTCTCGACTGCGGCCCTTCCGGGTGGGTGGGCTTGTCGGGTCCCGAGGTTCCTCCAGAGCTCCGCCCGGGCCGCGGCGTTGCCGGACTCCAAGTACGTCGAGTACGGGGGCGACCCGACCTTCCCCAGCCTCCGGGCGGGCGCCCACCGTCGTGCGATGCACCGCACCCGACGCCGCGGGCCGGTCCTCGAAGGCCGCCCGGACACGGTCTACGCGTCGAGGCCGATCGCGAACGCCGCCTCGAGGTCGTGCTGCGAGTACGTACGGAACGCCACGTGCGTGTCCGTCGCCTCGACGCCCGGGATCTTGCTGATGCGCCCGGGGATGACATCCGCGAGATCGTCGTGCTTGGCGACCCGGACCATCGCGATGAGGTCGTACGTACCCGTGACCGAGAAGACCTCGCTGACGCTGTCCAGCGAGGCGATCGCCTCGGCGATCTCCGGGATGCGGTCCACGCTGGTCTTGATGAGCACGATCGCGGTGATCACGGCTGGTTGTCTCCCTCGGTGGCCGTGGCTTGGGCTTTCACTCTAGCCCCCTGCCGGAAACGGCCCCACGCGTAGAGAAAGCCGATCACGAAGCCCACGAGATGGGCCAGATACGCCACCCCCGGGCCCGACGACGTGCTCTGCGCCTCCGCCAGCCACTGCAGGACGAACCAGAAGAGCAGCACGATCCATGCGGGGAACCGCAGCGGCAGGAAGAAGAGGAAGGGGAAGAGACTCGTCACCCGTGCCCGCGGAAAGAGGCAGAGGAAGGCGCCGAGCACTCCGGAGATCGCCCCGGAGCCCCCCACCAGTGTCTGTGCCGACTCCGCGTTCGCCGCCGCGTACGCGAGGAGCGCCAGATAGCCGCAGCCGATGTAGAAGAGCGCGAACTCCAGATGCCCCATCCGCTCCTCCGCCATCGCGCCGAAGACATAGAGGAACAGCATGTTGCCCAGCAGGTGCAGCCAGCTGCCGTGGACGAACAGCGCGGTCAGCGGGGTGAGGAGCGCGCGGGGGGAACTGCGCATCAGTTCGCTGGGGATCACGCCCCAGCGTTCGAAGTAGGACGTCGTCGACACGAGCAGGGTGTCCCCGGTGCCGTACGAGGGGTTGAGCCCGGAGACCGGACCGGCGACGAACAGCAGGCAGCACAGGCCGATCACTCCGTACGTCACCGCCGGGCCTCGCACCGCGCCTCCGACCGTGTCCCCGACCGCCCTCCGCCACTCGATCATGTCCAGAGCATGGCGTACCGGGACGGGTGGGAAGCAGCGCCTCGCCGTGTCGTGGCACGCCCCCGAGGTCGTAGGGTTACGGGCAGTACGCGCGACGAGACGAGGACGGCATGATGACGACGGTGCCCACACCGACCGCCACCACCCGGTGGCGCTGCACGCTCTGTGGCAACCTCACCCGCTTCGATGTGACCCGTTCGTCCAGAGTCGTCGAATACGTCCATCTGGACCTCGCGGGTGAGCCCACGGTGGAGGAGCGCGAGGTGGTCAGTGAGACCATCGAGTCGGTCCGCTGCCGCTGGTGCAACGCGGTGGACCAGATCGAACTGGTGGACAGGCCGGGCGCGGGCTCCTGACGGCAGACGCCCGGACGCACGGAGACAGTAGGGGTGACGGATCGTGGAGCAGCCTGACAGCGCCGGACCGGCCGGTGCGGCCGGCGGCGCGGCCGAGGCGCTCGACCGCCCGCTGCCCGAAGGCGTACGGCGACGGGTCGTCGCCCTGGTGTCGGACGCGTTCGGCGGGCTGACCGTCAGCGACCTCCCCGCCCAGCTGCGGCAGTACGCACGGTTCACCCCTACGCGCCGCGCCAAGTTCGCGGGCAACGCCATGGCCGCCGCTCTCGAGGGGGACGCGGTGTTCCGCCAGCGCATCGGCGAGTGGCTGCGCGATTCGCAGCCGGAGCTGGCCCGGGCGCTGGAGTCGGGGACGCCGCCCGCGGCCGCCGACCCCGTCGACGTGGCCGCGGCGGCCTATGTGCTGCGCCCGGTCGGCTGGGTGAAGCTGGTGGCCGCGGCGGGCGAGGAGGCCCAGCGCGCGGACGCCGAGCGCGCCGACGAGGAGTCCCGGCGTGAGCTGGACCGGCTGCGCGAGGAGAACGACCGGCTCAAGGCACAGGCCAGGGCCGAGACCGAGCGGCTGCGCACCGAACTGGAGACCGCCCGCAAGGAAGCCGAATCGCTTCACCGCAAGCTGCGCAGTGCCCAGAGCGATGTGAAGCGCGGTGAGGCCGCCCTGCGTCGCCTGGCCGCCGAGACCGAGGCGGCGAAGGCGGAGGCGCAGGCCCAGGTGTCCACGGCCGAGAGCGAGGCGCGGCGGCTCAGGGCCCGCCTCGCGGAGGCCGAGTCGGCGGTCGAGGCGGGCCGCAGGGCGGCCCGCGAGGGCCGCTCGATCGAGGACATGCGGGTACGGCTGCTGCTGGACACCGTCCTGGACGCGGCCCAGGGGCTGCGCCGGGAACTGGCGCTGCCCCCTGCGTCGCTCCATCCCGCCGACACCGTGGACGCGGTCGAGCCGGGCCGGATGACGCCCAAGGACATCGCCGCACGGGCGCTGTCCGAGACCGATCCGGCGCTCCTCGACCAGTTGCTCTCGCTGCCCCAGGTCCATCTCGTGGTGGACGGATACAACGTCACCAAGACCGGCTATCCGACGATGCCGCTGGAGAAGCAGCGGCTGCGGCTGCTCGGCGGTCTCGCGATGCTCGCCGCCCAGACGGGCGCGGAGATCACCTGTGTCTTCGACGGGGCCGAACTGGCGGCTCCCGTGCTGCTCGCGCCGCCGCGTGGCGTGCGCGTGCTGTTCTCCAAGCCGGGGGTGACCGCGGACGAGCTCATCCGGCAGCTCGTACGGGCCGAGCCGCCCGGCCGGCCGGTCGTCGTGGTCTCCACCGACCGCGAAGTCGCCGACGGTGTCGCGAAGGCGGGCGCGAGGCCGGTCGCCTCCGCCATGCTGCTGAAGCGGCTTTCGCGCGTCTAGTCCGATTGGCCCGTCTCGTAACTGCTGGGCTTAATGCCCGATTTCGCGGAACGTAGTGTCAAGTGGCCATCACTACCTGTGCGATGAGTGTAAAAAATGTGCTGCGAGCGACAGTTTTTTCTCATGAGGATTTGAACTGATCACAGTGAGGTCACTAGGGTCAGGCCTCGAACCTTCGCACGGTTGATCATCCATCGGGGATGGCAGCGAAGGAACCGCCGATTTCGTGCAGTTCAGCCCAATTTTGCGGGGGAGCTGAAGCCTGCGCGGAGCCGGGGAATCAACCCCCCACTGCCCGGTAGGCGGCTCGAGGAAGAAGGAGCTCGCCTTCGTGGCGTCCCACCGTCGTCCCAAGCAGCCGAGCCGCACCCGCGTGACCGTGCTCACCGCGACCGCCGCCGCGGCCGTCGCCCTGACCTCCCAGGCCGCCCAGGCCGCCCCGGCGAAGCCGAGCAAGGACGAGGTCAAGGCGAAGGTCGACGCGCTCTACGAGGAGGCCGAGAAGGCCACCGAGGAGTACAACGGGGCCAAGGAGCAGCAGACCAAGCTGCAGAAGCAGGTCGACGCGATCCAGGACAAGGTCGCCCGCGGCCAGGACGAGGTCAACGCCCTGCGTGACAGCCTGGGTTCGGTCGCCAGTGCCCAGTACCGCTCCGGCGGTATCGACCCCGCCGTCCAGCTCTTCCTCTCCTCCGACCCGGACACCTACCTCGACAAGGCGTCCGCGATCGACCAGCTCGGTGCCAAGCAGACCGACGCCCTGGAGAACATCCAGTCGAAGCAGCGCACCCTCGCCCAGCAGCGCGCGGAGGCGGCGAAGAAGCTCGCCGACCTCGAGGACGTGCGCAAGACGCTGGGCGAGAAGAAGAAGTCGTTCCAGGGCAAGCTCGCCGAGGCGCAGAAGCTCCTCAACACCCTGACCGCCGCCGAGCGGGCGAAGTTGCAGGAGCAGGAGCAGCGCGCGAGCCGCGACGCGGGTGAGCGCGTGGACCTCGGCAACGAGGTGCCGGCCTCGCAGCGCGGCGCCGCCGCCCTGAACGCCGCAGCCACCCAGCTCGGCAAGCCCTACGTCTCCGGAGCCGAGGGCCCCAACTCCTACGACTGCTCCGGCCTGACGCAGTGGTCGTACCGCCAGGCGGGCGTGGGCATCACACGCACCACGTACACCCAGCAGAACGACGGTGTGAAGATCGGCCGCAGCCAGCTCAAGCCGGGCGACCTGGTCTTCTTCAACGGCCTTTCCCATGTGGGACTTTACGCGGGCAACAACCAGATCCTGCACGCCCCGAAGCCGGGTGCGGTGGTCCGCTACGAGTCGATGGACTACATGGGCACCTTCCAGTTCGGCGTCCGGATCTGAGGCCGGACTCCCGAGGGCCGGAAAAGGCGCCCATTCGGGCGAATTGCGGAATCCGCAGCTGACGGTACGCCCCGCCGGTGACCTCGTGGTCTCCGGCGGGGCGTCACTGTTCCCGGCCCGTAAGGCTTTTGGCCGCCCCGTAGTCGCACGGCTACTCTCTGCCGCGCAATGGCTGACAGGCCGTTGTGTCCAGCGGAAGGGAGTGCGGCTCCTGTGGCGTCCCATCGCCGACCCACCTCGTCATCGGGATTCTCCGGTTTCCACCGTGGTGCCCGGGTCACTGTTCTGTCGGCCGCGGCGGCCACCGCGGCGGCCGCGTTCGGAGCGGCACCGGCCGGCGCCGACCCGCGCGACACCCCCGGGGCCGCGCGGGCCGAGGTGGACCGGCTGTACGAAGAGGCCGAGAAGGCCACAGAGCAGTACAACAAGGCCGACGAGCGTGCCGACCGGCTGCGCGAGGAGGTGGCCGCCGTGCAGGACAGCGCGGCGCGCGGCCAGGAGAGCATCAACCGGATGCGTGAATCGCTCGGTTCGGTGGCGGGGGCCCAGTACCGCTCGGGCGGTATGGATCCCGCCCTGGCGCTGCTGCTGTCCGACGACCCGGACTCCTACCTCGACAAGGCCGCGCTCCTCGACCGGCTCAGCGAGCGCCAGACGGCCGCCCTGCGTGACCTCGGGCGCGCCCGGCACAGCCTGGGTCAGGAGCGCGCGGAGGCCAGGCGCAAGCTGGCAGAGCTGGAGCTGACCCGGTCCGCGGTCGCTCGCCACAAACGGACCGTGGAGGGAAAGCTGGCCGCGGCCCGGCGTCTGCTGAACTCCCTGCCCTCCGCCGAGCGCGACGCCTACGGCCGCACCTCCCGCTCCGCTCGCGCCGACCTGCTGCCGGACATCCCCTCGGGCCCGGGCCCAGCGTCGTCGCGGGCGGCGGCCGCGGTCACGGCGGTGAAGAGCGTGGTCGGCAGACCGTACATCTGGGGCGCCAACGGACCCAACGGCTTCGACTGCTCCGGACTCACACAGTGGTCGTACGCGCAGGCGGGCGTCGGGCTGCCGCGCACCTCCCAGGCGCAGCGCTACGCGGGGCAGCAGGTGTCCCTGTCGGAGGCGAGACCCGGGGACCTCGTGACGTACCGCTCCGATGCCAGCCACGTCGCGATGTACGTCGGCAACGGGCAGGTCGTCCACGCGCCCTACCCCGGGGCCTCGGTGCGCTACGACCCCGTCGCCATGATGCCGATCGCCTCCGTGACCCGTCCCTGACGACGGGACCGTACGATCGGCAGGGTGGCTGGTCAGGGGTTTCGTGAGCGCGGGACGACACGGCGGCGGGCGTTGGCGCTCGCCGCCGCCGCCGGGCTGCTCCTGGCGGGCGGCGGTTGCGCAGAGCCCCCGCCGGACACGACGGCCCGAGACATCCAGCAGGTGCTGGACGGACGGGCCGCGGCGGTGCTCGGCCACGACGAGGCGGGCTTCGTGGCCGCTCTCGACGGGAAGCTGCGCGCCGCCGGGCGCACGGAGTTCGCGAACCTCGCCGATGTCCCGCTGCGGTCGTGGGAGTACCGGCTGACCGGTGTGCGCCGCGAGGGCGACCGGGCCAGGGCCGATGCCCAGCTGCGCTACCGGCTGGACGGCTACGACAGCGCTCCCGTGACCATGGACCGCACCCTCGAGCTGTCCGAGCGGGACGGCCGCTGGTACGTCGTGGCCGACCGTGCCCGCGGCGGCGCCCAGCAGCTCTGGCAGCAGGGCGACGTCGAGGTCGTACGCGGCAGCCACAGCCTGGTGCTCGGGGTGGGCCAGGACAAGGAGCGGCTGCGCCGGATCGCGGCGGACGCCGATCGTGCCGTGCCCGCGGTCTCGGCCGCCTGGCCGGGGAGGTGGGCGGGCCGTGTGGTGGTCCTGGTGCCCGGCTCGCTGGAGGCGATGGGCAGGCTGCTGGGCTCGCCCGCCGCGGGGTACCGGGGGATCGCGGCAGTCACCACGGGCGAGACCAGGGGGAGCGGATCGGCGCCTGCGGACCGGGTGATCGTGAACCCCGAGGCGTACGGAATGCTCGGCGACTTCGGCCGCCGTGTGGTCCTCACACACGAGACCACCCATGTCGCCACCCGCGCCCAGACCTCCCCGGCGACCCCGATGTGGCTGTCGGAGGGCTTCGCCGACTGGGTCGCCTACCGTGCCACGGGTCGCACGGCCGCCGAGGCCGCCCCCGAACTGCGGCGAGCGGTCCGCGCCGGTGACCTGCCTTCCCGGCTCCCGGCCGACGACGCCTTCCGCTTCGGCACCGACGCGGAGGCCCTCGGCCGCGCGTACGAGGGCGGCTGGCTGGCGTGCCGGCTGATCGCAGAGCGCTGGGGGACGGAGGCCCTGGCCGGCCTCTACCGGGCGGTCGGCACGTCGGCGCGGCGCGAGGACGCGCTGGAGCGCGCGCTGCACGAGGTCCTGGGCACGAACCTGGAGGCGTTCACCGCGGACTGGCGGGAGTACGTGAGCGCCCGGCTGGGCGGCTGAGCGGGAGTACGTGAGCGCCCGGCCGGGCGGCTGAGCGGGCGTACCTGACGGCCGTCCACGGGGCCGAGGAGGAGACACCGGCCTCTCATGTCGCGGTCGGATCCGCGATCGCTCCCGGCCGGTGCCCCTCCTCGGTGCCCGTCGCCCGGGCGATGCGGAACAGCCCCGGCGGAAGGGCCGTCGGTCTCCTCCGCGCGGACGGGGGAGACGTCGCGGTGGAAGAAGCTCGCGGGGGTGTCCTCGGATCTCTCGCATCACCGTGGCCGGAGCCCTCCTCCGACTGCCCCTCGCCTACGGACTGTCGGGCCTCGGGCTTCCTTGGGCCCGCCTCGCGACGGCCCTGGCCGTGGCGGGCCGCTGCGCGGCGCTCGCCCGTCCGTTCCGGCGGGTCGTCCCCGTACCGCCGCCCGGGTACCTGAGCAGCTCGTTGTCGCGCACCGGCTGAGCCAGCGGCCCACGGCGCCCGTGCCGCCACGGCCCGGACACCGTCCCCGTCCACAGCCGCCGGCAGGCGAGCAGCGTGGCCGCCACCAGCAGGCCGTTGCGCAGGGCCAGCAGAGCGATGCCCAGCGGGTGGCCGGCCACGACATGGGAGAACCAGACCGGGAACTCGAGGAACGTGACGCCGGTGGCCGCCAGCACCAGGACGGCGGGCAGAGCCATCCTGCTCGACCTGAACGCGAGACACACGGCGCCCGTACCGACCAGCCAGATCATGTACTGCGGGCTGATCACGCGGCTCGTCGTCGTGAACAACAGCACCGCCGTGAACGCCGCGTCCGGCGCGGTGCCCGTCGTGAACTCCGTCGCCCGCAGCCGCCACACCAACAGCCAGCCCAGCGCGAGCACGGTCAGTGCCATCGCCACCCCGCTCACCAGCGGGACGTACGGGCCGAGGAACTCCATCGAGCCGTAGTTCAGCAGCACCTGACCGTCCCACCACCCCGCGTACCGCGCCACATGGAAGACCAGCGCACCCAGCGACTCGATCTCCGTGCCCCGGTCGCGCTGGAACGTCAGGAACGCCAGTGCCCCCGGCGCGGCCACGGCGAAGAGCAGCAGCAGCGCGCCCGCTGTGAACGCGGCGGTTGCCCAGGTGCGCCGTTGCCGCACACCGGCCAGCAGCAGCACCGGCCACACCTTCAGCAACGCCCCGAAGCCGACGAGGGCGCCGGCGGCCACGGGCCGGCGGGCGGCGGCCAGCAGGGCCGCCACCGCGACGGCCGTCACCATCAGGTCGTATCGCGCGTACGCCGTCGGCCCGAGCAGCGGCACCCCCGCGACCCAGGTCCAGGCTCCTCTCAGCGACCTGCCGGGCCGCCTCCCCGCATGGAGCAGCAGCCCGAGCGCCACCGCGTCGCAGACCAGTGAGAGAACGAAGAAGGCCGTGACATAGCCGAGGAAGGGGAGGAGGGCGGGGGAGAGGATCGCGAGAGCGGCGGCGGGCGGGTACTGCCAGGTGACGTCGTCCACCGGGTATGTGCCGGTCCTCAGCACCTCGTACCAGCCCCGGTAGATCACGGCGACATCGCTGGTCACATCAGGACCGCGGACGAGGATCACCTTCAGGACGCAGAGCAGGAGCGCGGCCCTGGTGAGGACCCACATCGCGACGGAGAGGGATACGCCGGCGGCGCTCTTCATGTCCACCTCGTCTGTATTTTCGACGTTTCATTCGGTTCTGGCCTGTCATGATGCCCGGCAGGGGCGCGCACCGGCGAAGAGGCATGGCCGCCATTGGTACTGTCGGCGGCGATGGACAAGACCCTGATCGTGACCAATGACTTTCCGCCGCGGCCCGGCGGCATCCAGGCGTTTCTCCACAACATGGCGCTGCGCCTGGACCCCGAGCGGCTGGTCGTCTACGCCTCCACCTGGAAGCACGGCAGGGAGGGCATCGAGGCGACGGCCGCGTTCGACGCCGAGCAGCCCTTCACGGTGGTCAGGGACCGTACGACCATGCTGCTGCCCACGCCGCGCGTCACCCGGCGGGCCGTGGGGCTGCTGCGGGAGCACGGCTGTACGTCGGTGTGGTTCGGGGCCGCCGCCCCGCTCGGGCTGATGGCGCCCGCGCTGCGCAGGGCGGGCGCCCGGCGGCTCGTCGCCACGACCCATGGCCATGAGGCCGGATGGGCGCAGCTGCCTGTGTCCCGGCAGCTCCTGCGCAGGATCGGCGAAGGCACGGACACGATCACCTACCTCGGTGAGTACACGCGCTCGCGGATCGCCCGCGCGCTCACGCCCCAGGCGGCGGGACGGATGGTGCAGTTGCCGCCCGGCGTCGACGAGAAGACCTTCCATCCGGACTCGGGGGGCGACGCCGTGCGGGACCGGCTCGGGCTGGCCGACCGCCCCGTGGTCGTCTGTGTGTCCCGGCTCGTACCGCGCAAGGGCCAGGACACGCTGATCCTCGCCATGCCCTCGATCCTGGCGAAGGTTCCGGACGCCGTACTGCTGATCGTCGGCGGCGGACCGTACGAGGCCGAACTGCGGGGGCTCGCTCGGTCGACGGGCGTGGCCGCGTCCGTCCGGTTCACCGGCTCCGTCCCCTGGGAGGAGCTGCCGGCGCACTACGGCGCCGGTGACGTCTTCGCCATGCCGTGCCGTACGCGGCGCGGGGGGCTGGACGTGGAGGGCCTCGGCATCGTCTACCTGGAGGCGTCGGCGACCGGCCTCCCGGTCGTCGCCGGTGACTCGGGCGGCGCGCCGGACGCCGTCCTCGACGGCGAGACGGGCTGGGTGGTCCGTGGCGGCGCCCCGGAGGAGTCGGCGGAGCGCATCGTGACCCTGCTCCAGGACCCCGAACTCCGCCGCAGGATGGGCGAGCGCGGACGGGAATGGGTGGAGGAGAAGTGGCGCTGGGATCTCCTCGCGGACAAGCTCAGGACCCTGCTCTAGAGCGTGCACCGGACGCCGCAGGCCCTGTCCTGCGGGCGGACGGCGCTGCTTCGCGGACACGACCTGGCCGTGCGGCTGCGCCCGGGTGCCGGTGATCCGGACCGGCACGTCTCCGGCCTGTCCGCTGTCCGCTGTCCGCTGTCCGCTGTCCAGGGGGGCACCGGGCGCGGGGACGGTACGAGGTACGTCGATACCGGGGTCTCCGGGCGCGCGGTGGCCGTACGGGATGCGTCGGACGAGCCCGTCGGAAGTTCGAGGCGGACGCCCTCCGGTCCGTCCTGGCGCAAACGGCACTCTTGCGCCCCACAGAAAAAGCCCTGCGCAGCAGATAGGCGGAATCGAATAATCCGCCCATGCTGCGCACATGACATCAAATCTGACGCGCCGTCACCTCCTGGGTCTCGGCGCCCTCCAGACCGCCGCTGCCCTCGGCCTGACCCGCATCACGCTCACCCCGGCCCGGGCGGCGGCCCGCCCCGCCGGGACGGCCGACAACCACACCCCCGCCCTCGTCATCGGATCCGGCTACGGCGCGGCCGTCGCCGCCCTGCGCCTCGGTGAGGCCGGAATCCGTACCCTCGTCCTCGAAATGGGCCGCCTGTGGGACACCCCCGGGCCCGACGGAAAGGTGTTCTGCACCACATCCGCCCCTGACCGGCGCTCCATGTGGTTCCGCACCCGCACCGAGGCACCGCTCGCCCAGTTCCTCTGGCTCGATGTCGTCAACAAGAACATCAGCCCGTACCCCGGCGTCCTCGACCGCGTCCACTACGACAACATGTCCGTGTACGTGGGGCGCGGTGTCGGCGGCGGATCGCTCGTCAACGGCGGAATGGCGGTCACCCCGCAGCGCGCGTACTTCTCCCGGATGCTGCCGGGCGTCGACGCGGCCGAGATGTACGACACGTACTTCCCGCGCGCCCGGCAGATGCTGGGCGTCAACACCGTCAACCCCGCGTGGTTCGAGGCCACCGAGTGGTACCGCTTCAGCCGGATCTCGCGGAAGCACGCCGCCAACGCCGGTCTGAGGACCACCTTCGTGCCCAATGTGTACGACTTCGGGTACATGGAGCGCGAAGCCGCCGGCCAGGCCACCAGGTCCGCCCTCGCCGGGGAGGTCATCTACGGCAACAACCACGGCAAGCGCAGCCTCGACCGTACCTATCTCGCCGCCGCGCTCGGCACGGGCAACGTCACCATCGAGACCCTGCACCGGGCACGCGCCGTCCGCAGACAGCCCGACGGCACCTATGTCGTCACCGCCGACCGGATCGACCTGACGGGCAAGGTCGTCGCCACCGGCGAGTTCGGCTGCGACCGGCTCTTCCTCGGCGCGGGCAGCCTCGGCACCACCGAACTCCTGCTGCGCGCCCGCGAGTCGGGAGCACTGCCCGACCTCAGTGCCGACGTCGGCACCGGCTGGGGCACCAACGGCAATGTCATGACGGCCCGCGCCAACCACTTGTGGGACACCGTCGGAGCCAACCAGGCGACCATGCCGGTCATGGGCATCGACGACTGGAACAACGCGGCCAACCCGGTCTTCGCGGAGATCGCCCCGCTGCCCATGGGCTTCGAGCACTGGATCAGCCTCTACCTGGCGATCACACAGAACCCGGAGCGCGGCACGTTCACCTACGACGCCGCCACGGACTCGGCGCGTCTCAACTGGGCCCGCGCACAGAGCCAGCCGTCCGTCAGCGCGGCCAAGAGCCTCTTCGACCGCATCAACAGAGCCAACGTCACGATCTACCGCTACGACCTCTTCGGCGGCAACAGGACCTTCGCCGACGACTTCACGTACCACCCGCTCGGCGGCTGTGTCCTCGGCCGGGCCACCGACAACTACGGCCGGGTCAGAGGCGCACCGGGCATCTATGTCACCGACGGGGCCCTCGTCCCGGGCTCCATCGGTGTCAACCCGTTCGTTACGATCACCGCGCTCGCCGAGCGGAACATTCAGCGAATCCTCGAGGAGGACACGCGGTGACCGACCGGCCGTGCAGACGCAGGACGCAGCCTTGCGGGTGTCCCACGAACAGGAAGGACCGGCTCTGCGCCGCCTTCGTCTGGGGTGCGGCGTTCGCCTTCGCTGCCGCGCTCGGGCGGCTCACCGGTCTTGTCGCCGTGACCGGCGCCGCCGTCGCGTTCGTCGTGCTGTGCACCGCCGTGCTGCTGCTCCGCGGCCATCGCGCAGGCTGCGCGACGACACGCGGAGCGCGCGCCCTGGTCCGGGTCACCGACGGGTTCTGACCCTCAGGCCCGGTAGATCGCCTCGATCTCGTCGGCGAAGTCCTTCGCCACCACATTCCGCTTCAGCTTCAGCGACGGCGTGATGTGGCCGGCTTCCTCCGTGAACTGGGAGGTGAGGATGCGGAATTTCCGCACCGATTCCGCCTTGGAAACCGCGGCATTGCCCTCGTCCACCGCCCGCTGGACCTCCGCCAGCAGATCCGCGTCGTCGCGCAGCGAAGCGGCCGTCGAACCGGCCGGCTTGCCGTTGTCGGCGGCCCAGCGGGCCAGGAACTCGTCGTCGATCGTGACCAGCGCGCCCACGAACGGCCGCCCGTCACCCACGACCATGCACTCCGCGACCAGCGCGTGCGCCCGGATGCGGTCCTCGATGACCGCAGGGGCGACGTTCTTGCCGCCCGCCGTCACCAGGATCTCCTTCTTCCGGCCCGTGATCGCGAGGTAGCCGTCCTCGTCGAGCGTGCCGATGTCACCGGTGTGGAACCAGCCGTCGGCCAGCGCGTCGGCGGTCGCCGCCTCGTTGTTCCAGTAGCCGCTGAAGACGTGCTCGCCGTGTACCAGGACCTCGCCGTCGTCGGCGATCCGTACCACGGAGCCCGGCAGCGGCTGCCCGACCGTACCGATCTTCTGGCGGTCCCAGGGGTTGAACGCCGTGGCCGCACAGGTCTCGGTGAGGCCGTACCCCTCGAGCACCGTGAAGCCGATGCCACGGTAGAAGTGGCCGAGGCGCTCGCCCAGCGGTGCGCCGCCGGAGATGGCGAACTCGCCACGGCCGCCCAGCACCGCACGCAGCTTGCTGTAGACGAGCCTGTCGAAGACCTTGTGCTTGAGCTTCAGCCCGAACGACGCGCCCTGCGGGGTGTCGAGCGCCCGGCTGTACGCGATGGCCGTGTCGGCGGCCTTGTCGAAGATCTTGCCCTTGCCGTCCGCCTGGGCCTTCGCCCGCGCGGAGTTGTAGACCTTCTCGAAGACGCGCGGCACACCGAGGATCAGCGTCGGCCTGAACGAGGCCAGTTCGTCGGTGAGGTTCTTGATGTCCGGCGCGCAGCCGAGTTTGATCGGCGCCATCGCGGGCGCGAGCGCGACCATGCGGCCGAACACATGGGCCGCGGGCAGGAACAGCAGCACGGAGCTGTGACCCGTGCGGAACAGCGGCTTGAGACGCTCGACCAGATTGCCGCACTCCGCGAAGAACGCGCGGTGGGTGAGCACACAGCCCTTGGGGCGGCCGGTGGTGCCCGACGTGTAGACGATCGTCGCCGGGTCGTCGGCCTTGGCGACGGCGCTGCGCTCGTCGACCGTCCCGTCGGAGACCTGCGCGCCGGCGGCGGTCAGCTCCTCGACCGCTCCGTCCTCGATCCGCCAGATCTGCTTCAGGGCCGGCAGGCCCTCCCGTACCGACTCGACGGCGGCGGCGTGCGCGTCGCTCTCCACGATCACCGCGACCGCCCCGGAGTCACCGAGGATCCACTGCACCTGCTCGGCGGAGCTGGTCTCGTACACCGGCACGGTCACCGCGCCGGCGCTCCAGATCGCGAAGTCCAGCTGGACCCACTCGTAGCGGGTGCGGGACATCAGGGCGACCCGGTCGCCCGGCTGCACGCCGGCGGCGATCAGGCCCTTGGCGGCGGCCCGCACCTCGGCCAGGAACTGGGTGGCCGTGACGTCCGTCCAGACGCCTGCGACCTTTCTGCCCATGACTGCCACATCCGGATGCTGCGTGGCATTGCGGCGGATGAGATCCGTCAGATTGCCGTCCGTAGGGACCTCGTACAGGGCCGGAAGGCTGAACTCGCGCAAGACTGCTGCTCCTCATCGGGCGCCGGCGCCACGGCTCTGTGTGAACGCACCGGGGACTGCCCGGACGTTACCCATCAGTACTTGGTTCCGGATAGGGGGTCCCGGCCAGATGTTCTGTGCGTCACATCGGTGTGACGTCGCATCGTGAACCCTATTCCACCCGTCGGAGCACTCGGTAGTAACCGCAGGTCCAGCCGCCTCTACCCACCGTCGGCCGACGACCCTAGGGTGATCGGCATGCGAGTTCATGTGGTCAGCGACGTGCACGGGAACGCAAAGGATCTGGCCAGGGCCGGCGAAGGGGCCGACGCCCTGATCTGCCTCGGTGACCTGGTGCTCTTCCTCGACTACGCCGATCACTCGCGCGGCATTTTCCCCGACCTCTTCGGCGTCGAGAACGCCGATCTGATCGTCGAACTCCGCACCGCCCGCCGCTTCGACGAGGCCCGCGCGCTCGGGCAGCGGCTCTGGGCGGGACTCGACCGCGACGCGGCGATCCTCTCCGCGGTGCGCAGACAGTACGCCGAGATGTTCGCCGCCCTCCCGACACCGACATACGCCACCTACGGCAATGTCGACATCCCCTCCCTCTGGCCGGAGTACGCGGGCCCCGGCACCACGGTCCTCGACGGCGAGCGCATCGAGCTCGACGGACGGGTCTTCGGCTTCGTCGGCGGCGGACTGCGCTCGCCGATGCGCACGCCCTTCGAGATCTCCGACGAGGAGTACGCCGCCAAGGTCGAGGCCATCGGCGAGGTCGACGTCCTGTGCTCGCACATCCCGCCCGACGTGCCGGAGCTGACCTACGACGTCGTTCCGCGCCGTTTCGAGCGCGGCAGCCGGGCCCTGCTGGACGCCATCCGCCGGACCCGGCCGCGGTACGCCCTGTTCGGACACGTCCACCAGCCGCTGGCGCGCCGGATGCGGATCGGCTCGACCGAGTGCGTGAACGTCGGGCACTTCGCCGCGACGGGGAGGCCGTGGGCCCTGGAATGGTGACCGGTCCGGTCACGGTAGATTGCACAACGCAACCCCGTCCGGACAGCACTGGAGGAGCCCGGCGATGGCGGAACACACCAGCTCGAGCATCACCATCGACGCGGCACCGGCCGATGTGATGGGGGTGATCTCCGATTTCGCGCGTTACCCGGAGTGGACGGGCGAGGTGCAGGAGACCGAGGTCCTGGAGAAGGACGACCAAGGGCGCGCGGTGCAGGTCCGGCTGGTGCTCGACGCCGGGGCGATCAAGGACGACCACACGCTCGCGTACACCTGGACCGGTGAGAACCAGGTGTCCTGGACCCTGGTCAAGTCGCAGATGCTGCGCTCGCTGGACGGCTCGTACACGCTGGCGCCGGTCGACGGAGGCAAGCGCACCGAGGTCACGTACCAGCTGACCGTCGACGTCAAGATCCCGATGCTCGGCATGATCAAGCGCAAGGCGGAGAAGGTCATCATCGACCGGGCCCTCGCGGGCCTGAAGAAGCGCGTCGAGTCCGGCGCCGGTCCGAAGGCCTGACCCTTCCTCCCATGCGCACCGTTCTCGTGACCGGGCCCGGAGGCTCGGGCCGCACCACCGTCGCCGCCGCGACCGCGCTCGCCGCGGCGCGGCGCGGGAAGCGGACGCTGCTGCTCTCCGGCGAGGCCGACGCCGCGCT
Source organism: Streptomyces sp. NPDC057445 (assembly GCF_042802855.1). Lineage (NCBI taxonomy): Bacteria > Bacillati > Actinomycetota > Actinomycetes > Kitasatosporales > Streptomycetaceae > Streptomyces > Streptomyces sp. NPDC057445. The sequence continues at coordinate 61,045 of NZ_JBHVDH010000001.1, read as the reverse complement.
GGGCGTCACGGTCGGCACCGGACCGGGCCGGGTGACCGACCGGCTGTGGGCCGCACGGACCGACTCCGGTGCGCACTTCCGCGGCGAACTCCTCGCCTTCCAGGAGCGCAGCTCCGCGGCGCTCGATCTGCTCGGTGCGCACAAGCTGGAGGACGAGGAGCTCACCGAGCTCCCCGGCAGCGAGCAGTTCGCGCTGCTGCGAGCACTGCGGGACCTGCGCGGCGGCGACTGGGACGTGGTCGTCGTCGACATGCCCCCGGCCCGCGAGACGATCGCGCTGCTGGGCCTGCCCGAACAGCTCCGCCGCTATCTGCGCCGGCTGCTCCCGCCCGAGCGGCAGGCGGCCCGCGCGCTGCGTCCGGTGCTGGCCCAGCTCGCGGGCGTACCCATGCCGGGGCAGTGGCTGTACGAGACCGCCGCGCGCTGGGAGTCGGAGCTCTCCGCCGTGCAGGAGCTGATCGAGGACCGGAACACGACGGTACGGCTCGTCGCCGAGCCGGGGCCCGCGGGGGAGACCGCCCTGGGCACCGCCCGACTGGGCCTCGCGCTGTACGGGATGCGTACCGACACCGTCGTACCCAACCGGGTCCTGCCGCCCGCATCGCCCGACCCCTGGCTCACGGGACTCCACGCCCAGCAGGAGAAGGTCCTCAGGGGCTGGTACGAGGAGTGGCTACCGGAGTCGTCGCTCTGCGAGGTCCGCCACCTCGGCCGGGATCCGCGCGGACTCGACGACCTGACCGCACTCGACACCGAGTCGTCGTGCACCACTTTCGAGGCGGCAGGCACGGGCGGCGGTCTCTTCCCCGGCGACGGCCTCGCCGTCGAGCTGGAGCCCTCGCCGCCAGGGCGGACCGAACCGTGGGAGATCCAGGGTCCCGGCGGCTTCCGGGGGGTGGAGACCCTCCAGGAGGACGGCATGGACGGCAAGGTGGGCGACGACGAGTTCCACTGGGTGCTGCCGCTGCCCGGCGCGGTCAAGGAGCAGGTCCAGCTGGTCCGCAGAGGCGACGAACTGCTCCTGGTGGCCGGACCGTTCCGGAGGATCGTTCCCCTGCCCTCCGCCCTGCGCCGGTGCACCGTCTCGGGCGCCGGCCTCAAGGACAGCGAGCTGAGGGTCAGATTCACACCGGACCCGGGCCTGTGGCCGCGGGCCCGCTGAACAGCCACGCCCCGTTCGGGTACCGTCGGCAGTACGCAGACCCGTTCCCCAGGAGTACGCCATGAGCGATGCCAGTGAGCGTCCCGTCGACCCCGACGCCTGGGCCGATGCGTGTGCAGAGGACCTGGCGTCCGAGCGGGCCCGCCGCCGCGAGCGGTACGGCCCGGGGCCCGGTTCCGCGTCCGAGGAGCTGCGCAAGCTGATGGACGTGGTCGCGGAGAAGATGTCCTCGCTGCAGAATCCGCTCTTCGGCGTGGCCGCGCAGGGTGCCGTGCAGCAGCTGATCAGCCAGGCGAAGTCGGCCGTCGAACCGGTCATCGAGCGCAATCCGCAGGTCTTCGACCACCTGGCGGCGGCGGGCAACGAGCTGCTGGCCGCGTACCGCTCGGCCGTCGAGGGCCATGAGCGGCGCTGGACGCGCGACGAGACGGCCCACGACCCCCGGGACGGCCGTGACGACGGCCCGAGCGAGAAGATCGACCTGGACTGAGGCGGGCAGTCCCTCCGGTACCGTTGGCCTTAGCGGGGCTCGACCGAAAACTGAGGGACACATGGGACTCACCATCGGCGTCGACATCGGCGGCACCAAGATCGCGGCGGGCGTGGTCGACGACGCGGGCGCGATTCTGGACACACACACCGTGCCCACTCCGCCGACCGCAGAGGCCATCGTGGACGCGATCTCCTCAGCCGTCACCGCAGCCGGTAAGGGGCACAGCATCGAAGCGGTCGGCATCGGCGCCGCCGGCTACGTCGACGAGAAGCGTGCCACCGTCCTCTTCGCACCGAACATCGACTGGCGGTACGAGCCGCTCAAGGACAAGGTCGAGCAGCGCGTCGGCCTCCCCGTCGTCGTGGAGAACGACGCGAACGCCGCCGCCTGGGGCGAGTACCGCTTCGGCGCGGGCCAGGGCCACGAGGACGTCATCTGCATCACGCTCGGCACCGGTCTCGGCGGCGGCATCATCATCGGCAACAAACTGCGGCGCGGGCGCTTCGGCGTGGCCGCCGAGTTCGGCCACATCCGGATGGTTCCGGACGGTCTGCTGTGCGGCTGCGGCAGCCAGGGCTGCTGGGAGCAGTACGCGTCAGGCAGGGCCCTCGTCCGCTACGCCCGCCAGCGCGCGAGGGCGACCCCCGAGAACGCGGCCATCCTGCTCAGTCTCGGCGACGGCACCCCCGAGGGCGTCGAGGGCAAGCACGTCAGCGCCGCGGCCCGGCAGGGCGACCCGGTCGCGATCGACTCCTTCCGTGAGCTGGCCCGCTGGGCGGGCGCGGGTCTGGCCGACCTCGCCTCGCTCTTCGACCCGTCCGCGTTCATCGTCGGCGGCGGTGTCTCGGACGAGGGGGAGCTGGTCCTCGACCCGATCCGGAAGTCCTTCCGCCGCTGGCTGATCGGCGCCCAGTGGCGCCCCCACGCGCAGGTCCTCGCCGCCAAGCTCGGCAACAAGGCCGGCCTCGTCGGCGCGGCGGACCTGGCCCGCCAGGGCTGACACAGCTCCGCACCTCCACGCGTGTGCCCGCCGCGCCCCTCCAGGGGCCGGCGGGCACACGCGTCCCGGGCCGACGGCCCGGCAGGGTCCCGGCCCCCTGCCCGTGCCGACCGGCGCACGCCGACTCGTCTGCCTGCATCAACCTGCCTGTGCGATGTGCCCGCGGATCACTTCTCGCCCGCCCACCTTCCCCTGACCGGCGCGCCGCCCCGGACGCCGCGCCCTCCATCGCCTGCATGCATCGCGGGCGGGTCCGGGCCGGACGGCGCTCAGGGCCGCGGGCTCGCCGGGGGCGTTGTGCCTCGACCGCCGGCGGGGTTGTGCAGGGTTCCCCGGAGTCCGCGCCCAGAACGACGGCCGTTCCAGGTCACAGTGCCCGGCCTGGGACGGCGGGATCGGGTTGCCGGGCTCCGCCCCTGGCCCGTGTCTCCACGGCCTGCGGGGAGAAGCCCCGCCCCGGGAAGGGGGCGCCCGGGAAGGCGCAGCGCGGCGCGCCCCGTGGCCGGGCCGATGGCAACGGGCCCGCGGCCCGTTATCTTGATCCGCATGGCGACGTCCGAGACGCAACCGCTGCCCAACTCCCGCACCGAGCCCGATGGTTCGGCCATCGTCAGGGTGCTGAGCTACAACGTCCGCTCGATGCGGGACGACGAGGACGCGCTCGCCCGGGTGATCCGGGCGTGCCGGCCCGACCTCGTGTTCGTACAGGAGGCGCCCCGGTTCTTCCGGTGGCGCAAGCACGCGGCGAGGCTCGCCGCCAAGAGCGAGCTGGTGGTGCTGAGCGGGGGTGCGACCGCCGCCGGGCCGCTGCTGATGTGCTCACTGCGCGCGACCGTGGAGCGCACCGAGGACGTGCTGCTGCCGCTCACCCCCGGTCTGCACCGCCGGGGCTTCGCCACGGCCGTCGTACGGTTCGGCCGGGCCCGGACGGGGCTGCTCAGCTGTCATCTGAGCCTGCGGAGCGACGAGCGGTACGCCCAGGCCGGGATGCTTCTCGACCGGCTCGCGGCGATGGACGTGCCGCACGCGATCGCCGCGGGTGACATCAACGAACGGCCGGGCGGCCGCAGCTTCCGGCGGCTCGCGGGTCAGCTCCAGGACTGCTGGGCCGTCAGCCCCTGGGGCGGTGAGCACACCTTCTCGCCCGCCGACCCGCGCCGGCGCATCGACGCCGTCTTCGCCACTCCCGGCATCGAGGTCCTCGGCTGCGGTGTGCCGTCCGGCCTGCCGGGCGTCAGCGCCCACGACCTGAGGGCCGCCACCGACCATCTGCCCGTGCTCGCCGCCCTGCACGTGCCCGCGGTCTGAGAGAGGAGCAGGGGTCCGGGCCGCCGGACCGGCCCGGCGGCCCATGCGTTGCTCAGACCACCGCGCCGCGGCCCGGATCGTCGTCGTCCTCGTCCTCGCCGTGGGACATACGGGCCACCAGTGTGGCGAAGCCGCCGAGGAATCCGCCGACCCCGAGCGTGGTGAGCCACCACGTCATCTCCCACTGGAGGAGCACGGCGAGCAGCAGCAGCACCGGGCCGCCGATCACGGCGAGCCAGGCGAACTTCGCCGTCGTGTCCGCCTCGGGCAGGGGCGGCGGCTCCGGGGGCACGAAGTGGCCCTCGTCCGTCTCGTCGAGGTCGTCGTCACCCGCCTCCGACGCCTCGTAGTCGCGCGGGCCGGCACCGAGGCCCACGGATACGCCGGGCGCGAAGACGACCGAGCCGCCCAGTGGCCTCTCTGGCCCGGGGCTCTCCTCCTCGTCGTCCTCGGACACCGTCGTGCCGCCCTTCGCCGCCTTGTCCAGTGCCGCGAGGTCCTCGACCGACTTGAACGGTCTGGCCCCCGGCGGGTCCGCGGGCTCGTTGCCGTACCCCGCGACGATCGCCGCCCAGGCGGCCTCCTCGTCGATGGGCCGGGGCTCCCGGTCCCGGTCGTCCCGGTCCGCGTCGTGCTGCTCAGCCACCGGTGGTGATTCCCTTCTTCCCGGCACTCGGAGCGAGGCGGCCGATGAACGCGTAACTCTCGTCGAAAATCCGCTCCGCATCGTGGTCCAACGTCGCCACGTGGTAGCTCTGTTCCAGCAGGATCTCCCGCACGTCCACCGAGGACACACGGCTGAGGATCCGGGCCGAGTCGACCGGCGGGACGACATGGTCCCGGGGACTGTGCAGCAGCACCATCGGCTGGGTGACCTGCGGCAGCTCGCCGTCGACGAGCCGGAGGAAGTTCCGCAGGGAGTGTGCGGCGTGCAGCGGCACCCGGTCGTAGCCGAGCTCCTCCACCCCCTCCTTGGCGATGTCGCTGGTCACGCCCTTCGTCGTACGGACGAAGTGGCGGGCCACCGGGAGGGCGTGCGCCGAAAGGCCGTGGAGCTTGTTGGCCGGATTGACCACCACGATGCCGGTGATCGCGTCCCCGTGCCTGGCGGCGAGCCGCAGCGTCAGAGCGCCGCCCATCGAGAGCCCGAGGACGAAGACCTGGCTGCACCGCTCCCTCAGCGTCCGCAGCTCCCTGTCCACCTCCGCGTACCAGTCCTGCCAGCCGGTCAGCTGCATGTCCTGCCAGCGGGTGCCGTGCCCGGGCAGCAGGGGCAGGGACACGGTCAGGCCGCGCTCCGCCAGATACTCCGCCCACGGGCGCAGCGACTGCGGGCAACCGGTGAATCCGTGACAGAGGAGGACGCCGACCTCACCGCCCTCGTGGCGGTACGGCTCGGCTCCAGGAAGGACCGGCACCGGGGGTCTCCTTGTTCGTGAGGACGAGAAGGCGAGGAGAAGGAACGTGTTCGTCGGAGGTTCGATCCGAAGGTGCCTTCACCGTACGCGACCGGGCTGACACCGACCAGGGCCGACGGCGTCCCGGCATGGCCCCGGGGGAGAGAGCGCAGGCCCCCCACGGGTTAAGGTCTTTCCGACGGACACCAGGAAGGCACCCGAGTTGATCTACGGCGCAATGAAGTTCTCCATCGGAGGGTCGCTGAAGCTTGCCTTCCGGCCGTGGGTGGAGGGCCTCGAGAACATTCCCGCCGAAGGGCCGGCGATCCTCGCGAGCAACCACCTCTCCTTCTCCGACTCGTTCTTCCTCCCGGCGGTCCTCGACCGCAAGGTCACCTTCATCGCCAAGGCCGAGTACTTCACCTCGCCCGGAGTGAAGGGCAAGCTCACCGCGGCCTTCTTCAAGGGCGTGGGCCAGCTGCCGGTGGACCGGTCCGGTGCACGGGGGGCCGGCGAGGCGGCCATCAAGAGCGGCATAGGGGTCATCGAGCGCGGTGAACTGTTCGGTATCTACCCGGAAGGCACCCGCTCGCCCGACGGCCGGCTCTACCGGGGCAAGCCTGGTGGTCTTGCTCGGGTGGCGCTCGCGACGGGCGCGCCCGTCATCCCGGTCGCGATGATCGACACCGAGAAGATCCAGCCCCCCGGCAAGGTCATTCCCAAGCTGATGCGCCCGGGCATCCGGATCGGCAAGCCGCTCGACTTCAGCCGCTATCACGGCATGGAGCACGACCGTTTCATCCTGCGCTCGGTGACCGACGAGGTCATGTACGAGATCATGAAGCTGTCCGGGCAGGAGTACGTGGACGTCTACGCCACGGCGGCCAAGCGGCAGATCGCCGACGCGGAGAAGGCGGCCAAGGAAGCGGCCAAGGAGGCCGCGAAGGAAGCCGACAGGGCCGCGAAGCAGGCGGAGAAGACCGGGCAGGCGGAGAAGACCGGGCAGGCCGAGGGGACCGAGCAGGCCCGGAGGGAATCGAAGGCCGGCAGCGCGGATCGGGACGGCGCCCAGTAGCGTCGTCCCGCAGGCGGGACGGGGTGGGGATCATGGCCAGGCGTGAGCGTGTCGTGCGCATGTCTGTCGAGCTGCCGCTGTGGCGTGCGCTGACCGCGTACCGCGTACTGACGATGGGCTACGCCGTCCTGCTCTTCGTCTTCACGCGCCACAGGTTCGAGCACCCCTGGGTGGCCATCGGGTATCTCGCCTTCCTGGCCGTCTGGACCCTTGCCACGCTCTCCAAGGTGGCGAACGCCGCCGCCTGCACCAAGCGCTTCCTCGTCGCCGATCTCACCGTCGCCCTCACCGGCATCATCCTCACGCCGCTCGCCGACCAGCAGGCCCAGCAGATCGACGGCCCGACCCTGCCGTCGATCTGGACGGCGGGGGCGGTCCTCGCGTACGCGATCAAGGGCGGCTGGCGCTGGGCCGGCTTCGCGTCCTCCCTCGTCGCCGTCGCCAACATCATCGAGCGCGGAGAGCCCAGCCGGGACACCTTCCACAACGTCCTTCTCGTCTGGGTCGCCTCGATCGCCATCGGTTACGTCGTCGAGGTCGCCCGCGCCTCCGAGCGCACCCTGGCCCGCGCACTGGAGATCGAAGCGGCCACGCGGGAGCGGGAGCGACTCGCCCGCGACATCCACGACAGCGTGCTCCAGGTGCTGGCCATGGTGCAGAGGCGCGGCACGGCGATCGGTGGCGAGGCGGCGGAGCTGGGCCGGATGGCGGGCGAGCAGGAAGTCGCCCTGCGCAATCTGGTCGTGGGCGGCCTGGTGCCCGCCTCGCGGGTGTCGGAGGACGAGACGCAGGGCGCGGTCGTGCGGATCGTGGACGAGTCCGACGAGTCCGACGAGGGCGGCTCGGGGACCGGGGGTTCGCGGACGTGTGACCTCCGGAGCCTGCTGGCCCCGCATGCCGGTTGCCGCGTCACCCTGTCCGAGCCGGGCGCCCCGGTGCTGCTTCCGGTGCCAGTGGCGAAGGAACTTGCGTCCGCAGTCGGCGCCGCCCTGGACAATGTCCGCAGGCACGCCGGGGACGGCGCACAGGCATGGATCCTGGTCGAGGACTGGCCGCACGAGGTGATCGTGACGGTCCGGGACGACGGGCCGGGCATCCCGGAGGGGCGGCTCGCGCAGGCCGAGGGGGAGGGGCGGCTCGGTGTCGCGCTCTCGATCCGCGGCCGGCTGCGGGACATCGGCGGCACGGCGGAGCTGGTCTCGGTGCCGGGACAGGGCACGGAAGTCGAGTTGAAGGTCCCACGGGGGAAGGCGGAACGATGACGGAGACGACAGGGCAGCAGCCGGTCCGGGTCATGGTGGTGGACGACCACCCGATGTGGCGGGACGCGGTCGCACGCGATCTGGCCGCGGCCGGCTGCGACGTGGTGGCGACGGCGGGCGACGGCCCGCAGGCGGTGCGCCGCGCCACGGCCGCGGCACCCGATGTCCTCGTCCTCGACCTCAATCTGCCGGGGATGCCCGGTGTCCAGGTCTGCAAGGAGCTCGTCGGCGCGAACCCCGCGCTTCGGGTGCTGGTGCTCTCGGCGAGCGGTGAGCACGCCGACGTGCTGGAAGCGGTGAAGTCGGGTGCGACGGGCTATCTGCTGAAGTCGGCAAGCACGGAGGAGCTGGTCGACGCGGTGCGGCGGACCGCCGTCGGCGACCCGGTGTTCACACCGGGGCTGGCGGGACTGGTGCTCGGGGAGTACCGGCGGCTGGCCACCGAGCCCGCTGTGCCGGCCGGGCCCGACGATCCCAGGGCGCCGCAGCTCACCGAGCGGGAGACCGAGGTCCTGCGGCTCGTGGCCAAGGGGCTCTCGTACAAGCAGATCGCCGAGCGACTCGTGATCTCGCACCGCACCGTGCAGAACCATGTGCAGAACACTCTGGGCAAGCTTCAGCTGCACAACCGCGTGGAGCTCGTGCGGTACGCGATAGAGCGCGGCCTCGATGACGCCTGATCACTCGTCGGAGTGAATGGCCGGGCGCCAACAGGCGCCCACCGCACAGGAATTCACCTTTCACACAGTCCCGGAGTGACCTGGCTCACTACTAGCGTGACTTCCCTATGCCACCACCGACGGCGAAGGGAACTTCCATGCGGGTCGGAGTACTGACCGGGGGCGGCGACTGCCCCGGCCTCAATGCGGTCATCCGCGGCATCGTCCGCAAGGGTGTCCAGGAGTACGGCTACGAGTTCACCGGTTACCGGGACGGCTGGCGCGGGCCGCTGGAAGGCGACACCGTGCGGCTGGAGATCCCAGCGGTGCGGGGCATCCTGCCGCGCGGTGGCACCATTCTCGGCTCCTCGCGCACGAATCCTTTCAAGCAGGAGAACGGCGTCCGCCGGATCAAGGAGAACCTCGCCAAGCACGAGGTGGAGGCGCTCATCGCGATCGGCGGTGAGGACACCCTCGGGGTCGCGGCCCGTCTCGCAGGTGAGTACGGCGTGAACTGTGTGGGTGTGCCCAAGACGATCGACAACGATCTCTCCGCCACGGACTACACCTTCGGCTTCGACACGGCGGTCGGTATCGCGACCGAGGCGATCGACCGGCTGCACACCACCGCCGAGTCGCACATGCGGGTCCTGGTCGTCGAGGTGATGGGCCGTCACGCGGGCTGGATCGCGCTGCACTCGGGGCTGGCCGGCGGGGCGAACGTCATCCTCATCCCGGAGCAGCGCTTCGACGTGGATCAGGTGTGCGCCTGGGTCACCTCACGCTTCCGCGCCTCGTACGCGCCGATCGTGGTCGTCGCCGAAGGGGCGATGCCCAAGGACGGTGACATGGTCCTCAAGGACGGGACGCTCGACTCCTTCGGCCACGTCCGGCTCTCGGGCGTGGGCGAGTGGCTGGCCAAGGAGATCGAGAAGCGCACAGGCAAGGAGGCGAGGACGACGGTCCTCGGCCATGTCCAGCGGGGCGGCACCCCCAGTGCGTTCGACCGCTGGCTGGCCACCCGCTTCGGCCTTCACGCCATCGAGGCGGTGCGCGACGGCGACTTCGGGAAGATGGTCGCGCTGCGCGGCACGGACATCGTCCGCGTGCCGATCTCCGAGGCGACGGCGAAGCTGAAGACGGTCGACCCGGCGCTCTACGAGGAGGTCAGCGTCTTCTTCGGCTGACACGAGGGTCGGGCGTGGCCGGCCCGGGGCCGTGTGCTTCGGGCCGGCCACGTAGCTGCTCGATACCGCGCGGGTGGCCGGATGTCCGTCCTCAAGCGCCGCAAGTGCCGGATCCGGGGCTGGATCTGGGCGCCCCCGGTGCTCGGCAGGCGGGCCGCGGCCGGCCCGGGTGTCCGTTCCGAGGTGCCGGAGGGGCTCTCATGGAGCCCCTCCGGCGACTGAGGGAGCGGAACCCCGGGTTTCGGGACGGGGGTACCTCCCGGGCGAGACTCTTGGGGAGGGCCCTCCACGGACGCCACTCCCACTCCCACGCCGCCCCTCACGCGCACACCGTCTCCGCGCTACGCCGACGGCTCCCGCATCACAGCCCTCACCAGCCCCCGCACGATCTCCGGCCCGCGCAGCGTCAGCACCGACTCGGGGTGGAACTGGATCCCCGCGAAGCCCGGTCCGCGCAGCGCGTGGACCTCGCCCGACGCCGTGCGGCTCACCTCTGTGCCGTGCGAGGAAAGCTCCGTGGCCGCCTCGTCGTCGCAGACGGCCGTGAAGCTGTTGTAGAAGCCCACTGTCTCCTCGTCGCCGAACAGGTCGATCCGCATCTGAGCGCCCTGGAACGGGGTCTCCTTGCGGGCGATGTCCAGGCCGAGCTCGGCGGCGATCAGCTCATGGCCCAGACACACGCCAAGGAGGCTGCGGTCCGAAGGGCCTCGATGAGGGGTGGTGGCCGGGAGCCGGGTGGGACCGCCCCGGTGCCCGCGCAGCAACTCCGCGGTGAGCGAGCGCAGGAAGCGCATCTTCGGGTCGGTCGCATCCAGGGGGTCGCCCGGCCCCGGGCCGAGGACCACCGGCCCCTCGTGCGCCAGCGCCGCCTCCCGTACACCGGGGTCGTCGTAGCGGCGCACGGTCACCTCCAGGCCCGCCCCGCGCAGCAGATGGGCGAGCATCGCGGTGAAGGTGTCCTCGCCGTCCACGACCAGGGCGTGCCCGGTCACTTTCTCCGGCCGGGACTGCATCTTCAGCCAGAAGGGCGCCAGGTCGGCCCGCCGGGCGTCCAGCGCCGCCCGTACCCGCGGGTCGTCCGCGAGTCGTGGCCGTACCGCGTCGTCCTGCCGGGAGCCGGGACGTACTCCCAGTGCGGCGAGCACCCCCGCGGCCTTGGCATGGGTCTCCGCCACCTCGGACAGCGGGTCCGAGTGGCGGACGAGCGTCGCGCCGACGGGGACGCGCAGCCCGCCGGAGGCCGAGATGTCGGCGGTACGGATCAGAATCGGGGAGTCGAGGGTCTGCATACCGCCGGCGTCCCTGCCGAGGAGTGCCAGCGCGCCCGCGTAGTAGCCACGCCCGGCCCCGTCCGGCCCGAGCGGTTCGTAGCGCTCGATCACCCGGCAGGCGTTCTGCACGGGAGACCCGGTGACCGTCGCCGCGAACATGGTCTCCTTGAGCACCTCGCGCACATCGAGCGAGGAGCGCCCGCGCAGCTCGTACTCGGTGTGTGCGAGATGGGCCATCTCCTTGAGCCGCGGCCCGACCACGACGCCGCCCATGTCGCCGACCGTGCACATCATCTTCAGCTCCTCGTCGACGACCATGGAGAGCTCGTCGGTCTCCTTGCGGTCGGCGAGGAAGGTCAGCAGATCCTCCGGCGACGGCCCCTCGGCCGGATAGCGGTAGGTGCCGCTGATCGGGTTCATCACGACGGTCCCCCCGGTCATCCGGACGTGCACCTCGGGGCTCGCACCGACCAGCGTGCGCCCGCCCGTCTCCCGCCCCCGCCCTTGTGAGGAAGGCTCTTCGGGCCCTTTCCCGTCGCCGGTGTGGACGACGAAGGTCCAGTACGCGCCGCGCTCGCCGGCGAGCAGCCGCCGGAACAGGGCGAGCGCGTCGGCCCGGCCGAAGCCGGGGATCTCCCCGGTGAACGTCCGCCGGATGACGAAGTTCGCGCCCTCGCCGCGCCCGATCTCGTCCTCGACGACCCGCCGGACGGTCTCCGCGTACTCCTCGTCGCCGACGTCGAAACGGCCTTCCTCGACGCGCACCTCGTGCCTGGGCAGCGCTTCGAGCGCGTCCGCCAGGGGAAGCTCGTACGTCTCGTCCGCGACCAGTACGGACAGCGGCGTGCCGTCGTCGCGTACGTCGAAGCCGCGCTCCCTGATCTGCCGGAACGGCACCAGCGCGAGGGACGGGCGGTCGTCGACCGGGATGTCGGCGAGCCGGTCCGCCTCGTGGACGCGGCCTACGAGCACCTCGATGGTGTCGTGGTCGCGGCCGGGAGTGCGCCTGCGGAGCAGGGCGAAAGCGGGGACGCGGGTGCCGTCCAGCAGTCTGCTGATGATGTCCATCCGGGGTGGTTCCTTTCCGAGGTGGAGAGGAACGGCCGCGGATACGGAGAAAGGCCGCCCCTCGGGCGGCCTTCGCGGTGATCGTTCAGTGGGTACGCGCGATGAGGTGGGCCGCCGGTTCAGCGGGCCACCACCAGTTCCGGTTGGTCGGCGCGTACATGTGAGGCACCTTAACCGACGCGGACCGGAAGGGGAGTGTCCGTCCACGACCATGCGCGCGGGGGCGCGGCAGATGATCAGAGGTTGTGGACGGTTCGTCTCAAAAAGTGAGCAGAGGTCTGGACGGCACGTGCGACCACGTAATGTTGTCGAGGTGACCGTGAACGCTAAGCCCACCGCTACCGGTGGCAACACCTGGCGAAACCTGCCCGCGGCGCAGCAGCCCGAGTACCCCGATGCCGAGGCTCTGCGCGATGTGATCGCGGACCTCGAGTCGTATCCGCCGCTCGTCTTCGCGGGCGAGTGCGACCAGCTGCGCGCCCGGATGGGAGCCGTCGCCAGGGGCGAGGCGTTCCTGCTCCAGGGCGGCGACTGTGCCGAGGCCTTCGACGGCGTGTCCGCCGAGCACATCCGTAACAAGCTCAAGACCCTGCTCCAGATGGGTGCGGTGCTCACGTATGCCGCGTCCGTGCCGGTCGTCAAGGTCGGCCGGATCGCCGGCCAGTACTCGAAGCCGCGCTCGAAGCCGACCGAGACCCGCGACGGTGTGACGCTCCCGACCTACCGGGGCGACTCCGTCAACGGCTTCGACTTCACCGAGAAGGCCCGCGTCCCGGACCCGGAGCGGCTGAAGCGGATGTACAACGCCTCCGCCTCGACGCTCAACCTGGTCCGTGCCTTCACCACCGGCGGTTACGCCGACCTGCGCCAGGTGCATGCCTGGAACCAGGACTTCGTGAAGTCGTCCCCGTCGGGACAGCGCTACGAGCAGCTCGCGCGGGAGATCGACAACGCGCTGAACTTCATGAAGGCCTGTGGCACCGACCCCGCCGAGTTCCGCACGGTCGAGTTCTTCTCCTCCCACGAGGCCCTGCTCCTGGACTACGAGTCGGCGCTGACCCGTGTGGACTCGCGTACGGGCAATCTGTACGACGTCTCGGGCCACATGGTGTGGATCGGCGAGCGCACCCGTCAGCTCGACGGCGCGCACATCGAGTTCGCGTCGAGGATCCGCAACCCGATCGGGATCAAGCTCGGCCCGACCACCACGGTCGACGAGGCGCTGCAGTACATCGAGAAGCTGGACCCGGAGCGCGAGCCCGGCCGGCTGACCTTCATCGTCCGCATGGGCGCCGACAAGGTCCGTGACCGGCTCCCGGAGCTGGTCGAGAAGGTCACCGCGTCCGGTGCCACCGTGGCCTGGGTGACGGACCCGATGCACGGCAACACCTTCGAGGCGGCCTCCGGCCACAAGACCCGCCGTTTCGACGACGTGCTGGACGAGGTCAAGGGCTTCTTCGAGGTGCACAAGGCGCTCGGCACGCACCCGGGCGGTATCCATGTCGAGCTCACCGGTGACGACGTCACCGAGTGCGTGGGCGGCGGCGACGAGATCTTCGTCGACGATCTGCACCAGCGCTACGAGACGGCCTGCGACCCCCGGCTGAACCGCAGCCAGTCGCTGGACCTGGCGTTCCTGGTGGCGGAGATGTACCGCAACCAGTGACCCGGCCGGCGCTCCGCCGACACGGATCGTGGGGCGTGGATCGATGTGATCCGCGCCCCACAGTCGTATCCGGGGCTTTTACGAGCGGGGCCCGGCGGGTAAGGTTAGGTTTGCCTCACCGATCAGTCGGGAGGGCGCCACCAGTCCGACCCACTCGATCCAGCCGGGAGGTGAACCGCGTGTATGTCTGCTCATGCTTCGGCATCACGGAGAAGCAGGTCAAGGAACACGCGGAGGCCGGTGCCTGCACCCCCCGCCAGATAGCCTCGGTGTCCAAGGCCGGCACCGACTGCGGATCGTGCGTCCGCCGGATCCAGGGCATCCTCGGCCGCGGCGCCTGCCCCAGGCGAGAGCTCCTCGAGCAGGGCAACGGCGCCGCCGTGCTGGCCGCCGGCCCGGAGGCCGACGCCGATGGTCCGGCCGAGTTCCCCGAAGCTGCCTAGTGCTGTGACCGGTGCCCCGTAGGCGGCTCCCGGCCCTGAACGACCTGGTCTGAACGATCCGGTCTGAACGACCCGGTCTGAACGATCCGGCCTAGCTGTCCGGCTGCTCGATCAGCTGCGCGATGTAGAGGGCCTCGCCGAGCTTCTCGACCAGATCCAGCTGGGTGTCGAGATAGTCGATGTGGTGTTCCTCGTCCGCCAGGATCGACTCGAAGATGTTCGCGGACGTGATGTCGCCCTTGTTCCGCATGACCTCGATGCCGCGCCGCAGCCGGTCGATGGCCTCGACCTCGACCTGCCGGTCGGCCTGGAACATCTCGGTGACCGTCTGCCCGATCCGGACATGGAAAAGCCGCTGGTAGTTCGGGAGGCCCTCCAGGAAGAGGATCCGGTCCGTCAGGACCTCCGCATGCTTCATCTCGTCGAAGGACTCCGCCCGTGTGTACTTCGCGAGCTTCGTCCAGCCGAAGTTCTCCTGCATCTTCGCGTGCAGGAAGTACTGGTTGATCGCGGTCAGCTCGGCAGTCAGCTGCTCATTGAGGAACTCGATGACCTCGGGGTCGCCCTGCATCGCAGAGGCTCCTTCCGCGCGCTTGTGACTCGGGCAGGATGCGCGCATCCTCGCACCGTGATCCAGGGCAGTCCAGTAAGTGCAGGCTTAGTATGAGTTGCCCGAATCGGCTCAGACCTGGTCATGACCACCCCTTCCCGTCTGTCACCATTGAAGGCATGGGTCAGCCGGAGAGCCGGGAAATCAGCGAGGCAGAGCAGTCCGGGCTCCCTCCGGGGCAGCGACTGCAGCGCGGCTGGCCCGTCACCCACTACGGGCCCGTCCCCAGGTTCAAGCCGGACCGCTGGGAGTTCCGGGTCTTCGGTGCGACCGCCGACGGTGACAAGCACTGCTGGAACCACGAGGAGTTCTCGGCCCTGCCGTTCTCCACCGTCGTCGCCGATCTGCACTGCGTGACGAAATTCAGCATGCTGGGGGCCGAATGGGGCGGTGTCCCCGCCCGGACGCTCGTCGAGCTCGCCCCGCCGTCGCCGGCCGTCACCCACGTCATGGTCTGGGCCGAGTACGGCTACAGCGCCAATGTGCGGCTCTCCGACTTCCTCTCCGAGCGCACGATTCTCGCCACCCACAAGGACGGTGAGCTGCTCACCGCCGAGCACGGATTCCCGCTGCGGCTGGTGATCCCGCATCTGTACGCCTGGAAGGGCCCGAAGTGGGTGCGGGGCGTGGAGTACATGACCGCCGACCGCCGGGGGTTCTGGGAGGAACGCGGCTATCACAACCTCGGCGATCCCTGGCGGGAGCAGCGCTACTCCTACCAGGAAGGGCCGGGGGACGGGCCCGAGCTCTAGCACTGTGACCGGAAAGGTTCACAGGCTCGCGACTCCCCGGAGCTGCGCCTCGGAGGTCCCCTGGCAGACCAGGGTCCCGCCCTCGCGCCGCGGACTCCCTCAGCGGAGACTCTTCAGCCGCGCCACATCCGCCGCGTACGCCTCCTTGGGACCCGGAGTCTCGATGATCAGCGGCACGCACGCGGTCGCCGGATGCGTCATCAGCGCGCGGAACGGTTCCTCGCCTATGTGACCCGCGCCGATGTTCGCGTGCCGGTCCTTGTGCGCCCCCACCACATCCTTGGAGTCATTGGCGTGGATCAGCTTCAGCCGGTCCTTGCCGACCGTCTCCACGAGCAGATCCAGGGTCTCCTTCACGCCACCCGGCGCCGCCAGATCGTGCCCCGCCGCGAAGACATGGCAGGTGTCCAGGCAGATGCCCAGCTTGGGGTGGGCGTCCAGTGCCTCGAAGTAGGGGCCGAGGTCCCATGTCCTGGAGCAGAGCGAGAAGCCCTGCCCGGCGGTGGACTCCAGCAGCAGGAACGGATCGTCCTCGTGGGTCAGCTCGTCCAGCAGCGGCAGCACCAGCTCCCTCACCTGCGCGAGGGCCACCTCGCGTGAGCGGCCTCCGGTCGCCGAGCCGGTGTGGACCACCACACCGAGCGCGCCGATCTCCCTGCCTCGGCGCAGCGAGTGCCGCAGCGACTCCACGGAGCGCTCGGCGGTCGCCGCGGTGTGGGAGCCGAAGTTGATCAGATACGGGGCGTGGACGTACGCCGGTATCCCCTCGGCCGCACACCGGTCACGGAACTGCTCGTCCTGCGCCGGGTTCCCGGCGGGCGTCGCCCAGCCGCGCGGATTGGCGACGAAGACCTGGACGCTCTCGGCGCCGATGTCGCGGGCGTAGGCCAGTCCGGTCCTGGCGAGGCCGCCGGCGACGGGAACATGGGCGCCGACGGGGTTGCGCATCGTTTCTAGAGCCCCTTGGTCTTGATGGTGACGGTGCTGCCCTCGGGGGCCTGCTCGCCGCCTTCGACGGACTGGCTCTCGACCTCGTTGCCCAGGAACGGGAAGCCGCGGTCGACCTCGACCACGAAACCCGCCTTCTCCAGCGCACGGCGCGCGTCGTCGACGGACCGGCCGGTGACGTCCGGCACGTCGATCATGCGCGGGCCCTTGGAGACGGTGAGGGTGACCGTGTCGCCCTCGGCGGCCTGCCCGCCCTCGGCCGGGGACTGCCTGGCGACGGTCCCTGCGTCCTCGGGGGAGTGGACCCGCTCGGGGGCCACCCGTACCTTCAGCCCGGCGTCCTCGAGGGTGCTCGTGGCGTCGTCGACGGACTCGCCGGCCACGTCCGGTATGTCCACGGGAGCGCCCTTGCTCACGACGAGTGCGACCGCGGCGTCCCGTCGGCGGTCGGTGCCCGCGGCCGGGTCCGAGCCGATGACGGTGCCCCGCGCGACGTCCTCGCTGAATTCCTTGGTGGTCGCGCCCGGGGCGAGGCCCGCCTTGCGCAGAGCGTTCCTGGCCTCGGCAAGCGGCAGGCCCTCGACCTTCGGGACCCTGACGATCTCGGGGCCGCGGGAGACCACGAGGGTGACCGAGCCGTTGTCACGGATGCGCCCGCCGGGGTCGGGGTCGACGTCCATGACGCTGCCGCGCTCGTAGACGTCGCTGAAGTCCCGCTTGATCTGCTTGACCTCGAGGCCCTCGGAGGCCAGCCGGTTCCTGGCCTCTGCCTCGGTCCGGCCGAGGACGGTGGGCACGCGCGTGAACTGTCCGGCGTTGATGTACCAGACGCCCGCGCCCACGCCGATGAGCAGCAGCGCGGCGACCACGGCCGCGACCACGCCACGCCGCGGCCCGCGGGGCCCCCGCCGGCCGCGCGGCGCCGGAGGGCTCTCCGACGGCATCTCCAGGCGGCTGGTGTGCTGGACGCCCTCCTGCTGCCGATCCGAGGGGAGCAGCCGGGGGATCACACTCGTGCGGTCCTCGGCGGAGTCGTGCTCCGTGGCCCGCGCGCCCGGCGGGACGGCGTCGAGCTGGTCGTCGCGCAGTGCGGCGCGTGCCTCCCGCGTCCGCGCGAGCAGCGCGACGGCGTCGTGCGGGCGGAGCTCGGGGGCGCGGGCGGTGGCGCCAGCCACCAGCTCGTCCAGCTCCGGGGCGAGCCCGGGAACGGCGGCGGACGGGGCGGGGACGTCCTCGTTGAGGTGCTGGTAGAGGACCTGGGCGGGGGTGTCGCCGGAGTGCGGTTTGGCGCCGGTCAACATCTCGTACAGCACGACGCCACAGGCGTAGACGTCGGCGCGCGTGTCGGCGCTCCCGGACTCGATCTGCTCCGGCGCGAGATACGACACCGTCCCGAGGAGCGAGCCCGTGGTGTTCGTCACCGTACCGACGGCCCGCACCAGCCCGAAGTCGGCGACCTTGACCCGGCCGTCGTCGCCGATCAGGACGTTCTCCGGCTTCATGTCCCGGTGCACGAACCCGGCCCGGTGCGCCGCCCCGAGCGCGGCGAGCACGGGTTCGAGGATGTCGAGCGCGGCCCGCGGCTGGAGCGCGCCGCGCTCGCGCAGTACGTCGCGAAGGGTGCACCCGGCGACGTACTCCATCGCCAGATAGACGTACGCGTCCTGTGCCCCCTGGTCGTAGACGCCCACCACATTGGGGTGCGACAGCCGCGCCACGGACTTGGCCTCACGGATGAAGCGCTCCACGAACGAGGCGTCCGTCGCGAGCGCCGGGTGCATCACCTTGAGGGCGAGCACCCGGTCGAGCCGGATGTCCACGGCCCGGTAGACCGTGGCCATGCCACCGACGGCGACCCGCGCGTCGACGCGGTAGCGGCCGTCGAGCAGCTGCCCGACAAGGGGGTCCTGAAGGGTCGTATCCACGCACGCGAGTCTACGAGCAGTGCGGCGTCCCCTCGCCCCCTCGGGCCGGCCCCGGGGCAGTACTGAAGCGCATCCGTGACGAGCGGGAGTGACCGATCCCTCAGAACGCCGGGCGTTCCGGGTCCAGCACCGCGCGGCCCTCCACCGGGGACGAGGCCTCGGCGAAGTGGCGGCGGGGGATACGGCCCGCGCGGTGGGCCAGGCGGCCCGCCTCCACCGCATGCCGCATGGCCTCGGCCATCAGGACGGGTTCCTGGGCCCGGGTGACCGCGGAGGCGAGCATCACGGCCGAGCACCCGAGCTCCATCGCCAGCGCGGCGTCCGACGCCGTGCCCGCCCCCGCGTCCAGGATCACCGGTACGCCCGCCTGCTCGGCGATGAGCTGGAAGTTGTGCGGGTTGCGGATACCGAGCCCCGACCCGATCGGCGAGCCGAGCGGCATGATCGCCGCACAGCCCGCCTCCTCCAGCCTGCGCGCCAGCACCGGGTCGTCATTGGTGTACGGAAGGACGGTGAAGCCGTCGTCGACCAGCACCTCCGCCGCGTCCAGGAGCTCGACCGGGTCGGGCAGCAGCGTGCGCTCGTCCGCGACCACCTCCAGCTTGATCCAGTGCGTCCCGAGCGCCTCGCGGGCGAGCCGTGCCGTCAGAACCGCCTCACCCGCTGTGAAACAGCCCGCGGTGTTCGGCAGGACGCGGATGTCCAGCCGGTCCAGCACCGACAGCACGGAACCCCGTACCGTCGGGTCCAGCCGCCGCATCGCCACCGTCGTGAGCTGTGTGCCGCTCGCGACCAGCGCCCGCTCCAGTACGTCGAGGCTCGGCGCCCCGCCCGTACCCATGATCAGCCGGGACGAGAACGCCACCCCGCCCAGCACAAAACGATCGTCCGCCATGAGCCCGTCAGCCTCCCTGCACCGCGGTCAGGACCTCGACCCGGTCGCCGTCGCCGAGCAGGGTTCCGGACCACTCGCCGCGGGGGACGACGGTCTCGTTGACGGCCGCCGCCACCCCGGAGGGCGCAGCCGTCAGCGTCGCCACCAGGACGTCCAGCGTCGTACCCGCCGCGATGTCCCGCGGCTTTCCGTTCACGGACACGGTCATACGGACAGCTCCTGACGTACGGGAGAAAAGCGGCGAGGGGTGAAGGCGCGTGCCTCTTCCGGCAGCTCGCCGGTGACGAGCGCCTGCGCCATGACGTCGCCCGTCACCGGTGTGAGCAGTACACCGTTGCGGTAGTGGCCGGTGGCCAGCAGCAGCCCCGGCAGTTCGGTCGGTCCGAGCAGCGGCGCGTTGTCCGGCGAACCGGGGCGCAGCCCCGCGCGCGTCTCGGTGAGCGGCAGCTCCGTGATGCCCGGAACGAGCTCGTGCGCGTCGCGCAGCAGCTCGTACACGCCGCCCGCCGTGACCGTCGTGTCCCAGCCGAGCTCCTCGGTCGTCGCCCCCACGACCAGCTCCCCGTTCTCGCGGGGCACCAGATAGACCTGGCTCCCGCGCACCACGGCCCGTACCGTCCGCGACAGGAACGGCGCGTACGGGCGGGGCACCGTCAGCCGCAGCACCTGCCCCTTCACCGGCCGCACCGGCGGTACGACCTCCTCCGGTACGCCGTCCAGCCGGCCGCTGAGACTGCCAGCGGCCAGCACCACCCGCCCGGCGGCCACCTCGTGGTCCGCCCCGGAGCCCTCGGCCCCGGCCGGGCCGCCCTCGCGGAGTACGGCTCCGGTCACCCGGTCCCGCACTACCGAGAGCCGCTGCGCCCAGCTGCGGTGGAAGGTCACTCCCGCCCGCTCGCACGCCACGACCAGCGCCTTCGCGAGGCGCCGGGGATCGATCTGGTGGTCGCCGTCGACCCGCAGCCCGCCCCTCACTCCGGGTGCGAGCATCGGCTCGAGGCGCCGGCACTCACGGCCGGTGAGCCACTCCGACTCCAGCCCCGACCGGCGCTGCAGCGCGTGCAGTTCGCGCAGATGCGCCCGGTCGTCCGTGTCGAGCGCGACGGCGAGGGTGCCGCAGGAGCGGTACCCGGTGTCCTGACCGCTCGCTTCCTGAAGCTCCGCGACGAACTCCGGGTAGCGCCGCGCGGAGGCGAGATTGAGGCCGAGGAGCGTCTCCTCGCCGTAGTGGAGCTCGGTCACCGCGGCGAGCATGCCCGCCGCGACCTGTGCGGCCCCGCCGCCCGGCTCGGGGTCGGCGAGCGCGGTGCGCAGTCCGCGCTGGGCCGCCCGCCAGGCCGTGACCAGGCCGATGATTCCGCCCCCGATGACCAGCACATCCGCAGACGTACGTGAACGCATGGGTGTCCGGACCCTCCCTTCGCCGGCATGACCCGGATCAGGTTCGTACGGTCGGAGGCCGCCTCAGCCTCCCTCTCAGCCCGGTGCGTCCGGGCTCCCGCGATCAGCAGTACGGTGGCCAGCCTAACCCCCACCCCCAACTCGCAGTAAGGGAGCCCGCTGTGGCCCGCTCGCTCGACGGACTCGTACTCGCGCCGGTCGCCGACCAGGCCCCGGGCCAGGTCGGCACCAGGACCCGGTTCACCTACCACGAGCAGGAGGGCCGGATCTGGGCGGACTACACGGGCGGTGACGTGGTCCGGGGGCATCTCGTCGGCACCCGTGAGGGCGACCGGCTGGACTTCCGCTACGTACAGCTGAAGCAGGACGGCACCACGTCGTCGGGGCACTGCGTGTCCACGGTCGTCGAGCTGCCCGACGGGCGGGTCAGGCTGGACGAGGCCTGGGAGTGGGAGTCCCAGCAGGGCAGTGGTACGAGCGTGGTGGAGCAAGTGTCTTCTGATTGATCGTCAGATTGTTAGGCTGGACCGGTGAGTGAGCAAACGGCGCAGCGCCGAGTCGTCATCGTCGGGGCCGGAATGGCCGGTGTCCAGACCGCCGTCGCCCTGCGCGAACGGGGCTTCGCAGGCTCCGTCACCCTCATCGGCGCCGAGCCGCACCAGCCGTACGACCGGCCCCCGCTCTCCAAGGCCGTCCTGCTCGGCAATGCGGAGGGATCGGCCCTCGACATCGATTTCGAGGCGCTCGCCGTGGACCTCCGGCTGGGCCGCGAGGTGACCGGTCTGCGGCCCGGGGCCCATGAGCTCGACACCGCGGCAGGACCCGTCGGCTACGACACCCTCGTGATCGCCACCGGAGCGGAGCCCATCACGCTCCCCGGCACAGAAGGCGTCCAGGGCGTCCATCTGCTGCGCACGCTCGATGACGCGGAACGGCTGCGTCCGGTGCTGGAGCGGCAGCACGACATCGCGGTCGTCGGAGCCGGCTGGATCGGCGCGGAGTTCGCCACCGCCGCCCGCGCGGCCGGCTGCCGGGTCACCGTCGTCGAGGCCGCCGACCGTCCCCTCGCGGGCGCCCTGCCCGCCGAGGTCACCGCGCCGATGGCCGGCTGGTACGCGGAGAGCGGCGCGGAACTCGTCACGAACGCCCGGGTCGTGGGCGTCGAACCGGACGCCGTCGTCCTCGCGGAGGGCTCCGGGGAACGGCGCAGGATGCCGGCCGGAGCCGTGGTCGTCGGTATCGGCGCGCGTCCCGCCACCGGCTGGCTCGAGGGCTCTGGCATCGCCATCGGCCCGGACCGCTCCATCACCGCGGACGCACACCTGCGCACCTCACTGCCCGATGTGTACGCGGTCGGCGACTGCGCGTCCTTCCCTTCCGCGCGCTACGGCGAGCGGCTGCTCGTGCACCACTGGGACAACGCCCTCCAGGGTCCGCGCACGGTCGCCGCCAACGTCGTCGGCGGCGCGGCCGGGGAGGAGCCGCGGCACTACGATCCCGTTCCCTACTTCTGGTCCGAGCAGTTCGGACGTTTCGTGCAGTACGCGGGACACCACGAAGGCGCCGGGACACTCGTATGGCGGGGTGACCCAGGGGCGGGTTCCGCCTGGTCGGTGCTGTGGCTGCGGGACGGGGTGCTGGTCGCCGTGCTCGCCGTGGGCAGGCCCCGGGATCTGGCCCAGGGACGCAAGCTCATCGAGGCGGGCGCGCGGCTGGATCCCGACCGTGCGGGGGACCCCGGCGTCCCTCTGAAGGCCGCAGCTCTCTAGGGTCCGGCTACCGACTGTCAGTCCGGGATGGCACGCTTGTCCCGTGACCGAGATTGACGCAAAGATCGACGCCCTCGTCCCCGCCTGGCTTCACCTGCCGGACATCGCGGAAATGCTCGATGTAGAGGTGACGCGTGTGCGACAGCTGGTCAAGGAGGGCCAGCTGATCGCAGTGCGCCGGGGTGAGAACCGGACCCTCCAGGTCCCCGCCGCCTTCATCAACGGCGACAAGGTGGTCAAGGGCCTCTCCGGAACCCTGACGCTCCTGAGGGACGACGGCTTCAACGACGAAGAGATGCTCGAGTGGCTCTTCACGCCGGACCCGACCCTGCCGGGCACCCCCGCGGAGGCACTCAGCGAGAATCGCGGCACGGAGGTGAAGCGCCGGGCCCAGGCGCTCGCCGTCTGACGTCCTCAACCACACCGGACGCGGTGTACGGACCGGGGTGAGGGCATGCGCCCGTGCCCCGGGTCCGTACACCGCCCAACCCGGTCCCACACGGGGGGAGCACCTCATGTCCACGCTTCGCGCGCGCCTGTCCGACGCCCGCCTCTATCTGTGCACGGACGCCCGCAAGCGCCAGGGGGACCTCCCCGAGTTCCTGGACGCGGTGCTCTCCTCTGGCGTGGACATCGTGCAGCTGCGGGACAAGGGCATGGAGGCGGGTGAGGAGCTGGAGCACCTCGCCGTGTTCGCCGACGCCTGCCGCCGCCACGGCAGACTCCTCGCGGTGAACGACCGGGCCGATGTCGCCCATGCCATCGGCTCGGACGTGCTGCATCTGGGGCAGGGAGACCTGCCCGTGACGGCCGCGCGGGCGATCCTCGGTGGCGACGTGCTCATCGGGCGCTCCACCCACGCGGAGGCCGAGGCCGCCGCGGCCGCCGTCGAGCCCGGGGTCGACTACTACTGCACGGGGCCCTGCTGGCCCACCCCCACCAAGCCGGGGCGACACGCACCGGGACTGGATCTTGTGCGCTACGCGGCCTCGCTGCCGCAGGACCGCCCCTGGTTCGCGATCGGGGGGATCGACGCCGGCAATCTCGACCAGGTTCTGGACGCCGGGGCCCGCCGCGTCGTCGTCGTCCGGGCGATCACCGAGGCCGAGGACCCGGCGGCGGCCACCGCCGATCTCACCAAGCGGATACGGGGTTATGGTCACTAGGCCGATTGCGAACACTCCGTGTCCGATAGGTGGACATCGGTTGGGTCACCCAGTAGCCCTGGCTAACCTGCGAGTATGGCCCTCGGTACAGCTTCCACCAGGACGGATCGCGCACACACCGTGCGCGAGCTGCTCGCGACCGGCAAGACGTCCTACTCCTTCGAGTTCTGGGCGCCCAAGACCGAGAAGGGCGAGCGGAACCTGTGGAACGCGCTGCGCAGGGTCGAGGCGGTGGGCCCCAACTTCGTCTCCGTGACCTACGGCGCGGGCGGCTCCACCCGGGCAGGCACGGTCAAGGCCACCCAGCAGATCGCCGCCGACACCACCCTGACGCCGGTCGCGCACCTCACCGCGGTCGACCACTCCGTCGCCCAGCTGCGCAACATGATCGGC
Organism: Streptomyces sp. NPDC057445; assembly: GCF_042802855.1. Classification (NCBI taxonomy): domain Bacteria; kingdom Bacillati; phylum Actinomycetota; class Actinomycetes; order Kitasatosporales; family Streptomycetaceae; genus Streptomyces; species Streptomyces sp. NPDC057445. Next base: position 37,195 of record NZ_JBHVDH010000001.1, on the reverse strand, counting down.
CAGTTCGCCGACGCCGGAATCAGGAACATTCTGGCGCTGCGCGGTGACCCGCCCGGCGACCCCATGAGCGAGTGGGTCAAGCATCCGGACGGCGTGACGTACGCGGCCGACCTGGTGCGGCTGATCAAGGACTCCGGTGATTTCTGCGTCGGTGTCGCGGCCTTCCCCGAGATGCACCCCCGGTCGAAGGACCGGGACACGGACATCCGGCACTTCGTGGACAAATGCCGGGCCGGTGCCGACTACGCGATCACCCAGATGTTCTTTCATCCGGAGGACTACCTGCGGTTGCGCGACCGGGTCGCCGAGGCCGGCTGCGCGACGCCCATCATCCCCGAGATCATGCCCGTCACCAGCGTGAAGCAGATCGAACGGCTCAGTCAGCTCAGCAATGCGTCCTTCCCGTCCGCCCTGGAAGAGCGGATCCGGGCCGTCGCGGACGATCCTGCCGCTGTACGCTCCATTGGGATCGAGTTCGCGACGGAGTTCTGTGCACGGCTGCTCTCCGAGGGTGTCCCCGGATTGCACTTCATTACGCTCAACAACTCCACGGCGACGCTGGAAATCTACGAGAATCTCGGACTGCACGAGCAGTCGTAAACCGGCCACCCCCGCCAGCACCCCCGGCGGCGGCCGATGAGAGGGGCGGGCATGGGCTGGACGGTGCTCTACATCGCGTTCGGCATTGTCGCGCTGTGGCTGCTCGGCGAGGTGCTGCTGCAGTACAAGGCACGGCTTCGCTGGCGGCTGCTCGCCTTCACCGGATTCCTCGGGGTCGTCCTCGGCGTACTGATGCCGAACGTGATCGTGATCGCGGTAGGTGCGGTCGCCTTCGCGGTCGGCCAGACATACGTCACGCTCTCGTTCCGGCGCGGCTTCTCCACGGGCTGGGCGATCGGCGGCAGTCCCGGGTCCAGCCGCCGCCGCAAGTCCGGTGGCGGCGACGCGATGCGGGAGCCCACCCTCGAGGTCACGGACCTCTCCTACGAACCGCACGAGGACGAGCCGTCCGCGGGGGACAGCACGGCCGTCTACGAGCCGGTGCCGATGCCCGACGACACCGGTCAGTACGGCATCTACAGCGAGTCCGCCTACGCCTCGAACCAGGCACCGGGCCAGGGACAGACCCAGGGCTACGACCAGGGGACCGCACACGACCACGCACAGGACCAGGGCCAGCACCTCTACGGCGGTTACGACCCGTATGCGTCTCCCGCGTCCCCCTACGAGCAGCCGACCGCCGCCCAGGCTCAGGACGCCTACGCCGGGCAGTACGACTACGGCACGGGCCAGCAGCAGTACGCCGCATACTCGGACCCGTACATCGGCAGCCAGGGCTACGGCTCCTACGACAGCTACGGCGGCCAGCAGCAGTACACGGACCCCTACGCCACCCAGCAGGGTTACAACGACACACCGCCCGGAGGCGTCTGGGTGCCGCAGCAGCGCGACAGCGATCAGCAGGTCCCGCCCATGCCGTCGGAACAGCCCTCGCCGTACGGCTACGACCCCAGCGACTACGAGAACGGCTACAACGGCCAGACGTACCGCTACTGACCTGCGGTCAGCGGTCGGCGGTCGATCGGGCAGGCCGGCATGGGCCCTGAGTGCCCTGGCCGGCGAGCACCGGGGACGTCGCCGCACGCCCGGGCCCGCGCAGGGTCACCGGGAGCCGCGGAAGTCCTCGCCCTCCACGATCAGTCCGGCCACCAGCGCACCCGACATGCCCGCATGCGCCGGCCCGCCGCCCGGGTGTGCCCAGCCGCCGGCGAGATACAGGCCGGGCAGCCGGGTGCTGTTCGAGGGACGCAGATACCTTCCGCCGTCCCCGGCCAGCGCGGGCGGCTGCACCCGGCCCGCCCGGGCCGGGATGAGGACCTCGCGCCACAGCAGCCGCTCACATATGTCCGGGACCGCCGGACGCGCCGCCTCGACGAGCGCGTCCGCGTAGCTTTCGCGGACCGTGTCGTCCGCCCATCCGGCCGGCGTGACCGTCGCGGTCAGCGTGAGGGCCTCATGGGCGTCGTCGGGCCGCGTCGTCGGGTCGTCGGGCCGCAGCACCGTGACCGTGGGCCGCTCCGTGAGCGTGCCCCCGAAGACCGCGGCGGCCTCGGCCGCCGTGTCGGGGGAGTGCACGACGGACCGGTGTGCCGTGCCCTCGGGGCGGGCGCCGCGCAGCGCCAGCAGGACCGTGAACCGGCCCGGGGCCTCGTCCGCCTCCCCGGGACGTACACCGCCCGCAGGCCAGGGTTCCAGGCCACCGAGGCCGGAGCGGCCCGCGCCCGCCACCACGTGGTCGGCCTCGACCACATCGCCCCCGGCGAGCTCCACACCCGCCGCCCGGCCGTCCCGCTCGACGACGCCTGTCACCTCGGCACCGAAGGCGAACTCGACCTTTCGCTCCAGACAGCGCTCGTACACGGCCCGCGCGAGGGCACGCATCCCGCCCCTGACGTACCAGCTCCCGAACGTCTGCTCCATGTACGGCAGCAGGGCGGCGCTCGCCGGGGCGTGCCGGGGATCCAGACCGTACGACAGCGCGTAGGCGTCGAGCAGGGCGCCGAGCCGGGCGTCGGCGAGCTCCCAGGCACCCACCTCGGCGAGCGTGCGTGCCTGGCGCGTGCGCAGCATCCGGCGCTGCCGGAGCGCCGGGTACGGATCGCGGCCCAGCACCTGCCAGTCGGACCACAGCGGCTCCTCGAGCAGGGGCCTGCGCGAGCGGTCCCAGGCGTCCCTGGCCCGGCCGAGGAACTCGCCCCACCGGCCGCCCGCGCCGGCACCCAGGGCCGAGTCCAGCGCGGAGACGACGCCACCGCGCGAGGCGTTGGGCAACGACACGTCCGTGCCGTCGGAGAAGAGATGGCGGCTCGCGGGGTCGACCTGGGTCATCTCGACCCTGCTCTCCAGCGGCTCCTTGCCGGTCTTGACGAACAGATCGCGGTACACGGCGGGCAGATGCAGCAGACCGGGACCGGTGTCGAACGCGAACCCGTCACGCTCGAACCCGCCCACCGCGCCGCCGAACGTCGCCGAACGCTCGTACACCGTCACCCGGTGGCCCGCCACGGCCAGCCGGGCGGCGGCCGCCATGGCGCCCATCCCGGCGCCGATCACCACAATCCGTGCCATGCCAGGGACCTTATCCGCCCCCACCGACAGTCCGTGCCGGGCGGTCAGCGGGGTGGCGGTCCCGGCAGCCCGGAGGCGATCCGCTTCTCCTCGCGGCGCTGCGCCCTGCGGCGGAGGAAGCGGCGGATCCGCGCGGCGAGGAAGAAGAGTGTCACGAGGCCCAGCACCAGCAGCGTCCCCGCGATGATCGCCGCCGCCACCGGGTTGAAGATCGCGAAGGTGATGATCCCGGCGACGCCCAGATCCTCGGCCGTGCTCAGGGCGACATTGCTGAAGGGCTCCGGCGAGGTGTTGACCGCCATCCGCGTGCCGGCCTTCACCAGATGGCTCATCAGCGCCGTGGACCCGCCGACCGCGGCCGCCGCGAGTTCGGGGAGCGAGCCGCTCTGCCCGGCCAGCAGCGCGGCCACGACCGCTCCCGCCACCGGCCGGATCACCGTATGGACGGAGTCCCAGGCCGAGTCGACGTAGGGGATCTTGTCCGCCACCGCCTCGCACAGGAACAGCACCCCGGCCGCGATCAGGACGTCGGTGCGCTGCAGCGACTCGGGCACTTCGTCGGTGAGACCGGTCGCACCGAAGACGCCGAGCAGCAGGACCACCGCATAGGCGTTGATGCCACTGGCCCAGCCGCTCGTGAAGACCAGAGGGAGTACGGACACGGAGGCGATCGTAACCAGCCCCGGCCGGGTGCGGGTGGGGCCGGGTGCGGGGTGCTGAGTATCCGTACCTACGTGCGTAGATGAGTACTCGCGCGGATGGGCTACGACCTGCCGGGACGGAAGAGTGGGGACCACGGCAGGGGCGCGGCGCCGGCACCGCCGGCACGGGGCGGCGGAACGGCGCGGCGCACCGGCCGAACGGGGGTTGCCCGGACCCGGGGGGAACAGCGGTACGGGGCAACGGGGGAAACGGGGAATCGGGGGGAACGCCGGTCCGGCGAAGCTCGGGGGGATCGAGCTTCGCCGGACCGGCACTTTTCCGTTTTCCCTGTCAAGGCCCTCTGAGCCGGAGGTTCTCCCTGCGTCAGCTGCGGCCCTGCTTCAGCGGCCGCCCACTCGCCCGTGCAGCAGCCGGGACAGGGCCTGGTGCACGTCGTCGATCGACCGCTCCCGCTGGAACGCCTGCCAGTCGAGCGCCGCGACCAGCACCATGCCGACGAGCGCCGCGGCGGTGAGCTGAACGTCGATCTCCTCGCTGAGCTCGCCCTGCTCGACCCCCTCCCGCAGGACCGTCTCGACCACGGCGACCGCCTGCTGACGGACCACCAGCAGCGTGGACTGCCAGGCGCGGTTGGTGCGCCAGAGCTCGGCCACGTACAGCTGGGTGAACGCGGGGTAGCGCTCGATGAAGCCCAGACCCGCCTTGATCATCGCGTCCAGCGCCTCGATCTTGGTGCCGCCGCGCTCCTCCGTCTCGTCGGCGGCCGCCTGGAGGGATGCGGTGAGCAGGCCGACGCCGTACCGCAACAGCTCCTCGAAGAGCTCGGTCTTGCTCTTGAAGTTGTAGTAGACCGTGCCCTTGGCGACTCCGGCCCGCTCGGCGATCTCGTCGACGGTCGTCGCGGAGAATCCCTGTTCGGCGATGAGGGTCACGGCCGCTTCGTAGAGCTTGGCGCGCGTCGCCTGTCTCCGGGTGCTGCTGCTGTTCATGCCGTCGATTCTCACAGGTGCGGCGGATGTCACAGGCTCAGCTCCGGGTGGAGACGGTCGAACGTCCACACCTGCTTGCGGCGCGCGGACACGGCGGTGAGCGCGAGGGCTCCGACCATGAAGGCGGTCAGCACCGCCGTCGACTGCCAGACCGGGCCGATGCCGCCCCCCGTGATCAGCCGGCGCAGGGACTCGACGACATACGTCATCGGCAGGAAGGGATGGACGGCGTTGAAGAAGCCCGGGCTGGTCTGGACGGGGTAGGTGCCCCCGGCCGAGGTCAGCTGGAGCATCAGCACGGCGAGCACGAGGATCCGGCCGGCCGCGCCGAAGCGGGCGTTGAGCCACTGGATGATCGCGGCGAAGCAGCACACCACGAGCGCCAGGAACCCGACGGTCCCCGCCGCACGGGTCATCTGGAGCCCGAGGCCCCAGTGGAGGACCGACATCAGCGCGGCGACCTGGAGCAGGCCGATCGCGGCCACGGGCAGCCAGCCCGCCAGCGCGATCCGCCAGGCGGAGGCTCCGGCGGCCAGGGCGCGCCGGTTGAGCGGCTGGATCAGCATGTACGCCACCATCGCGCCCACCCAGAGGGACAGCGGGATGAAGTACGGGGCGAAGCCGGTGCCGTAGTTGGGCGCCTTGTGGAGCGACTGGTTGGCGAGCTGGATCGGGTCGGCCATCACGTCCGTACGGCGGTCGCGGTCCTGCTTGTCGTAGTCGGGGATCTTGCCGACACCTTCGTTGAGGCCACCGGCCAGTTCGCCGGAGCCGTCGACCAGTTTGAACATGCCGCCGTCGAGGTCGTGGGCGCCGGTGTTGAGCCGCCCGACCCCTGAGTCGAGGTCGGCGGAGCCCGACTGGGCGTTGGCCAGTCCGGTGTGGATCCGGACCGCTCCCTTGGCGACCTTGTGCGCGCCGCTGTTCAGATGGTTGATGTCGGCGACGGCCTTCTCCACGTCGTCGTCGAGGGTCGGGGAGCGGTCGGCGAGGGCCTTGGCCTGCTTCTGCAGGTCCTCGAGATGGGAGTCGAGCTTCTCCAGGTCGCCGTGGCTGTTCTTCACCAGCTCGTTGACGTCGTCGGCGATCTCGGCCGCGTCTGCGGCGGACGTCTTGGCGTGTGCCAGTACCGCGCAGAGTTCCGGGTCGGGGAGCAGGGCGTCCTCGCAGCGCTCCTTGTGCACCCTGGCCAGTGCGTCGGCGGCCTTGTGCGCCTCGGCCGCGGCGCCGGGTGCGCGCTTCACGAGCAGGTCCAGATGGCGCCGGGCCGCCCGGGAGGTGTCCTCCACGAAGCGCGCGGTGTCGCCGATCATCTTGCCGTTGTCCTTGAGGTACGGCCGGACGTCGGCGGCGATGCCGTTGACCTTGTCGGCCAGCTTCTGGGTGCCGTCGGCGACCCCCTGGGCGCCCGTCTCCAGTTCGCCCGCGCCCTTGTTGAGGCGCGTGATGCCGCCGGCCAGCTTGCCACTGCCGTTCTTCGCGGTACTGAGGCCGTCGGCGAGGTCCTTGGAGCCCTTCTTGGCCTTGCCGATGCCGCCCTTCAGCTTGTCCGCGCCGTCGGCGGCCTTCTCCGTGGCGTCATGGATGTCGGAGAAGGAGATGAAGATCTTGTCGAGGATGGAACGGGAGGCGTTCTTCGACGCCGACTTGCGCACCTCGGAGAAGACCGACCGGGATATCTGGCCGACGATGTAGTTGTTCGCGTCGTTCGTCCGCACCTCCAGCGCGCCGGTCTCCGGGGAGTCCGAGGAGCTGGACGCGATGCGCTTGCTGAAGTCGGCGGGCATGGTCAGCGAGAGGTAGTAGGTGCCGTCCTCGACGCCCTTGCGGGCCGCTGAGGCGCCCACCTCGTGCCATTCGAAGACCGCGCTGTCACGCAGGCCCTTCGTGATCTCGTCACCAGCGGCGATCTTCTTGCCGCCGGCCGTGGCTCCCTTGTCGTCGTTGACCAGGGCGACGGGGATCCGGTCGAGGCGGCTGTACGGGTCCCAGAAGGAGGCCAGGTACAGAGCGCCGTAGAGCAGCGGCAGCAGCAGAATCGCGATGAGCGCCGCAGCCGGCAGTTTCCCCCTGCCGAAGCGCTTCAGCTCAAGCGCGGCCAGTTTCGGCGAGCGCATCGGCCGCCCCCTCCTCGATGTCGTCGTCCTGCCCGGTCCGGGCTGCTGCGCCGGTCCGCTCCGGCTTCGCGGAGCGGTCGGTCTCCTCTGCGGACGCGGTCCGCGGGGAGGTGTCGTGCTGTGCGGGCTCCGCGCGATCCGCGGACTCGTCGGGTCCGTCGGGTCCGTCGTCCCCGGGCTCGCCGCCGGCCTCCGGTGCTCCGGACCTTCCGGCCGCTTCCGGCTTTCCGTTCCGCTCCGGCCTTCCGGCCGCTTGCGGGGTCTCCGGCCGGCCCGGGCTCCCGTCCGTCCCCGCTTCCTTGCCGTCTCCGGGCTTAGGGGCTTCCTTGCCGCTCACCCGCTTGCGGGGCTTCCGCAGCCGACCGGCGGTCGCGGACTTCCCGAGATCCCCCGCAGTGCCCTCAGTGCCCTTCGCGGCCGGGTCGCTCCCGGCGGTGCTCCCGCTGTCGGTGTCCCCGGTCGCCCTGAGGGAGTCCGTCGCCCCCGTCGTACCGGCCCCGTCCGCGGTGCCGGGACGTGAGCCGGTCCTCGTGCCTGCGTCCGCCCCGGTCGTGCCCGTACGGATCACCACCGCGTCCTCGGGGGCCTCGCTGCACACGGCCAGCACGGTCGTGCCCTTTGCCGCGACGGCGCGCAGGAGCTCCCATGCCTGCGCCCTGTCGGCGTCGGAGAGCTTGAGATCGGTGTCGTCGACCGCCAGCAGGCCGGGCCGGCCGATCAGCCCCAGAGCGACCGAGAGGCGCAGGGCCTCCAGGCGCTCCAGGTCCCGTATCGATGTACGGCCTGCCTTGGGCAGGGCATCCAGGTCGAGGCCCACGGCCTCCAGTGCCTCGTCGATACGGCTCCGCGCCGATGCCGCCGCCTCGCCCCGCGGGCGCAGCAGTGTGCGCAGCGAGCCGTCGAACCTTCGCTGCAGCAGCGCACGCTCGCGCAGGTGCTCCGCGACGGTGAGCGACGGGTCGAGCTCGCTGACGCCCGGGACCGGACCGAGTGCGCTGATCCGGCGTACGGCGGCCATCTTGCGCGGCAGCCGCAGCCCGCCGACCTCGGCGTGGCCTTCCGCCGGCTTCATCCGGCCGGTGAGGGCGAGCAGCAGGCAGGTGCGGCCGGAGCCGGACGGGCCCTCGACGGCGATGAGCGAGCCGGGCGCCGCATCCACGTTCACCCCCCGGAACGCCCAGCCGCGCGGGCCTTTGAGCCCGAAGTCCTCGGCGGTGACGGCCGCCCCGTGCGTGTCCACGTACCCCCCAAAGCGTTTGTTGCCGACTACTTTTGAACTGACCGGTCAGTTCAAAAGTACCCTGTGATCATCGGAGAGCCAAATGGGCCGGTCAGTCGTCCCGGTCGCCCGGCTCGATCGTCGCCACGATCTCCTCGAGCCGCCTGCACACCCGCTTGATCTCCTCGTGGACCTCGTTCCGCTCGGTGATGACCGCGGAGAGCAGCAGGCCCGTAAAAGCGACCGAGCCGTTGAAGGCCTGCAGCGTGACCATGTTGGAGAACAGGTCCTTGCCGGCGAACGGGCCCGTCCCACGGGCAGCGGCGAGGATCGTCAGTGTCGACACGAGCAGCGCGCACGGCGCGGCGCCCGCCAGCTGGAACCGGAACGCGGCCCAGATGAGCACGGGGAAGACGAGGAACAGCAGGGACGAACTGCTCGAGCGCGTCGCTGTCAGTGTGACGGCGACCGCCGCGGCCGTCAGCGCCACGGCCTCCGCCCAGCGGCCGACACCGGCCCTCGGTGGCCACCGGAACCTTCGGATGACGAGCAGGAACGGCGTGACCAACAGGACACCCATCGCGTCGCCGGTCCACCAGACCGACCACACCGACCAGAAGTCGGCCGGCTCCACCGCCCCGGCCAGGGTGAGCACGCCGGTGCCCAGGGTCGAACTGATCAGCATGCCGGTCAGAGCACCGAGAAAGACCAGGGCGAGTCCGTCCCGCAACCGGTCGAGCTCCGGCCGGAACCCCACACGCCGCAACAGCACGTACGCGACCACCGGAGCCAGGGTGTTGCCGGCGGCGATGGCCAGGACGGCAAGGGCCGAGGGGCCGATGGACACATTGACCAGGAAGGCGCCCAGCGCGATGCCCGGCCACACGCGCAGCCCCAGGATGAGCAGCGCGGCCAGCGCCACCCCGGTCGGTGGCCACAGGGGCGTGACCTGGCCACGTACCAGTTGCTGGAGAAGCCCCAGTTCGGCGGATCCGTAGTAGACGGCGGCGACGGCGAGGGCCCTCAGCACTGCGAATCCGTAACCCCGGATCTCCTCCTTGCGCACCACAGCAGTCTGCGCCGCCGACGGGGGCGCGGCGAGCCAGGAAAGGCGGTGGTGGAGCCGGTTCGGGTGGCGGCCTCAGCCGGGTTCAGGCGGCCGGCGGCCCGTCGTAGCGGGTGACCAGCACTGCCGCATCGTCACGGTGACCGGTCAGCTCCGCCACCTTGATGACGGCCGAGGCCAGCACATCGGGATCGGCGTCGAACCCCGCCCGCACCAGCTTCGCCACCTCGGCCAGACCCGACTCCATCGGGAAATCCGGCCCCTCCACGACCCCGTCGGTGATCAGGACGAGGACCCCGGCCTCCGTCAGCCGCCGGTGGGTCACCGGATAGCGCTCGCCGGGCACGATGCCCAGGGGCGGCCCGCCGCGGTCCAGGGCGATGCCCGAGCGGCCGCCGGCAGTTGCCCAGACCATCGGGACATGACCTGCGCGGGACACATGGAGATCCCGGGTGACCGGGTCGAAGCGCAGGAAGCAGCAGGTGGCGAAGAGGCCGAAGCCCATGGAGATGAGCAGGTCGTTGGTGCGGCTCAGCACCTCTCTCGGATCGCTCGTCGCCTCGGCGAGAGCGCGCAGGCTGGTGCGGACCTGCCCCATGAACGCGACCGCCTCGGCATCGTGGCCCTGCACATCTCCGATGGCGAGACCGAGCGAGCCGTCCAGCATGAGGAACGCGTCGTACCAGTCGCCGCCCACGGCCAGTCCGTCCCGTGAGGGCGCGTAGCGGGCCGCGATATGGACGCCCGGGAGCTCCGGCAGCTCGGGCGGGAGCATGTGGCGCTGCAGCGCCACGGCGAGCTCCACCCTGGCCCGTTGCAGCTTGATCCGCTCCAGGGCCTGGTCGACGAGACGCCCGAGGGTGATCAGAAGATTCTGCGCACTGTCGGGCGGGTCGGCGCGATGTCCCCTCATGACCGCTCCGGGCGTTATCAGGTACTCACCTGACCTCACCTTAGCTGTCGGACCCACACCCCACCTCCAGAGGCGAAACCGCAGGTCGGAGCCGATTGTCAGTGGTGCCCCTCACGATGGACACATACGGCCACAGCGCCGTCACACGACGACAGGAGGTTCGTCATGGCCAACTCCTACGCCGCTGCCGCACGCCGGCTCAGCACAGGCGGCCCTGCCCCCTCACTGCCCCACTCCCCGCAGACCGCTCCCGCGGCCGACGTCCACCCCGTGCCCCGCCGTTCTTCGGCGCCGCCGGCAGCCATCGATCTGCTCACCCAGGCCCGTGCCGGTCTCGATGAGGCCGCCACCCTGGAGACCCCCAACGAGCGCTATGCCACCGCCCACCTCGCCGCGCTGCGCACCGCGGCGGCGGTGCTGGCCGCCCGCGGCCGGCCCGAGACCGGTCCGCGCCGGCGGGCCCGCATAAGGTCCGCGTGGGAAGTGCTTCCCGAGATAGCTCCGGAGCTGACCGAGTGGAGCGCGCTCTTCGCCTCCGGAGCCCGGCGCAGGGCCCGGGCCGAGGCCGGCATCCAGGGCGCCGCCGGCAGTCGCGATGCCGATGATCTGCTGCGCGACGTGGCCATGTTCCTGCGCATCGTCGAGCGGATGCTCGTGCTCCAGCCGGTCCTGCCGCAGCCGAGGCCGGGGTCCGGGGCTGGGCCTGAGCCGGGGCCGGGGCCGGGGCCGGTGCCGCAGTGGCCGGGGACAGGGGGCGCCGCGGGATGACGCCCCCATAGCGGCCCGCATGCCGGTTCGGGACGGCGACTTGGCCTGACGACGCGCGATGACGGGGACGCCCCGCTCAGGCAATAGGGTGGAGCGAGCTTGCACCGTTCACGCCCCCGCCCTCCGGGCGGCACCGCGCCGAGGAGTCAACTGCCGTGCCGGACCAGATGCGCCCCCTGCGGCTTCGCCCCGAGGGGACCCCGTCCCGGGCCTCCCTCCGTACCGCCGTGGTCTGGGACGTCCTCAGGGACGCCCTCGACCGCCGGGCCAGGGCGACCGGGAAGGACGCCCTGGACGTCCTGGACACCGGCGGTGGCTCCGGCAACTTCGCGGTGCCCGCCGCCCGTCTCGGTCACCGGGTCACTGTCGTGGACCCCAGCCCCAACGCCCTGTTCGCGCTGGAGCGCCGGGCGGCCGAGGCAGGGGTCGCCGACCGTGTGAGCGGCGTCCAGGGCGATGTCCACGGCCTCTTCGACGTGGTCGGGCGCGACGGCTTCGACATCGTGCTCTGCCACGGTGTGCTGGAGTACGTCGACGACCCCGCAGAGGGTGTACGGAACGCCGCGGAGGCGCTGCGCGCCGGCGGCGCACTCAGCCTGCTGGCGGCCGGCCTGGGCGGGGCCGTCCTCGCCAGGGCGCTGGCCGGACACTTCACCGAGGCCCGCCATGCTCTCGGCGACCCGGCAGGGCGCTGGGGCGAAGGCGATCCGGTTCCACGCCGCTTCACCGCCGAGCAGCTCACCGGACTGGTCGCATCGGCCGGCATGAAGGTCGGTTCCGTGCACGGTGTGCGGGTGTTCGCCGACCTGGTCCCCGGCGTGCTCGTGGACACCGAGCCCGGTGCGCTGGACGCCCTGCTCAAGCTGGAGGAGGCCGCCGCCGAGCTGTCCGCGTTCCACTCGGTCGCGACCCAGCTCCACGTCCTGGGCGAGAAGCACGGCTGACCCGCCGCTGATCAGGGGCGCAGCCGCAGACGGAGTACGCCGGAGGTCCCCCGATCGGGGCGTTCGCCCCGTATGATCGGGGGACACTATCCGGCATGACGGATCGGCGGTTGGGGAATCAACGCTTCAACAGTCGACCCGGCATGGCGGCCCGCAAAGGGAACAGGGCAAAGGGCGGGTTTCACGGGGGCGATTCCCTGCCTATCCTGAAAAGGGCCGCTTACCGGTCGCCCCCAGCGACCGACGACTAGGAGGACTCCGTGCCGCTCTCGGAGCACGAGCAGCGAATGCTCGAGCAGATGGAGCGAGCGCTGTACGCCGAAGATCCCAAGTTCGCGACAGCGCTCGAGGGAAGCGGGCTGCGTACGTACACCCGGCGACGGGTCTACCAGGCGGTCGCCGGCTTCCTGGTGGGTATCGCGCTCCTCATGGCCGGAATGGTCACCACCGTGATCTGGATCAGTGTGGTGGGATTCCTCGTCATGCTCGGTTGCGCGGTCCTCGCAGTCACCGGCTGGCGCAAGGCGCCCAAACCGGGCGAGCAGGGCCCCGGAGCGCAGGCAGCGCCCCGGCAGCCCAGGCAACGCCGGTCGATGATGGACCGGATCGAGCAGCGGTGGCAGCGTCGCCGCGACGAGCAGGGTGGCCACTGAGCCTCCGAAGTCCGATCGCCGCCGTGCGGGCGTGAACGCGCGCGTACGGAACCACAAACGACTCGTACGGCACGAGACCACGAACAACCGAGGGGTGACCGCGTTTCAGCGGTCACCCCTCACCCGTTCGGCCCAACCGTCGTCCCGTGCGCGCGGGAAGTGTGCTGGGGGGCCCGGCCCCCCAGCACATCCTGTCTATCCGCGCTGTCGCGACAGCTTGCGCAGCTGCCCCGTCAACCGGTCAAGAGCCCCGTCCCGGGCGGCGACCCAGCGGTCCGTTGCCGTGTTCCACCGCTCCGAGACCGCCCATACGACACGCACCGACGAGCGCGGCAACAGCAGGGCCCGCAGGCGCGTGCTCCGGCTCGCGTGCGCGGAAAGGCCCGCACGGACCCGCTCCGCGTCATCGGCGAGCCCGGTCCCCGGCCGCGGCTCGGGGGCGTACAGCACGTGCTCCACCGCCCGGGCCACCCGGTGCACCGCGTCGGCAGGAGCTCCCTCCAGCCGTCCGAGCCGGACGATCCGGGCCGCGGCCTTGCGTGGCGTCTGCGACTCGTCCGGCGGGATGCCGTGGTCCCACGCCGAATCGGAGATCTCCCGCCAGGCGGCCAGGGTCCGCGCGGACGCCTGCTCCAGGGAGCCGTCGGCGTCGGACGACGGCCCGGCGCCAGCCCCCGCGGGCGATTCCCCGGCGGCTGCCGGGGTCCGGCCGGAGGCGTCCCTGGGCTTCCCCTGCCTCCCCGGCGCCCGTACGTGCCGGTCCGAACCCAACCGTCGCCTCCGTACCCGAAGGCGCCACAGCATCGGCAGCAGCGGTACGAGGACAGCGGCCGCCACGGCGATGATCCACAACAGGATCGTGCCCAGGGACGAGCCCCCGTCCGCCGACGGCGCCACATCCTGCGGAGCCGCGGCCCCGCACTCCCCGAGCCGCTGATCGCGCGGGGAGCAGGAGGACGCGGTCGACGGGGCGGCCGGCGCCGCGGCCGAGGTGCTCGCCTCCGGCTGCGCCGGAGCGCTCGGCGCGCCGGACGGCGTCTGCTCGCGCGTGTAGTCGGGAGCGCTGCCACGGGTCGGCGTGGGCTCGAAGCGGGTCCACCCCGCCCCCTCGAAATACAGCTCCGGCCAGGCGTGCGCATCGCGGTTGCTCACCGACATCGCACCCCCCGCCGCCGTTGTGCCCGGCGTGAATCCCACGGCGACCCGCGCCGGTATGCCCAGCGTCCGCGCCATCGCCGCCATCGTGAACGAGAAGTGGACGCAGAAGCCCTCCTTGTTCTTCAGGAACCGGGAGATGCCCTCCACACCCCCGCCCGACTGCACCTGGGTGTCGTAGCTGAAGCCGCCGTTCACGGCGAACCAGTCCTGGAGCTTGACCGCGCGCTCGTAGTCGTTCGTCGCGCCCTCGGTCACCCGGGCCGCCGTGGTCCGTACATCGGCCGGCAGCGAACCGGGCACCTGCGTGTACTCACGCAGGAGCGACGCCGGGGCCCTGGGCGCCTGTGCGAGCTGCTCACGGGTCGGGTTCACCAGGAGGCTGGTGACCGAGTACTGCACCCCGCTCGTCGTCTGGCCGCCGTCGCCGATGACCGTCCGCCGCGCCGGGTCGAACCGCCACTTCCCGTCGATGTTCAGCTTCGTCGCCGGATACGGCATCGGCAGCCAGCCCTGCCGGTACGAACCGGCGGCGGAGATGTTGGTCCTGATCTCGGACGTACCGACCTGGTCGCCCAGCCCGTCGGGGCGGGGCAGCCGGTCGGGGACACCCGTGACCGGGCGCACCGAGAACTTCCACGAGCCGCCGTCGAACTGGTCCAGCGCCATGATCCGCAGGTACATGTCGCCGGTGCGGCGTGCGTTGGTCTTGTACTTCAGCCACTCGCGCTGTTGAGGCTGGTTCAGGGTGTCCTGAAGCGTCACGACGGGGTTGACCGCGTCGATCGTGCCGCCGCCCCCCGGGCCGTCGCCCGGCCCGTTGCCGGCCCCGCCGAGCAGTCCCCCGCCCAGCGACGGGAGCACAGCGGGCACGGCCAGCGCGATGCCGAGAGCGAGCGCTCCGATCCGCCGGCCCGAGCGCACCGGCGCCTGCGCGGCGCCGCCGCCCTCCTCGAACCCGCCCGCGCCCCTGCCCGCCGTCCGTGGGGCGGCGCCGAACACCCTGCCCCACTGCGACAGCCGGTCCCGGCCCTCCGCCAGCAGGAGCAGCAGATAGCCGGTGGCCGCCAGCAGGAACCAGAGCCAGCTCGCACCGCCGCCGGACAAGGCGGCCGCCACCGAGTACAACGCGAGGAGCGGCAGACCGGCGGGGGCGGCGCTGCGGAACGACACAGCGAGCACGTCCACCACCAGGCCGATCAGCAGCACCCCGCCGATCAGCATCAGCCGGATCCCGTCCGTGGCGGGCGCCGGTGACGCGTACCGCCCGACGTCCTCGCTGCCCGCGGCCAGCAGCTCTCCGAAGTGGACGAACGCGTCAGGCCCCGGCAGCAGGCCCAGCAGGGCCTCCTCCCGGGCGAAGAGCAGTGTGAGCATCAGCAGAGCGACGAGGCCCTGCGCGGCCACGGTCAGCGGCCGGGCCAGCGGCACCCGCCTGGCCAGCACGCCGACCCCGGTCTGCACCGCGACCAGGAAGGCCGCCTGCATGATCCATGTCGCCGGGTGGACCAGCGGCAGCATTGAGCCCGCCGCCATCAGTGTGGCGGCGAAGGCGCACAGGGCCAGCCTTCCGCGACCGCTCATGACCATCCCCCAGAAAAGCCGTTCGTACCGCCTGCGGGGACGTGCTCTGTCCGCTCCCCGGCCGCCCGCCGCCACAGCTCGGGCAGGGCCGTTCCGGGCGTGACGGGCACCGCCGTCCAGCCGGCCTCGCGCAGCGCGCGCAGTCGCTCGTCGACCGCGCCCGGTACCGCGCCGCCCGTCAGCCAGGTGCCGCTGTCGAGGACGAAGGCGACGGCGGCGCCGCTGCGCTGCCGCATCCGGGCCGCGACGGCTGCCTGCTCTTCGTCGAGATCGCCGATGAAGGCGACCAGCAGCCCTTCGTTCCCGCCGCGGAGCACGTCGTACGCGCGGGACAGCCCGGCACCGTCCGAGTGGTCCACGACCGCCAGGGTGTCCAGCATCAGCCCGGCGGAGTCGGCGGAGTCGTGGGTGGACCCGGCGAAGCCTTCGGCCCCGGCACCGGGCACCGAGCTTCCCGTGTCCGTCAGCAGCCGCACCGCGAAGCCCCGCTCCAGCATGTGCACCAGCACGGAGGCCGCCGCCGAGACCGCCCACTCGAAGGCGGAGTCGGGGCCCGCGCCCTGGAACGCGATGCGGCGGGTGTCCAGCAGCACCGTGCACCTGGCGCGCTGCGGCTGCTCCTCGCGCCGCACCATCAGCTCGCCGTAGCGAGCCGTGGAGCGCCAGTGCACCCGGCGCAGATCGTCGCCGTGCCGGTACGCGCGCGGAATGATGTCGTCCTCGCCGGCCAGCGCCAGCGAACGCTGCCGCCCGTCGCCATGCCCCGTGGCCTCTCCCGCCAGCCGCACCGGCGGCAGCGGCTCGGTCCGCGGGATCACCATGAGAGTGTCGTAGGCGCTGAACGAACGGGTCAGCTCGCACATCCCGAACGGATCGCTCAGCCGCAGCTGCAGCGGGCCGAGCGGGTAGCGCCCGCGCAGATCAGAGCGGACCCGGTAGGACACCTCGCGGCGGCCGCCCGGCTCCACCCGGTCGAGCACGAAGCGCGGCCGCGGCCCCAGCACGTACGGCACGTGGTCCTGCAGCATCAGCAGGCCCGTGTGCATCCGCGAGACGTTGTCGATCCGCAGATGGACGCGTGCCTCCGACCCGGCGGGCACCCGCGAGGGGGCCAGCCGCCGGCTGCCGGCGACGCGGTAGCGCGTGCGGTGCAGCACGGCCACACAGACCAGCGGCAGCGCGGCGAGCAGCATCCCGACCCGGAGCAGATCGGGCTGCCCCAGCACATACGCGCACACCGCGGCGGCCACGCCGGCCGCCAGGAAGGAGCGGCCGCGTGTGGTCAGCCCGCCGAGAGCCGCCCGCAGACCGCCTTTCTCCTCATCGCCGGCGGCAGGGCTCCCGGCCGCCATCACAGCCGCCGGACGCCGGGCCGCTGCTGGTCGTAGAGCGGACTGCCGGGCACCTGCCGTGCCGCGCCGCCGTAACCGCTGTCGTCGCCCGACGTGGGTACGGGTATGCGCTGCAGGATCTCCAGCACGACCTGCTCGGCGGTGCGGCGGTTGAGCTGGGCCTGGGCGGTCGGCAGCAGACGGTGCGCGAGGACGGGCACGGCGAGCGACTGCACATCGTCCGGCAGGGCGTAGTCCCGGCCGGAGAGGGCCGACGACGCCTTCGCGGCCCTGAGCAGATGCAGGGTGGCGCGAGGCGAGGCGCCGAGTCTCAGATCGGGGTGGTTACGGGTCGCGGCGACGAGCTCCACCGCGTACCGCCGCACGGAGTCGGCGACATGGACCGTGCGCACCGCGTCGATCAGTTTCACGATGTCGTGGGCGTGCGCCACGGGCTGGAGGTCGTCGAGCGGTGACACCGCGCCGTGCACATCGAGCATCTTGAACTCGGCCTCCGGGGTCGGATACCCCATCGACACCCGGGCCATGAAGCGGTCCCGCTGCGCCTCCGGCAGCGGGTACGTGCCCTCCATCTCCACCGGGTTCTGGGTGGCCACCACCATGAAGGGGCTGGGCAGTTCGTACGTCTGCCCGTCGATCGTGACCTGCCGCTCCTCCATGGACTCCAGCAGCGCCGACTGGGTCTTCGGCGACGCGCGGTTGATCTCGTCGCCGATCACTATCTGCGCGAAGATCGCGCCCGGCTTGAACTCGAAGTCCCGCCGCTGCTGGTCGTAGATCGACACACCCGTGATGTCCGACGGCAGCAGGTCCGGCGTGAACTGGATACGCCGCACCGAACAGTCGATGGATCGCGCCAGCGCCTTGGCCAGCATCGTCTTGCCCACGCCCGGCACATCCTCGATGAGCAGATGCCCTTCGGCGAGCAGCACGGTCAGCGAAAGCCGTACGACCTCAGGCTTGCCCTCGATCACACCCTCGACCGACCTGCGGACACGCTCCGCTGTGGTGGTCAGATCTGTGAGGCTCGCTCGATCGTCATAGGTCGTCACCCGGCCCTCCTCGGCCCTTTCCATGGGCCGGTGCACTGCATACGGCACGGCCCACCCCGAAACACGGACACCGGCTGCGGTCGGTGCCGCAGGGTGTCACACCCGCATTCTTGTTGCCGTTACCGCTTCGTGTCACTCGCCTGTGGACAACTGGGCGTCATATATCACTGCTTGCCACGCTTTGCCGCTCACGCGACGGCGTCGATCTCTCGCAGCAGGCCGGTCGTGACATCGAAGACGAAACCACGGACATCGTCCGTGTGCGGCAGGAACGGCGAGGTCCGCACCCGCTGCATGGACTGTCGCACATCCTGGTCGACATCGCGGAACGCCTCAACCGCCCAGGCCGGCCGCTGCCCCACCTCGTCCTCCAGCTCGTGCCGGAAGTCCTCGGTCAGACTCTCCAGACCGCAGTTGGTGTGGTGGATGAGTATCACGCTGCGGGTCCCGAGCGCCCGCTGGCTGATGGTGAGCGAGCGGATCACATCATCGGTGACCACACCCCCCGCGTTGCGGATGGTGTGACAGTCGCCCAGCTCCAGACCCAGGGCCGCGTGCAGATCGAGCCGGGCGTCCATGCACGCCACCACGGCGACCTGGAGCACGGGCTTGGCGTCCATGCCCGGGTCGGCGAACCGCGATGCGTAGCGCTCGTTGGCCTCGACGAGCCGGTCGGTGACCGTACCGCGTGCGAGTGCCGCGTCGGCGGGGAGATGCGCAGAGGTCGACATGTCTATGACGGTACTGGCCACGGGGTCTGCGGGCTCGCCGTGAGAATGGACAAAGAGCGTCAATGAGTCTTGTTGTGAGGTAACCCACAGGCGCGGGTGCGACCCCCCGTACGGGTGAACCGTCCCGATTGTGCCCCCGGCGCCGGACGGCCGCGCGACGCGCCAGCCGGTTGATTGACCGGCCAGGTCAGTGGACTAGAGTGACGCGGAGTTCACGGACACTTCCTGCACATTTCCATGATTTCCCCGCGTGTGCGGCAGCGGCATCCGTACGCTCCGGCCCCCGCGCGCGTCGGACCTGAGAGGGCGCATTGAGCCAGCGACACGTCCCGGTGATGCTCCAGCGGTGCCTGGACCTGCTGGCACCCGCCCTGGCGCCGGCGGACGTCGAACGGGGCGAGGGCCGTGGGCCCGTCGTGGTCGACTGCACGCTCGGACTGGGCGGGCACAGCGAGGCCCTGCTCACGCGGTTCCCGGAGGCCCGGCTGGTCGCGCTGGACCGTGACAAGGAAGCGCTCCGGCTGTCCGGCGAGCGCCTCGCGCCGTTCGGAGACCGTGCCACCCTGGTGCACGCCGTGTACGACGAGTTGCCGGACGTCCTCGCCCGCCTCGGCATCACCGGTGTCCAGGGCGTCCTCTTCGACCTCGGTGTCTCCTCCATGCAGCTCGACGAGGCCGACCGGGGATTCGCGTACGCCCAGGACGCCCCCCTCGACATGCGCATGGACCAGACGACCGGCGTCAGCGCCGCGGAGGTGCTCAACACCTACCCCGCCGGCGAGCTGGTGCGGATCCTGCGCGCATACGGCGAGGAGAAGCAGGCCAAGCGGATCGTGGCGGCGATCGTGAGGGAGCGTGAGAACGAGCCCTTCACCAACAGCGCCCGCCTCGTCGAACTGATCCGTGACGCCCTGCCGCAGGCCGCGAAGCGCACCGGCGGCAACCCGGCGAAGCGCACCTTCCAGGCCCTGCGCATCGAGGTCAACGGCGAGCTGACGGTCCTCGAGCGGGCGATCCCGGCCGCGGTGAAGTCCCTCGCGGTCGGCGGCCGGATCGCCGTCCTCTCCTACCACTCGCTCGAGGACCGGCTGGTCAAGCAGGTCTTCGCGGCGGGCGCGGCGAGCACCGCCCCGCCCGGTCTGCCGGTCGTCCCCGAGCGCTACCAGCCGCGCCTGAAACTGCTGACCCGCGGCGCCGAACTCCCCACCGAGGAGGAGGTCGCCGAGAACCGCCGTGCGGCGCCCGCACGGCTGCGCGGCGCCGAGCGGATCCGCGAGGACGTGCGGTGACGGCGACGGCCGCGGCGGTCACGGCGCTCACGACGGCACTCCCGGCAGCTCCGGCGACCGGGTGAGGGAGGGCATGAGGTGAAGAAGGCCGCAGGACTCAAGGGACGCGCCGCGCGGCTCGCGGGGCTGCTGCCGTCCGGGGGGCCCAGCACCGCCGCCCGCACCCCCTTCGTCCTGCTCGTCGTCGTGCTCCTGGGCGGCGGCCTGATCACCCTCCTGCTCCTCAACTCGTCCCTCAACGAGGGGTCCTTCGAGCTGAGCGAGCTGAGAAGGAAGACCACCGAGCTCACCGACGAGGAGCAGGCGCTCCAGCGGGACGTGGACGGACGCTCGGCCCCCGACGCACTCGAGCGCAGGGCCCGCGAGCTCGGGATGGTGCCGGGCGGCAGCCCCGCGTTCCTGGACCCGGACGGCAAGGTCCGGGGAGCGCCGGGAAAGGCCGCCGCCCCGGCCGCGCCGTCGCCCGTGGCTCCGGCACCGCCGCCGGCCGCACCGTCCGCCCCGCCGGCCGTGACCCCGGGCCCGGCCGCGGCCGTCCGGTCCACGGCAGCACCCGCCACGCCCGCGACGCCGAAGCAGCCCCCCACGACCCCCGGCAGGTGACGCAGTGCCTCCCAAGGAACCACCGCGCCGCCGGGTGCCCGGCCCCGCGCGCCCCTCCGGCCCCGCGAACCGTTCCCGTTCCCGTCCCCGTCCCGCGTCGCGCCGTCCGGCCGCGCCACCCCGCAGGATCCGCCTCGGCAGCCCCCGCCCCCGGCTGCGGCTCGTCAGCCTGGCACTCACCCTCACCATGCTGGCGTTCGTCGTACGGCTGCTTCAGGTGCAGGCGGTCGACGCCGGCACGTACGCCGCCATGGCCGACAAGAACCGCTATCTGAGCCACAAGCTGGCCGCCGAACGCGGCGAGATCACCGACCGGTCCGGGATCGCCCTCGCCACGAGCGTCGACGCGTACGACATCACCGCCGACCCGAAGATGTTCACACCCGAGGAGAGCAAGGCGCCGGACGCCCCGGAACAGGCCGCTGCCCTGCTCGCGCCGATCCTCGGAAAGCCGGCCGCCGAGCTCGCGAACAAGCTCAAGGCCCCCAGGTCCCGCTACACCGTCCTGGCCAGGCGCCAGACCCCGCAGGTGTGGAACCAGATCAAGGACCTCAAGAACGTGTTCGCGGAGAAGGCCCGGGCGGACAAGGCCGGAGGCGGCCCCGGCGCCAACGTCCTCGCGGGCGTCTTCCGGGAGACCAGCAGCAAGCGCGTGTATCCCAACGGCGATCTCGCCGCCGGGATACTGGGCTACGTCAACGCCGAGGGCCGTGGCGCGGGCGGGCTCGAGTCCATGCTCGACCACGATCTCGCCGGCAAGGACGGCGAGATCACCTATGCCCAGTCCGGCGGCCGTCGTGTCCCCACCGCCGGAACCCGGGAGACGCCCGCCGTCCCCGGTTCCGACATCGAGCTCACCATCGACCGCGACATCCAGTGGGCGGCCCAGAAGGCGATCGCCCAGCAGGTGCGCAGCTCGAAGGCCGACCGCGGCTATGTCGTCGTCCAGAACACCAGGACCGGCGAGATCCTGGCCATGGCCAACGCCCCGGGCTTCGACCCGAACGACATCTCCCAGGCCAACGCCGCGGCCATGGGCAACGCCGCCCTCCAGGACGTGTACGAACCCGGCTCCACCAGCAAGGTCATGTCCATGGCCGCCGTACTGGAGGAGGGGGCCGCGACCCCCGGCACCCATGTCACCGTGCCCAACCGGCTGCACCGCGGCGACCGGCTCTTCCACGACGACATCGACCACCCGACCTGGCACCTGACGCTCAACGGCGTCCTCGCCAAGTCCAGCAACATCGGCACCATCCTGGCGACCGGCCAGCTCGGCGACACCCAGGCGAAGGCCAACAAGGTCCTGCATTCGTACCTGCGCAAGTTCGGCGTCGGCCGCCCCACCGGGCTGGACTACCCCGGGGAGTCGGCCGGCATCCTCGCCGAGCCGCAGCACTGGTCCACTTCGCAGCAGTACACGATCCCCTTCGGTCAGGGCCTGTCGGTCAACGCCGTACAGGCCGCCTCCGTCTACTCGACCATCGCCAACGGCGGCGTGCGCATCGAGCCCACGCTGGTCCGTGGCACCACGGGCCCCGACGGCCGCTTCACCCCGGCCGCGGCGCCCGGGAAGACCCGCGTGGTCAGCGGGAAGACCGCCAGGACCCTCGCCACGATGCTGGAATCGGTCGTCGGCGACGAGGAAGGCACCGGAAACAGGGCGCGGATCCCCGGCTACCGCGTCGCCGGAAAGACCGGAACGGCCAACAGGGTCGATCCGGAACTGGGCCGCTACAAGGGCTACACCGCCTCCTTCGCGGGCTTCGCACCCGCCGACGACCCTCGGATCACCGTCTACTGCGCCATCCAGAACCCGACGAAGGGCAGTTACTTCGGCGGCCAGATCTGCGGACCCATCTACAAGAAGGTCATGGAATTCGCGCTCAAGACCCAACAGGTGGCACCCACCGGCAAGCCGCCCGCGCGCCTGCCGGTCACCTTCACACCGGGACAGTGACCCGGGAGGCACCGTCAGTGACAACAACCATGCCCGACCCCCGGAACCACGGCCCGGAGGTCCCCGCGCGGCACCCCTCATTTAGCACTGGTCCCGGTACGCCCGGTACGCTCACCGCCGTGCCACACGCTGATCAGTACCGAACCGCCCCACCCCGTCCGGCCGAGGTCCGCCCGATCGACCTCGCAGAGCTGGCCGACCGGCTGGAGGTAGAGCCCCCGGGCTCCGGCGCGGTCACGGGCATCACCCACGATTCGCGGGCGGTGCGTCCGGGGGACGTCTACGCCGCCCTGCCCGGCGCCCGCCTCCACGGGGCCGACTACGTCGCCCAGGCCAAGGAGCTCGGAGCGGCCGCGATCCTCACCGACCCGACCGGCGCGGAACGCGCCGCCGCGACCGGGCTGCCGGTCCTGGTCGCCGAGAACCCGCGCGCACGTATGGGCGAGCTCGCCGCGGCCATCTACGGCCGGCCAGGAGAAGGCCTGCTGCAGATCGGCATCACCGGCACCTCCGGCAAGACCACCACGGCCTATCTCGTCGAGGGCGGGCTGCGCGGCGCCGGTCACCACACGGGTCTGATCGGCACGGTCGAGATGCGCATCGGCGACGAGCGCATCAAGTCGGAGCGCACGACTCCCGAAGCCACCGATCTGCAGGCGCTGTTCGCGGTCATGCGCGAGCGCGGTGTCGACTCGGTCGCCATGGAGGTCTCCAGCCACGCCCTGGTGCTCGGCCGGGTCGACGGCTGCGTCTTCGACGTCGCCGTCTTCAACAACCTCAGCCCGGAGCACATGGAGTTCCACTCCGGCATGGAGGACTACTTCCAGGCCAAGGCCCAGCTCTTCACGCCGGCCCGGGCACAGCAGGGCGTCGTCAACCTCGACGACGAATACGGGCAGCGGCTGGCGGCCGAGTCCGCGATCCCCGTCGTCACGTTCTCCGCCGAGGGCCACCCGGACGCCGACTGGCGGGCGGAGCACGTCGAACTCGGCGCGGTCGGCTCGACGTTCACCGCCGTGGGCCCCAACGGCGAGCGGGTGACCGCCAAGGCGCCGCTGCCCGGCCCGTTCAACGTCGCCAACACGCTCGCCGCCATCGTCACCCTCGCCGTGGCGGGAACCGACCCGCAGACCGCGGCCGACGGCGTTGCCGCCGTGCCCGGTGTCCCCGGCAGGCTGGAGCGCGTGGACGAGGGCCAGCCCTATCTCGCGGTCGTCGACTACGCGCACAAGACGGATGCCGTCGAGTCGGTCCTCCGATCCCTGCGCAAGGTCACCAAGGGCAGGCTGCACATCGTGCTCGGCTGTGGCGGTGACCGTGACAGGACCAAACGCGGCCCGATGGGCGCCGCCGCGGCCCGCCTCGCCGACACCGCGGTCCTGACCTCCGACAACCCCCGCTCCGAGGACCCCCTCGCCATCCTCGCCGCGATGCTCGCGGGAGCCGCGGAGGTGCCGGCGCACGAGCGCGGAGAGGTCCAGGTCTTCGAGGACCGGGCAGCCGCCATCGCCGCGGCCGTGGCACGCGCCGAGCCGGGCGACACCGTGCTCGTCGCGGGCAAGGGCCACGAGCAGGGCCAGGACATCGCCGGGGTGGTCCGTCCCTTCGACGACCGTCAGGTGCTCCGCGAGGCGATCACGGCACGGCACGCGGGCACCGGGCATCCGGAGCCTTCCGCCGACCGGCAGGACCCCCGCAGCGACATGAACAGTGAGGGATGAAGCAGTGATCGCCCTCTCCCTCGCAGAGATCGCCGAAATCGTCGGCGGGCAGTCGCACGACATACCGGATCCGGCCACCCTGGTCACCGGACCCGTCGTCATCGACTCCCGCCAGGTCGAAGCCGGCAGTCTGTTCGCCGCCTTCACCGGTGAGCACGTCGACGGCCACGACTACGCCGAGCGCGCCGTCGAGGCGGGCGCGGTGGCCGTGCTCGCGGCCCGGCCCGTCGGTGTCCCCTCCATCGTCGTCGAGGACGTCCAGAGCGCGCTCGGCGCACTGGCGCGCGCCGTCGTGGGCAGGCTCGGCACCGAGGTCGTCGCCCTCACCGGCTCCGCGGGCAAGACCTCCACGAAGGACCTCATCGCACAGCTCCTCCAGCGCCACGCACCGACGGTCTGGACGCCCGGCTCCCTCAACAACGAGATCGGCCTGCCGCTCACCGCGCTCCGCGCGACGGTGGAAACGCGCCATCTCGTCCTGGAGATGGGCGCCCGGGGCATCGGCCACATCCGCTACCTCACCGGTCTCACCCCGCCGCGCATCGGCCTCGTGCTCAACGTCGGCACCGCCCACATCGGCGAGTTCGGCGGTCGTGAGCAGATCGCCCAGGCCAAGGGGGAGCTCGTCGAGGTGCTTCCGGAGGACGGCGTGGCCGTCCTCAACGCCGACGATCCCCTCGTGCGTGCGATGGCCTCCCGCACCAAGGCGCGCGTCGTCCTCTTCGGCGAGGCGGGCGAAGCGGACGTACGGGCCGAGAACGTCCGCCTCATGCCGGGTGGACAGCCCGCATTCCGGCTTCGCACACCCTCCGGGTGCAGTGACGTGACCTTGCGGCTGTACGGTGAGCACCACGTGTCGAACGCGCTCGCCGCGGCCGCCGTCGCCCATGAGCTGGGCATGTCCGTGGACGAGATCGCCACCGCGCTCTCGGAGGCGGGCACCCTCTCCCGCTGGCGTATGGAGGTCACCGAGCGTCCGGACGGCGTGACGATCGTCAACGACGCCTACAACGCGAACCCCGAGTCCATGCGAGCCGCCCTGCGCGCGCTCGTGGCCATGGGCACGGCCGCCCAGGCCGCCGGGGGACGTACATGGGCGGTGCTCGGCCCCATGGCCGAGCTCGGGGACGAGTCGCTCGCCGAGCACGACGCGGTCGGACGGCTCACCGTCCGGCTCAACGTCAGCAAGCTCGTCGCGGTCGGGGGCAGGGAAGCGTCCTGGCTGCAGCTGGGCGCATATAACGAGGGTTCGTGGGGTGAGGAGTCGGTGCACGTGTCCGACGCGCAGGCGGCGGTCGATCTGTTGCGCAGAGAGCTGCGCCCGGGTGACGTCGTGCTGGTGAAGGCTTCCAGGTCGGCCGGACTCGAGCGGATCGCCCAGGCGCTGCTCGAGAACCCCGCTGCGTCTTCGGAAGGGCAGGTCGCCGGCCGATGAGGCAGATCCTCTTCGCGGGGGCCATCGGGCTCTTCCTGACGCTCATCGGTACCCCGCTGCTGATCAAGCTGCTTGCCCGCAAGGGATACGGGCAGTTCATCCGTGACGACGGCCCGCGCAGCCACGGCAGCAAGAAGGGCACGCCCACCATGGGCGGCATCGCCTTCATCCTGGCGACGCTCATCGCCTACGCCCTCACCAAGGTGATCACCGGAGAGGACCCGACCTTCTCGGGTGTCCTGGTGCTCTTCCTGATGGCGGGCATGGGCCTGGTCGGCTTCCTCGACGACTACATCAAGATCGTCAAGCAGCGGTCGCTGGGTCTGCGGGCCAAGGCGAAGATGGCCGGGCAGCTGATCGTCGGTATCGCGTTCGCCGTGCTGGCACTGCAGTTCGCCGACATCCGCGGCCAGACCCCTGCCTCCACCAAGCTGTCGTTCGTCACCGACTTCGGCTGGTCCATCGGCCCGGTGCTGTTCGTGGTGTGGGCGCTGTTCATGATCCTCGCCATGTCGAACGGTGTGAACCTCACCGACGGCCTGGACGGTCTGGCCACGGGCGCGTCCGTGATGGTCTTCGGCGCGTACACCTTCATCGGGCTCTGGCAGTTCCAGGAGTCCTGTGCGAACGCGATGACGCTGACCAATCCCAACGCCTGCTTCGAGGTGCGCGACCCGCTCGACCTCGCGGTCGTCGCCTCGGCGCTGATGGGCGCCTGCTTCGGCTTCCTGTGGTGGAACACCTCGCCCGCCAAGATCTTCATGGGTGACACCGGCTCGCTCGCCCTCGGTGGCGCGCTCGCGGGCCTGGCGATCTGCTCCCGCACGGAGCTGCTGCTCGCGCTCCTCGGCGGTCTGTTCGTCCTGATCACCATGTCCGTGGTCATCCAGGTCGGCTCCTTCCGGCTCACCGGCAAGCGCGTGTTCCGGATGGCGCCGCTGCAGCACCACTTCGAACTCAAGGGCTGGTCCGAAGTCCTGGTCGTGGTCCGTTTCTGGATCATTCAGGGCATGTGCGTCATCGTGGGTCTGGGGCTCTTCTACGCGGGCTGGGCGGCCGACAAGTGAGTACGCAGGACTGGCAGGGCAAGCACGTCACCGTCGCCGGGCTGGGCGTGAGCGGCATTCCCGCCGCGCGCGTCCTGCACGGCCTGGGCGCGGTCGTCACGGTCGTCAACGACGGCGACGACGAGCGTGCGCGTGCGCAGGCCGCCGAGCTGGAGGCGGAGGGCATCGCCGTCCGCCTCGGCGACGGCGCCACCCTGCCGGAGGGCACCGAGCTGGTCGTCACGGCGCCCGGCTGGAAGCCCGACAAGCCCCTGTTCGCCGCGGCCGCAGAGGCGGGCGTGGAGATCTGGGGCGATGTGGAGCTGGCATGGCGGCTGCGCGGGCCCGACGCCGCACCCTGGCTCGCCGTCACCGGCACCAACGGCAAGACCACGACGGTCCGGATGCTCGCCTCGATCCTGGAGGCGGCCGGGCTGAGGACGGCCGCCGTGGGCAACATCGGCGTCTCACTGCTGGACGCCGTGGTGGGTGACGAGAAGTACGACGTGCTGGCCGTCGAACTCTCCAGCTACCAGCTGCACTGGGCGCCCTCGCTGCGCGCCCACTCCGCCGCCGTGCTCAACCTGGCGCCCGACCACCTCGACTGGCACGGCTCCATGGAGGCGTACGTCGCCGACAAGGGCCGTATCTACGAGGGCAATACGGTCGCGTGCGTCTACAACGTGGCCGATCCCGCGACCGAGGACCTGGTGCGCGAGGCGGACGTCGAGGAGGGCTGCCGCGCGATCGGCTTCACCCTCGGCACGCCCGGTCCCTCACAGCTCGGCGTCGTGGACGGCATCCTCGTGGACCGCGCGTTCGTCGAGAACCGGCAGAAGCAGGCGCAGGAGCTGGCCGAGGTCTCCGACGTCAACCCCCCGGCCCCGCACAACATCGCCAACGCACTCGCCGCTGCCGCGCTGGCCCGGGCGTTCGGCGTCCCGCCCGCCGCCGTACGGGACGGGCTGCGCAACTTCCGGCCGGACGCGCACCGCATCGAATACGTCGACGAGGTCGACGGCGTCGCGTACGTGGACGACTCGAAGGCCACCAACACCCATGCGACGGAAGCGTCCTTGGCCGCGTACGACCCGATCGTCTGGATCGCGGGCGGACTGGCGAAGGGTGCGACCTTCGACGGGCTCGTCGAGAAGTCGGCGAAGCGGCTGCGCGGTGTGGTTCTCATCGGCGCGGACCGGGCTCTGATCGCCGAAGCCCTCGCGCGACACGCCCCCGAGGTCCCGGTCGTCGACGTCGAGCGGACCGACACTGGGGCGATGTCGGCGGCGGTTCGCGAAGCGGCGGGCCTCGCGCAGCCGGGGGACACGGTTCTGCTGGCCCCGGCCTGTGCCTCGATGGACATGTTCGTCAACTACAACAAGCGGGGCGAGGCCTTCGCGGACGCGGTCCGCGCCCTCGCCGCCGAGCGCGCCTGACCGGCCCGGTCCCCGCCGCCGCGCCTCGGCGCCGCCGCCCACGACTGGAGGGGACACCGCCCATGCCGCCCGACCCCACCGCCGCGTCCGACTCCCCGGGCACCCGGCCCCCGGCCCGCCGCGGCCCCATGACGCCTCTCGGTCACGGGGACCGGCCGTTCCCGCTGTCTCCGTCCGCGTCCCAGGACGCGGGCTGCCGAGACTCCGGGCCGCCCCGGCCCGTGGCGGTGGGGCGTTCCGCCCCCGCGGACCGGCCCTCTGTGCCGGTTCCGGCTGCCGCCGGGCGCCACGAACCCCGGACTCCCGTGAGAGGGACCCCGGGGCCGGTCACCTCCCGGCCCGGCCCGACGTCGACGGCAAGCGCCTCGGAGCCGACGCCGCGGGCCGACCCCTCCGCCTTGCCGAGCAGGACGGCCGTGGAGAGCGGGACGGCCGTGGAGAGCGGGGGCCGGCCGCGCGGCCGGCGGGGCCCGGCGCCGGCCTCCGTCGCACTCCCCGCCGACGGAACCACCGTCGGCGCTCCCGCCCATCCGTGGCGTGGGCGCCGGGGAGGTTCCGCGACGACCGGCCGTTTCGGCGCTGTGGCGCCCACCCCGGCCGCAGGCGGAAGCGGTTCGCCCGGACCGACGTACGGGGCGCCCCTGCGCGTGCAGGCGGCCGTCGCAGCCGCGGCGCGGCGGTTCGTCCGTACGATCACCGCACGGGCCGACGCCCTGGTGGCCGGGCTGGTCCCGCAGCCGGCGCTCGCCGGCGTCGCGCTGCGCAGCGGGACCGCCGGGCCCGCGTCGAGGCGACCGCCTGCCGCGCGGAGCGGGGGGCAGGGGAGCGGCGCGCCACGGCCGCCCCTCGGGAGCGGGATCCGACGGGTCTACGAGCAGGCACGGAGGGCCTGGGACCGGCCGCTCACCGCGTACTACGTGATCCTCGGCGCCGGGCTGCTGATCACCGTCCTGGGCCTCGTGATGGTCTACTCCGCGTCGATGATCAAGGCGCTGGAGCTGTCCCTGCCGGCCTCGTACTTCTTCCGCAAGCAGTTCCTGGCCGCCGTCATCGGCGCCGGGCTGCTGCTCCTCGCCTCCCGGATGCCGGGCAAGCTGCACCGGGCACTGGCCTACCCGCTCCTCGTCGGCAGCGTCATCCTGATGGTGCTCGTACAGGTCCCGGGGATAGGGCATTCCGTCAACGGCAACCAGAACTGGATCTATCTCGGCGGTCCCTTCCAGCTGCAGCCCAGTGAGTTCGGCAAGCTCGCGCTCATCCTCTGGGGCGCCGACCTGCTTGCCCGCAAGCAGGACAAACGGTTGCTCACGCAGTGGAAACACCTGCTCGTCCCGCTGGTGCCGGTGGCCTTCATGCTGCTGGGGCTGATCATGCTCGGCGGTGACATGGGCACCGCCATCATCCTGACCGCGATCCTCTTCGGGCTGCTCTGGCTGGCCGGCGCCCCCACCAGGCTGTTCGCCGGGGTGCTGGCCGTCGCCGGTGTGATCGGTGCCATCCTGATCGGGACGAGTTCCAACCGTATGGCCCGGTTCCAGTGCGTCGGTGCCACTGATCCGGGACCCGGCGACAACTGCTGGCAGGCGGTGCACGGGATCTACGCACTCGCCTCCGGCGGATGGTTCGGTTCCGGTATCGGGGCAAGTGTGGAAAAATGGGGCCAACTACCTGAAGCGCACACCGACTTCATCTTCGCCATCACCGGGGAGGAACTGGGGCTGGCGGGGACGCTGTCGGTGCTCACTCTCTTCGCGGCTCTAGGCTATGCGGGTATCCGCGTGGCCGGACGCACGGAGGACCCCTTCGTGAGGTACGCCGCGGGAGGCGTGACCACCTGGATCACGGCCCAGGCCGTGATCAACATCGGTGCGGTGCTCGGTCTGCTGCCGATCGCCGGAGTCCCCCTCCCGCTGTTCTCCTACGGAGGCTCCGCCCTGCTGCCGACCATGTTCGCCGTGGGGCTACTGATCGCGTTCGCGCGGGAGGACCCCGCCGCGAAGGCGGCCCTGGCCATGCGGAGGCCCGGGGTCAGATGGAAGACGATGAGACGGCGCGTCAAGAAGCGTCCGTCCGGAGAGCGGTGAATTTCGGTGCATGTCGTACTCGCCGGCGGGGGGACCGCCGGCCACATCGAGCCCGCGCTCGCCCTCGCGGACGCCCTGCGCAGGCAGGATCCGACCGTGGGCATCACAGCCCTTGGCACGGAGCGCGGACTGGAGACCAGGCTCGTGCCCGAGCGGGGCTATGACCTGGCTCTCATCCCTGCCGTACCACTGCCGCGCAAGCCGACGCCCGAGCTGATCACCGTCCCGGGCCGGCTGCGGGGCACCATCAAGGCAGCCGAGCAGATCCTGGAGCGCACCAAGGCGGACTGCGTCGTCGGCTTCGGCGGCTATGTCGCGCTGCCCGGCTATCTCGCCGCCAAGCGCCTCGGCGTCCCCATCGTCGTCCATGAGGCCAACGCCCGTCCGGGTCTGGCCAACAAGATCGGCTCGCGGTACGCGGCGGCCGTCGCGGTCTCGACGCCCGACAGCAAGCTGCGCGACGCCCGCTACATCGGCATCCCGCTGCGCCGTTCCATCGCCACCCTCGACCGGGCCCGTGTCCGGCCGGAGGCGCGTGCCGCGTTCGGGCTCGATCCCCATCTGCCGACGCTGCTGGTGTCCGGCGGCTCGCAGGGCGCCCGCCGCCTCAACGAGGTGATCCATCAGGTCGCCCCGCTGCTGCAGCGCTCCGGCATCCAGATCCTCCACGCGGTCGGCCCGAAGAACGAACTGCCGCGCGTGGACAACATGCCGGGAATGCCGCCCTACATCCCGGTACCGTACGTGGACCGGATGGATCTCGCCT
Organism: Streptomyces sp. NPDC057445; assembly: GCF_042802855.1. Classification (NCBI taxonomy): domain Bacteria; kingdom Bacillati; phylum Actinomycetota; class Actinomycetes; order Kitasatosporales; family Streptomycetaceae; genus Streptomyces; species Streptomyces sp. NPDC057445. The sequence goes on along the minus strand of NZ_JBHVDH010000001.1, from coordinate 6,520 downwards.
ACGCGGCGGCGGACATGATGCTCTGCCGCGCCGGCGCCATGACGGTCGCCGAACTCTCCGCCGTGGGCCTGCCCGCCGCTTACGTACCGCTGCCGATCGGCAACGGCGAACAGCGGCTCAACGCCCAGCCGGTGGTGAAGCACGGCGGCGGCCTGCTGGTCGACGACGCCGAGCTGACTCCCGAGTGGGTCCAGGGGAATGTGCTCCCGGTGCTCGCCGATCCGCACCGGCTGTACGAGATGTCCCGCGCCGCGGCCGAGTTCGGACGCCGGGATGCAGACGATCTGCTTGTCGGAATGGTGTATGAGGCGATTGCCGCACGCCGGTAGGGGACAGCGAAGGGCAGGGCACGGAGCATGGCCGGACCGACGACCGCCGAACGTGGCACACGGAGACCGAAGAGTCCGTCGTCGGCCGGTCGGCCCGGCCGGCCCGGCAAGAGGCCGGCCTTCCGCCGCACCCCTCTGCCGGCCCGCGGACTGCTGCTGATCCTCTGCGCTCTCGTCGTGCTCACGGCGGCGGGAATCTGGGTGCTCTACGGCTCCTCGTGGCTGCGCGTCGAGCAGGTCCGGGCCTCCGGCGCAAAGGTTCTGACACCTCGTGAGGTCGAGCAGGCGGCGGCCGTACCGATCGGATCGCCGCTCATTTCGGTTGATATGGACGCCATCGAGGCGCGGCTGCGCGAGAAGCTGCCCCGTATCGACTCGGTCGAAGCCGAACGTTCATGGCCGCACGGGATCGTACTGAAGGTGACGGAGCGGGAGCCGGTACTACTCATCGGAAAAGACGCGAAGTTCATCGAAGTGGACGCGAAGGGCGTTCGTTTCGCCACGGTGGACAAAGCGCCCGAAGGCCTGCCCCTGCTGGAGCTGACGGCGGATCGGTCGCCGAGTCTGCGCCGCTTCGGCGAGCGGCGGCTGGTTCGGGAGGCGGTCCGGGTCGTCTCCGAACTCCCGCCCCGGGCCGCCCGGGACCTCCGCTCCGTCGAAGTGCGATCGTACGACTCCATCACCCTGAAGCTGGTCCGGGAGCGGACGGTCGCCTGGGGTAGCGCGGAGGGTGGTGAGGCGAAGGCTCGCACGCTCACCGCGCTGATGAAAGCCGATCCCGAGGCCCGGCATTTCGACGTGAGCGCGCCCACGGCCCCTGCCGCGTCCGGGAGTTGACGCACAAATGCGCAGGCCAGCACCCTGGTTGGTCAGCGCAACGGCTGATCACATAGGGTGAAAAGAAAAACGGGAGGTTCGGCGTGTTCGTTGAACGCGCGCCGCTTGTCGACTTAGTGTCTCGTTCGAGAGAGTCCAGGAAGTTGAGACACTGGTAACCCTAAACTTCAACGTTAGGGTTTGGGTCGGCGTTTCGGACCGTCCCATCGGCATCCGTCGTCGCAGCGCGGTCACCACCGCGAGGCGGCGACACGTAACTCGAGGCGAGAGGCCTTCGACGTGGCAGCACCGCAGAACTACCTCGCAGTCATCAAGGTCATCGGTGTCGGCGGCGGTGGTGTCAATGCCATCAACCGAATGATCGAGGTCGGCCTCAAGGGCGTCGAGTTCATCGCGATCAACACCGACGCGCAAGCCCTGTTGATGAGCGACGCCGACGTCAAGCTCGACGTCGGCCGCGAACTCACCCGCGGCCTGGGGGCCGGAGCCAACCCGGCAGTCGGCCGCAAGGCGGCAGAGGACCACCGAGAGGAGATCGAGGAGGTCCTCAAGGGGGCCGACATGGTCTTCGTCACCGCCGGCGAAGGCGGCGGCACCGGCACCGGCGGCGCGCCCGTCGTGGCGAACATCGCACGCTCGCTCGGCGCCCTGACCATCGGCGTGGTCACCCGGCCCTTCACCTTCGAGGGCCGCCGTCGCGCCAACCAGGCGGAGGACGGCATCGCCGAGCTCCGCGAAGAGGTCGACACGCTCATCGTCATCCCGAACGACCGGCTGCTGTCCATCTCGGACCGCCAGGTCAGCGTGCTCGACGCGTTCAAGTCGGCGGACCAGGTCCTGCTGTCGGGTGTCCAGGGCATCACCGACCTCATCACCACTCCGGGGCTCATCAACCTCGACTTCGCCGACGTCAAGTCGGTCATGTCCGAGGCCGGCTCCGCGCTCATGGGCATCGGCTCCGCCCGCGGTGACGACCGTGCCGTGGCCGCGGCCGAGATGGCGATCTCCTCGCCCCTGCTGGAGGCCTCCATCGACGGCGCACGCGGTGTGCTGCTCTCCATCTCGGGTGGTTCGGACCTCGGTCTCTTCGAGATCAACGAGGCCGCCCAGCTGGTCAGCGAGGCGGCCCACCCCGAGGCGAACATCATCTTCGGTGCCGTCATCGACGATGCGCTGGGCGACGAGGTACGGGTCACGGTCATCGCGGCCGGCTTCGACGGGGGCCAGCCCCCGACCCGCCGGGAGAACGTGATCGGCTCCGCCGCCGCCAAGCGTGACGAGCCGGCGCCCCCGGCCCGCCCCGAGCCGCGTTCCCTCGGCGGCCTCGGTACGGTGCCGCCGCGCGAGGAGCCGGTCCCGGCCGAGCCGGCCCCGGTGGCGAGTGAGACCTCGTCGTCCGGGAACGCGTCGCCGCAGGTTCCGCCGGCCCGGCCGTACGACAGCCAGGCCGAGGAGCTGGACGTCCCGGACTTCCTGAAGTGACCTTGAAGTGATACGGGAGCACGACAGCGTGAGCGGCGCCCATTTCGCCTTCACCGACAGGTGGGGCGGGGTGAGCGCCGCTCCGTACGAAAAGCTCAACCTCGGCGGCGCGGTCGGCGACGACCCCGCCGCCGTTCGCGAGAACCGCGAGCTCGCGGCGCGGGCCCTGGGTCTCGACCCGGGGCTCGTCGTCTGGATGAACCAGGTGCACGGCCGCTCGGTCGCCGTGGTCGACGGCCCTTGGGCCGGCGGCGAGATCCCGGCGGTGGACGCGGTGGTGACCGCCCGGCCGGGACTGCCGCTCGCCGTCCTCACCGCCGACTGCACCCCGGTTCTGCTGGCGGACCCGGTGGCGGGGGTGGCGGGCGCGGCCCACGCCGGACGCCCGGGGATGGTCGCCGGCGTCGTACCGGCCGCCGTGGAGGCCATGATCGCGCTCGGCGCGGACCCGGCACGGATCACCGCCCGTACCGGGCCCGCCGTCTGCGGTCGCTGCTACGAAGTCCCCGAGGCGATGCGCGCCGAAGTCGCCGCGGTGGAACCGGCGGCCTGGTCCGAGACCAGCTGGGGCACCCCGGCGGTCGATGTCACGGCTGGGGTCCATGCCCAGCTCGACGCCCTCGGCGTACGGGACCGGCAGGCATCGCCGGTGTGCACACTGGAGTCCGGGGACCATTATTCGTACCGCAGGGACCGCGTGACGGGACGCCTCGCGGGATATGTCTGGCTGGACCCCGAAAGCCCCGGAGATCCTGGAAGCGCCGGAAACGCCGGAAGTGCCGGAAGCCCCGGAAGAGAAGAGTCATGACCGACCGCAGGACCGAACTCGCAGAGAACCTGGCGCGCGTGGAGGAACGTATCGCTTCCGCCTGCGCGGCGGCCGGGCGCAAGCGGGAAGAAGTGACCCTCATCGTGGTCACCAAGACCTACCCCGCGAGCGATGTGCGCCTGCTGCGCGAACTCGGAGTGCGGCACGTTGCCGAGAACAAGGACCAGGACGCGGCGCCCAAGGCCGCCGCATGTTCCGATCTCGATCTCATGTGGCACTTCGTCGGTCAGCTCCAGACGAACAAAGTCCGTTCTGTTGCGACTTATGCCGACGTCGTGCAGTCGGTCGACCGGTTGAAGCTGGTTCGTGCACTGTCCGCGGCGGCGGTGCGTGCCGAGCGCGAACTGGAGTGTCTGATCCAGGTCGCGCTCGACGCCGAGTCGGGCGGGCAGGCCCGGAGGGGCGGCGTCGCACCTGACGGCATCGAGGAGTTGGCCGCCGCGGTCGACGAGGCACCCGGGCTTCGGCTCGGCGGACTGATGACCGTCGCGCCTCTCGAGGGGCCGTACGCGGGACGTCAACGGGCCGCGTTCGAGCGGATGATGGAATTCTCATCAAGCCTGCGCGCCGACCGTCCTGCTGCGAACATGGTGTCAGCAGGGATGAGTGCGGATCTCGAAGAGGCAGTAGCGGCCGGAGCGACACATGTGCGCGTCGGTACTGCGGTACTCGGAGTCCGACCTCGGCTCGGGTAACGTCGCGAAGCAAGTCGGACCACAGTAGAAAATATGGTCATTTCCGTCGAAAGGCGGACAGGCCGAGTGGATCGCGGGTACTTGGTGACGTAGCCGAACGAAGCCGATCCACCACAGAGCGGAGGACTCAGAGAATGGCCGGCGCGATGCGCAAGATGGCGGTCTACCTCGGCCTCGTGGAGGACGATGGGTACGACGGCCGGGGATTCGACCCCGACGACGACTTCGAACCCGAGATGGAGCCGGAGCCCGAGCGGGACCGGCGCCGGCATCAGCCCCCGCATCAGGTGGAACGGGAGGAGCCGGTGCGCGTGGTGCAGCCGCCCGCCCCCCGTGAGCCGGTGCCGCATTCGGCTCCGCTGCCCGCGGATTCCGGACGTCCGGCACGAATCGCCCCCGTGGCATCCATCACACCTGAACGTCCGAGCCTGGAGAAGAACGCACCGGTGATCATGCCCAAGGTCGTGTCCGAGCGCGAGCCCTACCGCATCACGACGTTGCACCCCCGGACCTATAACGAGGCCCGTACCATCGGGGAACACTTCCGTGAGGGCACCCCGGTGATCATGAATCTCACCGAGATGGACGACACCGATGCAAAGCGACTTGTCGACTTTGCCGCGGGACTCGTCTTCGGTCTCCATGGCAGCATTGAGCGAGTGACGCAGAAGGTGTTCCTGTTGTCGCCTGCTAACGTCGATGTCACGGCGGAGGACAAGGCCCGCATCGCAGAGGGCGGGTTCTTCAACCAGAGCTGAGAAATCGACACCGGGAACGAACCCGGCCGGAAGGCCGGACACGAGAGCCAGGGGAGAGGTAAGCGCGAGGATGGACGTCGCACTTTTCGTGGTCTACATCGCGCTTGTGTGCTTCCTCGTCGTGCTGATTTTCCGGCTGGTCATGGACTACGTCTTCCAGTTCGCGCGCGCGTGGCAACCTGGCAAGGCGATGGTGGTCGTCCTTGAGGCCACCTACACTGTCACCGATCCACCGCTCAAGCTTTTGCGGCGGTTCATCCCGCCGCTGCGTCTCGGGGGCGTGGCACTCGACCTGTCCTTCTTCGTTCTGATGATCATCGTCTACATCCTGATCTCCATCGTGCGCAGCGTGGGGAGCGGGATGTGAACGTTACGGTCTTGCCGACTGCCGACGACTACGTAGAGGTGAAGTAGAGATGCCGTTGACCCCCGAGGACGTGCGGAACAAGCAGTTCACGACCGTCCGCCTCCGAGAAGGCTATGACGAGGACGAGGTCGATGCCTTTCTCGATGAGGTCGAAGCCGAGCTGACGCGTCTGCTCCGCGAGAACGAGGACCTGCGCGCCAAGCTGGCCGCGGCGACCCGTGCCGCCGCGCAGAACCAGCAGCAGCAGGGCATGCGTAAGCCGCCGGAGCCGCAGGACGGCCGCGGTCCGGGCGCACCTGTGCCCGCCGCCATATCCGGACCCCCGGTCCAGCAGCAGCCCCCGCAGATGGGTCCCCCCCAGCTGCCCGGTGGAGCTCCGCAGCTGCCGGCCGGTCCTGGTCACGGTCACGGTCCGCAGGGCCACGGTCCTCAGGGGCACGGTCCGCAGGGCCCGGGTCCGATGGGACCCGGCCCGATGCAGGGCGGTCCCATGGGTGGCCCGATGGGCGGCCCCATGGGCGGTCACGGTCCGCAGATGCCCGGTCAGGGCCCGGGCGGCGACAGTGCCGCGCGTGTCCTCTCCCTGGCCCAGCAGACCGCCGACCAGGCGATCGCCGAGGCCCGGTCCGAGGCGAACAAGATCGTCGGCGAGGCGCGCTCGCGCGCCGAGGGCCTGGAGCGGGACGCCCGCGCCAAGGCGGACGCGCTGGAGCGGGACGCGCAGGAGAAGCACCGCGTCGCGATGGGCTCGCTGGAGTCGGCCCGTGCCACGCTCGAGCGCAAGGTCGAGGACCTGAGGGGCTTCGAGCGCGAGTACCGCACGCGTCTGAAGTCGTACCTGGAGAGCCAGCTGCGCCAGCTGGAGACCCAGGCCGACGACTCGCTGGCCCCGCCGCGGGCCTCCGCCGCGCCGTCGCTGCCGCCGTCCCCGGCGCCCTCCATGGCTCCGGCGGGCGCGAGCGCCCCGTCCTACGGCGGCAACCAGACGATGGGTGGTCACGGGCCTTCCCCCGCGGCTCCGTCGTACGGCGGCCAGCAGCAGATGTCCCCGGCGATGACCCAGCCGATGGCACCGGTGCGGCCGCAGGGCCCGCAGCCGATGCAGCAGGCGCCGTCGCCGATGCGGGGCTTCCTGATCGACGAGGACGACAACTGACGGCGGGCTGCCGCGCGATGAGCGCGTAGCCGTCGGCAGGCTTCAAGGGCCGGGCCCGGAACGTGAG